>CANQJB010000032.1 GCA_947624155.1 uncultured Clostridia bacterium
GGAATACATAATCGAGCATAAGGCTACCGTCAGACAGGCGGCTCACGAGTTCGGAATTTCTAAGAGTACGGTGCATAAAGACGTCAGTGAAAGATTGAAAAAAGTAAAGCCGTCGCTGTATAAAGAAGTCCGGGTAATTTTAGACATAAACAAGCAGGAGCGCCACATTCGCGGCGGAGAAGCAACGAAGCAGAAATATAAGGAGCTTTCGGGAATAAAATAGCAAAAGCCCGCCATCGTGTTTGCGAAGGCGGGCTGCTTTAATTTCATCAAATCAGCAGAGCTTCTCGCTCTTTTTGCATACCTCTTTGAAAGCCGCTTTTTCCCGTATCGGGTCAAACACATTCCGGCTCAGTAAATCTTCCAAAACTCCCCTGTGTGCGTCGGAAATTGTGCGCTCATATTCGAGCGTATCAAGGAATTTGTTGCCGCATACTCCCGAGCGGCAGGGAATCGGCGGCAAGAATCGCGAGCTGCCAGAGCGCCCCGTCATACTCTTCTAACCTTGCAAGAGTATATGCGAGTTCTGTCCGAACATTTGTGTAAACATGGTCTGCCCACACTTTGTTTCCGTCGTAATATATCAGGTCGAGCGCGGCAAGCGCTCTTCTCAGGGCATCGGCCTTATCTTTTGGGTTGTCAAATTCGAGTTCTTTGAGACTCCACGCAAGCTCCTGAACGCATACGCATATCCACTCCTGTGTGCAGTGACGGTTTCCGGGCTTACAGAAATCTTAGTCATAAGGACTTCCTTTGAGCTAAGCCAAAAGGCTCCCCATTCGGCAGTACGGACGGCGGCCTCAACATTTCCAGTCTTCCTGTAATACCTGCAAAGCTCCACGAGTGAGCGGCTTCTCATCACTTCATTGGTAGATTCATCGAAAACTCGCTAGTAAAGCGGTGTTGTGCGTTCAAAGCTGTCAGCAGTTTCTGCCTGCAAGCCGCCTCCGCAAGCTCTTCCTGAGTCATTCTCCGCTATTTTTTGAGCTTTTTAATAACCTGACCGATTGTCTGTAACACAAAATTACCTCCGTATTGTTATTTGGTGCTGGCAGTTATATTTTACGCTATATCTTCGCCGGTTTCAATGGACCGATCGACACGTTTTTTGCAACCTGGAATTTATCATGATGAAGTTATGATTAACACACTGCCAAAAGCTTTTCGCGCATAATTCTACTATTGACTTTCAACCTGTCCTCGGGATAAAATAATTTCATATTCCGTAACCTTTTCCGGAAAGATGTTGTCTTAATTTATGTAAGGCAAAGGGGTGAGAAAATGCTGACAGATGAAGAAATAATTGAGCTTTACTTCACACGTGACGAAAGGGCGGTCGCCGAGACATCGCTCAAATACGGCGGGCAGTGCCGGAGAGTTTCATATAACATTCTCAAAACAAAGGAAGACGCCGAGGAATGCGTCAACGAGAGCTATCTGAAGCTCTGGAACTTGATCCCTCCCGAGAGGCCGGATGAGTTGAAATATTATCTTCTGAAAATCGTCCGAAATATCTCGCTCAACCGCCTGAAATTTCTCAAGCGCCGAAAGCGCTTCGACGGCGTGAACCTGTCTCTCGACGAGCTTGAAAATATCCTGCCCGATCAGAGCGGCTCTCCCGAGCCGGACAGCGGCCTCACCGAGCTTCTGAACACGTTTCTCGACACGCTTAAGCGCGATGATCGGATCATTTTTCTGCGCAAATACTGGTATTTCGACTCGGTCGCAGAGATAACCCGCGATTTCGGGTTCACGGCCCCGAAGGTCAAGACCAGCCTTTTTCGCACCCGTGAAAAGCTCAGAAAATATTTAACGGAAAGAGGTTACAGAATATGAAAATACCGAGAATAGCCGAAGCACTCGGAAATATTGACAACAGATTTCTCGCCGAGGCGGAGCCGAAGGAAATAACCCGCCGCAGGATCGTCCCGACCGTCATCGCGGCGGCGCTTGCCGCTGCGCTTTGCGGAATAACAGCATTTGCTATCGGAAGCAGGGTTATGGATATGCGCGGCCTCGAAAAAATGAAGGGCTATATTGATTCAAAAAACGAAGCCGCAAACGTCCCGGAATCGCTCACCGCGATCGACCTCGAAAGCCTCGGCAGTTCGCTTTTGAGCGAGGACGCCGCGCCGCTCGGGCCGGGCGAATCGAGGCTTACCGGAATGGTCGCCGGCCGCAGCGGCTACTGGGTGACGTTTGAAATCAACCTCAACGACGCGGATTTCGCCGAGGATATCGAGGACTTTGAGGCCTGCGACTATGAATGGGAGCACATCTCGGCCTACGGAATTTCTCCGCTCGGGATCAGGAGCGATTTCGGCGGGGTAATATCCCAAAACGCCGAGCTTATTTCGGCCGAGGACGGCGTCCTGATGTTCGCGTTCAACGGTATCGCCTTCGGCGGAATACCAGACGAGATCGTCTTCAACTGCGATGGTTTTAAGCTCACCGACCCCACAGGCAGGAGCTTCAGCAACGACAGCGGTTTTGAATTCAGCGCCAGAAAAGAGGAATGCGTCATTCCCGAAACGCTGACGAGCAAAGAAGCGGCCGAGATCGAGGGCGTGAGTTTTAAGATCGACATGGACTGCTGCGGGCTGCTTCTCTATTCCGACGAAGACGTTCCACACGACCTGATAATGCGTATCTATGATGATTTCCCGCTGGTGTTTACCTTGAAGGACGGCACCGAAATCACCGAGCCCGGCAACTCCTTCGGCCCCGAAAGCCCGGGCTGGGAGGAATTTACAAGCCACGAAGCAGCGCATATTCTGTCCGGCAGGGGAACCGAACAAAACGGGATATACTACGGCTTCAGAACCGTGATCGACATTTCTCAGATCGAGAAAATAACCGTCGGCGGCGCCGAATTTGGGTTTGAGTAAAAGATTGACAGGAGTCGAAATACCTTATCCTTTAGATTAGCGTGATCCCCCTTTTCACAACATTTTCCTCCGAACATATTATATAGAAAAAGTATTTGGAGGAAAGCGAATGTCAAACAGAACATATTTTTTGGGCTGTCCGACGCCGGACGGCTTTGAAACTCACTTTTCGGACGAAATCAGGTCCGGCAGATACTTAACCTATATCATCAAAGGCGGCCCCGGCACCGGCAAGTCGACGGTTATGAAGCGCCTCGCCTCTGCGCTCGGCGACACCGGCCCGGTCGAGCTCTATTACTGCTCCTCCGACCCCTCCTCGCTCGACGCGGTCATCTTCCGCGGCCTAGGGGTTATCTTTGTCGACGGCACCTCGCCCCACGTCTTCGAGCCGAAATATCCCGGCGCGAGCGAGCGGCTTTTGGACCTCGGCAGGTTCTGGGACCCGGAAAAGCTCCGCAGCCGCGCGGATGAAATAATTAAGCTGAGTGACGAAAACTCAAAGCTCCATGAGCGGGTAAGGCGCTATCTCGGTGCGATATCGAGTCTCGGGGCGGATATTTCGGCGGCCGGCGAGGCTGCGCTGCTCTCCCAAAAGCTCGAAAGCTATGCCGGAAGGCTTTCTGCGAAGCTCTTCCCGAAAAAGCCCGGCAGACGGGGTGAAATAGCCCTCCGACAGATAACCTCGCTGACGCCGAAGGGGGTAATAACCCAGGAAGCAGCCTTTGAGGGAATGAAGCGCTATGTGATCTCCGACCCCTGCCTTTCGGTAACCGACGCGCTTCTGAAGCGGGTTTCACAGCTCGCCGCCTCTGCGGGATATGACGTGATCGCCTCGAAAAACGTCTTTCTGCCCGGCTGCGCATATGAGCAGGTACTGGTGCCGGAGGCGAATGTCGCGCTGCTCCCGCAGGGTAAGGAACCCTCGGAAGCCGTGATAAACGCGCTGCGCTTCTATGACCGCGAGCTGCTCCGCGAGCGGCGCAGGAGGATCACGTTCAACGCCGGTCTGCGCAGAGAGATGATCGCAGCGGCAGTCGACACGCTTTCGGAGGCAAAGAGCGTCCACGACAGCCTCGAGCGAATCTATATTGAAGCTATGGACTTTTCGGCGGTCGAGGCGATGACTGAGGAGATGATTGGGAGGTTGAAAGGGTAGAAGGGATATAAGGCATATTAAACTTTCAGTATGATTTTCTGAACTTATAATAAAATTCGGGAATTCACTTCCCGAATTTTATACATTTATGACCGGAGCGGCGACGAAGACCATGCAGGAGAGGTTTAAAGGAAACCCGTTCGGGGTTTCCCACCTTCAATCAATATTCCACCCATTTCTCCATCGCCTCGTCGAGCTCTTTTCTGAGCTCCTCGAGCTTTTTATACAGCTCGCCGTATCTGATATAATCCGCAGCGATCTCCGGCTTTTGAAGCTCGCTTTCAGCCGCCGCGATCTTGCCTTCAAGCCCCTCGATTTTCTCCTCGAGGCCGCGCTGCTCCTGCTTTCTTCGGGTATCGCTCGCGCGCTGTTCGCGGGTGCGGTATTGCTTCCGCTCCTTTTCCTGCTGTCTTGAAACCTCGGCCGCCAGCCTCTCGGCCTCCTCGCGCTCGGCCTCTTTGACAGCCATATAGTCGTCAAAGTTGCCGTCAAAGCTCCTTACGCCGTTTTTTGAAACCTCGATTATCCGCGTCGCGATCTTGTTTAGAAGGTATCTGTCGTGTGAGACGAGAATCATTGTTCCGTCAAATTCCACGAGCGCCGATTCGAGAACCTCGCAGGTCGCGCTGTCGAGGTGGTTTGTCGGCTCGTCGAGGATAAGAACATTCCCGCGTTTGAGCATCATCAGCGCGAAGCTCAGCTTTGTCTTCTCTCCGCCCGACAGCACCCTGACCGGATTATATACGTTTTCTCCGCTCAACAGCACCCCGCCGAGAAGCGTTCTGACCTCGAGATCGGTCATTCTCGGGTAGCGGTGGTGAACCTCGTCGATGACGGTTCTGCGCGGGTCGAGCTGCTCGTTTTTCTGGTCGAAATATGCTATTCTGACATTCATCGCCCAGCGGACAGTCCCGTGCTCGTGGGGGTTGATGCCCTGAATCGTTTTGAGGATAGAGGATTTGCCTATCCCGTTCGGCCCGATAATTCCGACCTTTTCGCCTCTTCTGATCTCAAAGCTTAGCGATTCGATAAGCGTGCGCTTTTTTTCGCCCTCGCCGACGGTTATGTCGATATTTTTTGCCTCGAAGACCTCCTTCGGCGGCGTAATGTCATATTCCAGCCTGATGTGCGGCGGCTTTTTCGGCTTCTTCGGCTTTTCAACGCCCTCCTCGACTATTCTGTCCAGCATATGCTGTTTGCTCTTTGCCTGCTTCGCCGATGTCGCCGAGACGCGGTTTTTGTCGATAAAGAATTGCAGCTCCCTGATTTTTTGCTGCTGCTGTTCATAGAGCTTTTCCTGACGTTCGAGGTCGGCGGCTTTCTGCGCCTTAAAGGCGCTGTAATTGCCTTTATACGCCTTAAGCTTCTTGTCTTCGAGCTCGAGTATTCGGGTGCAGAGCTTGTCTAAAAAATATCTGTTATGCGACACGATCAGGACCGCGCCCTTGTAGTCTTTAAGATAGTCCTCGAGCCAGATTGTCGAATCGAGGTCGAGATGGTTGGTCGGCTCGTCGAGAATCAGAAGATCTGGCGCTTCGAGCAGCAGCTTGCAGAGCGCCATTCTTGTACGCTCACCGCCGGAAAGCGAGCTGACTTTCCGATTCCGGTCGATTCCCTGAAAGCCCATTCCGTTTAAAACGGTGTTTATCCTGACGTCGATCAGATATCCGTCGTTGGCTTCAAAATGAGAGCTCAGCCGCGCATATTCCGCCGAGGCGTCTTCGAGCTCCTTTCCGGTCAGCGTCTGCATTTTCTCTGAGAGAGAGGTGATCTCGCGGTATTCCGCTTCGAGATCAATAAACGGCCGGTGCATCTCGGCGTCGACAGTGTTTTCGCTGATCATTCCGCTGTTCTGTTCGAGGTAGCCGATAGTGCAGTTCCGCGCGATGTTTATCGCGCCCTCGCCGCCGGGAGTCGGGTCGAAGCTCATTCTGTCGGTGATGATCTGCAAAAGTGTGGTCTTGCCGCAGCCGTTGACCCCGATCAGCCCGATTCTGTCGCCCCGCTCGATCGAAAAACTGATGTCTTCGAGAATCGGGTTGTCTGCTTCAAAGTATTTCCATATATGTTCAACGCTGACAAGCATGGCGATTTTCCTTTCAGATGGATTAGCACGATTATATCATATTGAAAGGGAAATGGCAAGATGATTTCAAAATGAAGGTGTAAGTTTCGTCTCTTGAAAAGTTAAATTGAAAACTTTAACTATTTACTAAACTCAAATATAAAAAGCGCTCGGTAAATACCAAGCGCTTTAATGCTGTATTTAAATCAGTTTTCCGGCTTCTGCTCGGGTTCGCTGTCCTGCTTCGGGGGCTCAGGGGCGAAGACGGTTCCCTCGGCGGCCTCGGACTCGCTCTGGGGCGGGACTGCTTCGACAGCGTCGGGATCCTCGCCGTTCATCAGTTTGACAAACTGCTCGCCGTTGATCTTTTCGTGCTTGATAAGATACTCGGCGACGAAAGTAAGCTGATCCTTGTGCTCCGAAAGTATCTCCTGGGCGCGGTCATAGGCCGAATGGATTATCGCGCGCATTTCGGCGTCTATCTCGCTGGCGATTACCTCGGAATAGGTCTTTGTCGAGTTGTAGTCTCTGCCGAGGAAGACCTCGTTGTCGTCATGGCCGTAGACCACCGGGCCGAGCTTATCAGAGAAGCCGTAGCGGGTCACCATGCTGCGGGCGGTGTCGGTCGCGCGCTCGATGTCGTTAGAGGCGCCGGTCGAAATGTCGTCTAAAATGAGCTTTTCCGCCGCCCTGCCTCCCAAAAGAACGATTATCTGCTCGTTCATCTCGGTCTTTGAGACATAGGATTTATCGTGCTCGGGAAGGGCCATAGTATATCCTCCGGCCATTCCGCGCGGGATAATCGAGACCTCGGAGACCTTATCCTGAGTCGGGCAATAGTAGTGGCAGACGGCGTGGCCCGCTTCGTGATAGGCGGTGAGGCGCTTTTCCTCGGGAAGAACGACTCTCGACTTCTTCTCCGGGCCGGCGATGACTTTTATAGAAGCGTCGCTGAGGTCCTGAGCGGTGATAGCTTTCTTTCCTCTCTTGACGGCGAGAAGCGCGGCCTCGTTTATCAGGTTTGCGAGATCGGCTCCGGTGAAGCCGACAGTCGCGGCGGCGATCGCCTTAAAATCGACGTCGGGGGCAAGCGGCTTGTTCTTTGAATGAACCTTCAGAATCGCCTCGCGTCCGGCGATATCGGGGTAATTTACATAGACCTGGCGGTCGAATCTTCCTGGGCGGAGAAGCGCCGGGTCGAGAACGTCGCGGCGGTTTGTCGCGGCCATTACGATCACCGACTCATTGATTTCAAAGCCGTCCATCTCAACGAGGAGCTGGTTCAGGGTCTGCTCGCGCTCGTCGTGACCTCCGCCGAGACCCGCGCCTCTGCGGCGGCCGACGGCGTCGATCTCGTCGATAAAGATTATCGAGGGAGCGGCCTTTTTTGCCTGGTCAAAGAGGTCTCTTACTCTTGCGGCGCCGACGCCGACATAGAGTTCAAGAAAATCTGAACCTGAAATCGAGAAGAACGGGACACCTGCTTCTCCGGCGACAGCTTTTGCAAGGAGCGTTTTACCGTTGCCGGGAGGGCCGACGAGCAGAACGCCCTTCGGGATCTTCGCGCCGATCTTCTGGTATTTTCCGGGGTCTTTCAGAAGTTCGACAATCTCCTGGAGCTCGGCTTTTTCTTCGTCCGCTCCGGCGACGTCGTCAAAGGTTACCTTGTTCTTGTCGCCGCCGTCGACTCTGACGTTGGCCTTGCCGACGGTGTTGATCCTGCCGGCGGAGGAGATGCTCCGCGACATCGAGACCGCGAGGAAGACCATCACGCCGATCATCAGAAGGGTCGGGATCAGGTTGAGCCAGATCGAGCTGTCAGACGCGGGAATAAGGTTATAGACGAGCGGGGAGTCGGAATGGGCGGCGTCATAGGCGGCACGGTAGCTTCCGCCCTCGAAGGAGCTGCCCTCTCCGAACAGTTCCGCATAGAAGATACTTACGTTCGGGACCTTATAGGTGTAGACGGTATCGTCGCCGCGGAGGACATATTCGAGGCTGCCCGAACCGAGATTCAGCCGAAATTCCGAGACCTCGAGCCGGTCGAAGTGGCCCATTACCTCGGAATAAGGGACTGCGTTGGTGTCAGACAGCAGACCTCTGAGCCCGACGACGAGAATGATTATGATTACGGCTGCGAGAAGAGCGTAGGACAGCAGCCCTTTAGAACTTTTGTGAATCAAATGTATTCCCCATTTCTCATAAGTGTTATATTAAAGGAGAAGCTCTCCGACATAGTCAAGGTTGCGGTACTGCTCGTCGCAGTCGAGGCCGTAGCCGACTACGAAACGGTTTTCGATCGTATAGCAGCTGTAATCGGCTTCTATATCGACAAGGCGGCGGGCGGGCTTGTCGAGGAAGGTGACGATCTTAACGTCGGCAGCGCCTCTTGAATACATCGTTTCGCGAAGAGCGCTCAAGGTCTTTCCTGTGTCGAGAATGTCCTCGACAAGAAGAACCGTTTTGCCCTCGATCTGAAGATGGGTGTCCATCTTGACGTTGACGACTCCGGTAGTCGTTGTTCCGGAATAGCTTTTCGCGCTGATGAAATCAAGCTGGATCGGAAGGTCGATCGCCCTGACGAGGTCCGCCATGAAGATAAAGGAGCCTTTCAGCACCCCGATCAGCATTACTTCCTTGCCCGCAAATTCGGCGGTGAGCTTTTTGCCCATTTCGCTGACCTTTTCGGCGATCTCCTCTTTTGTGAGCATTACCCTGACGTTGTTTTTCTCATAACTCATAGTCCCGTTGTCTCCTTTATGTCTTTTATTTCGATTCTGACTGCCGATAATGTCTTATCGGAACAGCAGACCCTCTCACTGACTCCGATGCCCTCGACGAAGACCGCACCCTCGCTGTCGGCGATAACGACTCTGCCGGCGCGCTCCTGCGAAGGCAGAAGCTTTTTAACGGTCGAGGTGAACCCGCGGCCGGGAAGCCTTATCTTATCCGAGCCGAGACAGCGCCTGACGGTAAACGTTTCCGCCATTTTAGCTTCATCGACAAAATATCTTAACTCCGATTTGTTAAAACAGGATATGTCAAAGGGTGAAATTTTGGTGACAGCAATCAGTCTGCCGCCGAAAACGGCGTTTTCGCGGAGAGTCGCGCTCACCGGCGACAAAGGCTCATCATCATATTCAAATGATAGTCTTCCCCCGCTTGCCCTTAGGTAAACGCCCTTTTTCAGATTTATCCGCCCGTTTTCGCGGAGTATTTTTTTGACCGCGGCGATACGTTCGGAAGACGGCTCGATTTTTTCGCGCTGCAAGAGAATTGATATTGCCCGGGAAAACGGCGCGGAGTCGGGAACGTCTGTAAAGTTATATGCCTTGCCGTCAGAATTTTCAAGCAACTTTTCGGCCTCGGCGTCGATATAGGAATCCGCCTCGCGTATCGCGTCGATGCTTGCTGCAAAAGACTTTTCAAGCCCGGGGTTTATCTTTTTGAGCTTCGGAATGACATTCAGACGGATTATATTCCGCGAGCAGTCGGGCTCTAAATTTGTCGAATCGGTGACAAAGCCTTGACCTTTACAGGCTAAATAGCTCTCGATCTCGGTGCGTGTGCAGTTTATCAGCGGGCGGATTATTCCGTCCCGAACGGGAGGGATTCCGCAGAGACCTTTTATTCCGCAGCCGCGTGTCAGATTAAAGAGCGAGGTTTCCAGAACGTCGGAAAGAGTGTGGGCAGTTGCGATTTTAGCGCCGCTGCAAAGCTTTCTGAGCGCCCGATAGCGCAGTTCCCGCGCGCCCAGCTCGACCGAGCATTTATTCTCGGCGCAGTAGGCTCTGACATCGACGCTTTCAACGTAAAGCTCAATGCCTTCACGCTTGCAGAGCTCCTCGCAGAAGCGCTGATCTCTCAGGGCTTCCTCGCCTCTGAGGTTGTGGTTGACATGGACAGCAAAGACATTATAGCCGAGTTCGCGAAGGCAAAGGAGCAAAGCGACGCTGTCCGCACCGCCGGAAAGCGCGGCGCAGACCCTTCCGCCCGGTTCGAGCATTTTATATCGCTCAATTGTCTCTCTGACACGGTCTGTCATTGTTCGCGGGTGTTGTCGATACTCCGGAAGAGGGTGTATTCCCCGAGGTATGCGAGGTTGATTGTGCCGGTAGAGCCGTGGCGGTTCTTCGCGACGATGCACTCCGCGGCGGACTGATTGGGGTTCTGCTTGTCATACATTGATTCGCGGTAAATAAAGAGGATTATATCGGCGTCCTGCTCGATCGAGCCGGACTCGCGCAGATCTGACGGCAGAGGGCGGTGGTCCTGACGGGACTCGACCGAGCGGTTGAGCTGAGAAAGCAAAATCACGGGGACATTCAGCTCCTTAGCCATCAGCTTGATCTGCCGCGTTATCTCCGAGACCTCGGTGACGCGGTTGTTGTGAAGATTAGGGGATTCCATAAGCTGGAGATAGTCGATCACGACAAGGCCGAGGTTCTTCATTCTCCTGAGCTTCGCCTTGATCTGCGGCACGGTGATTCCGGCGGTGTCGTCGATGAAAATGTTCATCTGAGAAAGCGCGTCGGCGGCTTCGGCGAGCTTGATCCACTCGTCGGTGCTGAGCATACCGTTCTGAAGCGAGCTGTTAGGCACAAGCGCCTCGGAAGACAGCATTCTCGAAGCAAGCTGCTCCTTCGACATTTCGAGGGAGAAGATCGCGATGTCGGTGCCTTTTGCGCGTTTGGCGACATTTGTCGCGATATTGACGCCGAAGGTGGTCTTTCCCGAGCCGGGGCGGCCTGCGATTACGATCAGGTCGGACTTGTTTAGACCGGCTATGTAGCTGTCGAGCAGAGAATACCCCGAACGAAGGCCCTGATACTGCTCTCTGTCTTCGCCCGAGAGCTTCTGGATACGGTCATAAGCCGCGACGACGATCTCGCTCAGCGGAACAAGACCCTCGATCTCCCGCCCCTGGCGGATATCGTAGATCTTCTGCTCGGCGAGGTCGAGGAGATTTTTCGCGTTCTCTCCGCCGTCCATCGCGGCGTCGATGACCTCGTGTGAAGCGCCGATCAGCGAGCGGAGGAGGTATTTGTCCTCGATTATATTGCAGTAGCTCTTGATGCTCGCCTCGGAGGTCGAGGGAACATTGTCCATTATCCCCTTTAAATAGGTCTTCGCCATCGCCGATGTCTCGAAGATTCCGGTCGCGACGGCTTCGTTGACCGCAGTGATGATGTTGGTCGGGGTGTTGTTTGAAAACATACGCATTATCAGCGCATAGATTTCACGGTGCTGCTCGCGGTAAAACTGGTCGGGCTTGATCCGCGAGATAACCTCGGGGAGAGCCTCGGGATTTATCAAAAGAGCACCCAAAAGAGCCTGCTCGGTGTCGAGACTGTAAGGCAGCTCGCGGCCGATCAGCTCAGTTGATGAAAATGAGGTATTTGCCGGCATTACCGACGCCTCCTTTTTCGGTTATTCCTCGGGAACGACCTTGATATTTATCTTTGCGGTTACTCCCTGTGTCATTCTGACGTCGGCGGTGTAGTCGCCGTAGGACTTGATCTCGGAATTTAAAACGATCTTCTTTTTGTCGACCGATTCGCCGAGCTGGTCACGGATCAGCTCGCTGACTGTCGCGGCGGTCACCGAGCCGAAGAGCTTTCCGCCCTGGCCGGCCTTCGCCCTGACGGTAACGGTCGCGCCGTGAATGCTGCGGGCGGTGTTGACCGCCTCGTTTTTCGCAACTTCAAGGCGGTGCTGCTCGGCGGCCTTCTTTCCGGCGAGGTCGTTGATGTTCTTCGCGGTCGCTTCGATAGCAAAGCCTCTCGCGAGAAGGTAGTTGCGGGCATATCCGTCGGCGACATTCAGAACGTCGCCCTCCTTGCCGGAGCCCTTTACGTCCTTGATAAGTATTACTTTCATTGTTATGCCTCCCTGTCATGTCTTTATTAAGAAGTCCTCAATGGCGCCCTTGATCTTCGAGACGGCTTCGTCGATAGAGACGTCGAGCTGAGCGCCCGCCATAGTCTGGTGGCCGCCCCCGCCGATCGCCTCCATGATGAGCTGAACGTTGAAGGAATCCATCGAGCGCGCTGAGATATAACACAAATTGTCCATTCGGTAGACGACGAACGACGCCTTTACTCCGACTATTCCCAAAAGCTCGTCGGCAGCCTGCGGCGCTGCGAGCCTCAGCTCGGGAGCGGTCGAGTCGGTCGCGGCAATCGCGCAGCCGTGGAACAGCTTCGCCGACTGAATAAGTATGCTCTTTTCGCGGTATGTTTCCAAAGAGTCTGCAAATAGCCTTTTTACCGCGACGGTGTCGGCGCCGAGCTTTTTGAGGTATGCCGCGGCTTCAAAGGTTCTCGCTCCGGCGCGCATCACAAAGTTCTTTGTGTCGAGCATTATTCCGGCGAGAAGAGCGTCGGCAGCGGCAGCGGTGACAGAGCATTCCGAGCCGAAATACTGCACAAGCTCGGTCACCATTTCGCAGGCCGACGAGGCGAACGGCTCGTGGTAGAACACGACCGCGTTGTCGATGAAATTGACCATCTTGCGGTGGTGGTCGATGACGACGACCTGCGCCGCGGATTCATAGAGCTCCTTTGAATCCAAAATATCGGGGTTGTGGGTGTCGCAGATAATCAGAAGATCGCGGTCGGTCAGCCCGAGGCGGGCTTCGGGAATCGTTCTGATATAGTCCGCGCCGAGGTTCTCGCGGGTGTATTCGATAAGGGTCTTCGAGAGGTTGTGTTCGGTGTCAAGAACGCAGTAGGCGTTTTTGCCGAGGCTTCTGAATGCGCAGCAGAGGCCGATCGAAGCGCCGAGGCAGTCGAAGTCGGCGAGGCGGTGGCCCATTATATAGATGTTCTGCGAGCTCTCGGCGTGGCCTCTGAGGGCGTTTGCAATCACCCTTGTCTTGACCTTTGCGGATTTTTCTACGCCCTTTGACACTCCGCCGAAGAACTCAAAGCCGATCTCGGTCTTGACCGCGGCCTGATCTCCTCCGCGCCCGAGGCACATATCAAGCGCCTGCTTGGCAAAGGTCTCGCTTTGGGCTAAGGTCTTCGCTCCCCTGCCGACGCCGATCGAAAGGGTCAGATTCGAGCGTTCGCCGAGGCTTATCGACCTCGCCTGATCCAAAATATCGAATCTGCGCTCGATCATCGGGGCGAGGTGGCGTTCCTCGATAATGCAGTAAAAGCGGTCGTTCGAGACGCGGTGGATAATTCCGTTAGTGGTCTCGATAAACTGCTCAAAGAGCTTTTCGATTTCGACTCGGAAGCCCGCCTTGTCGCTTTCCTTTGAGTTCTGAAGGACTTCTTCATAGTTGTCGATTGCAATCAGCATTACCGTCTTTTGGCTGGATTTATATTCCTGCTCGAGTGCGACATGGCCGCTGACATCGACGAAGCTGACAACTGAGAGACCGTCCTCCGACTCGCGTGCGGTGACGCGGTAATATCTGTCGAGAAGCTTGACGGTCGCGCCGCTTTCTTCAAACAGAACGGAGGAGTCCTGGCCGACGAGATCACTGAGGCTGATCCCGTAGGCGCGGTCGTCTCCGAAAATTGTCTGCTCAAAGCAGCGGTTATACCAAATTATCTCTTTATTTCTGTCGGCGATCACTATCGGTTCGGGATAGCCGTAAAACTCCTCGCGGCAGGTTTTCAGGATATCCCTGTCCATGCCGGTAACATAGCGGGTAACATTACGGTCGATGACGGCGATCATCGCGCCGAGGACGGCGACGCAAAGAATTATCATCACAAGGGCGGCAGCCGCAAAGAGACCGCCCCGGAAATAGAGCAGCACCGCGGCAGCTGCCGACACCGCTGCCAGCACTGCAAGGGGTATCCATAACATTTGCAGACGCTTTTTCATTCTGATCCGTCCTTTCGATTCTGACAAGCTTATCAGATGTCCATTATGTCGGGTATCACCATCGGGCGGCGCTTTGTCTTCGAGAAGAAGAAGTCGCCGAGTTCGTCTCTAAGCCTGTTTTTGATCGCACTGTAATCGTGGCGGGTTCTGAGCTCCTCTTCGCAGACATCTCTCGCGAGCTCCTTGGCCTTGACTATCAGCTCCTCGTTCTCGCGCTCATAGACAAATCCGCGCGAAATTATATCCGGCCCGGAGAGAAGCCGCCTGTCGATCTTGTCGATCGTCAGATTGACGACGATAACTCCGTCCTGTGCGAGGTGCTTTCGGTCTTTTAAGACCACTGCGCCGACGTCTCCGACGCCGTAGCCGTCGACCATAACCTTTCCGGAAGGTACGCTTCCGGTGATCTTTATTGTATTTCCGTCCGTTTCGATTACGCTGCCGATGTCGGCGATAACGATGTTTTTCTCGCTGATTCCCATATCGAGAGCGAGCTTGGCGTGGTGGGAGAGGTGCTTGTATTCGCCGTGGACAGGAATGAAGAACTTCGGCCTTGTCAGCGCAAGCATCAGCTTCTGCTCCTCCTGGCAGGCGTGGCCGGAGACGTGGACTTCATACATTTCTTCATAGACGACCTCTGCGCCGAGCTTTAAAAGCTCGTTTACGACTCTGCCGACAAACTTTTCGTTGCCGGGGATCGGCCTCGCGGAGATGATGATATAGTCGTTTTCGGTGACGCTGACCTGGCGGTGGTCGTTGAGGGCCATTCTTGTCAGCGCGCTCATCGGCTCGCCCTGGCTTCCGGTGGTGATTAAAACTATTCTGTCGTCGGGATAGCCGCGCATCTTGTCGATGTCGATCAAAACGTCGTTCGGGACTTTAAGGTAACCGAGATCGACGCCGAGCTTGATGACATTGATCATCGAGCGGCCGAAGACGGCGACCTTTCTGCCGTGCTTCGCGGCGCAGTTTATTATCTGCTGAATTCGGTGGACATTCGAGGAGAATGTCGCGATGATAATGCGCTTGTGCTCAGCCTTGTTGAAAAGGTTGTCAAAGGTCGCGCCGACCTTTCTCTCGGAAGGGGTAAAGCTCGGGCGCTCGGAGTTCGTCGAGTCTGACATCAGGGCGAGAACTCCCTCGGAGCCGATTTCGGCAAAGCGGGGAAGGTCGATTATTCCGCCCTCGATCGGGGTGTAGTCGACCTTGAAGTCGCCGGTGTGGATAACCGTTCCGGCCGGAGTTCTGACCGCGATCGCGACGGCGTCGGGAATGGAGTGATTGACCCGGATAAATTCGGCTGTCAGCCCGCCGAGCCGGACAGTCTGGCCCGGTGAAACGGTGTTGAGCTTTACTCCGCCGAGATTATGCTCCCGAAGCTTGGATTCGAGCAGACCCAAAGTCAGCTTTGTGCCGTAAATGGGAATGTTCAGTTTCTTCAAAAGATAGGGAAGGCCGCCGATGTGGTCTTCGTGGCCATGGGTCAGAAGAACGCCGCGGACCTTGTCGGCGTTCCGCTCGACATAGGTGAAATCCGGAATTACGATGTCGACGCCGAGCATTTCGTCGTCGGGGAAGGTCATTCCGCAGTCGATTATAACGATATCGTCAGCGGTCTCGATCAGATACATATTCTTTCCGATCTCGTTAAGCCCGCCGAGGGAGATTATTCTGATCGGCTGGGACTTTCCGCCGAGAGGCTGAATAGCTGCCGGAGAGATGCGCTCCTGCGGGCTGATTATTTCGGCCTGAGCGGAAGCGGCCGGCGACTGAATTTGCTGCTTGGGCGGCTGGGGCTGCTTCTTTCCCGCGGCCTTTTGGCGGCGGGGCTGTTTTTTGGGCTCCTGCTTCTTGGCTTCCTGTTTCTTGGCGGCATCCGCCGCCTTTTGCTGTCTTGATTCCTGCTTCTTTGGTTCCGCCTGCTTCTTAGCGGGCTTGGTTTTTTTGCTGTTCTGATACTGTGACGCTTTTTTTGAGAGCGGCGGCGCGGAAATTGCCGCAGCTATCGCAGCGTCGAGCGCCGAGGGTTCCTGCTTCTGAGGTTCCCTGCGCAGTTTTGACTGTTTGTTTTTCGTATTAGCCATAAATTCCTTTCGTTAAAATATTTTTAATGTTAAAAATGCGCCTCAGGCATTTTTGATATTCAATCCGAACCGGATATGTAGCCGACGCAAAAGCGCCGTCCGGCAAAATTCGCCGAAGGGCATACCGCCCTAAAATAAAGATAATGATATTTTACTACAAATCGCCGAGGTTGTCAAGCAAAACAGAGAAGGCTTGTGAAGCGAGGCTTCAAACCGAAAGTTTTCGGTCGAGCCTTTTCCAAAAGGGTTGCGAGAGTCCAGAGGCGAGAAGCCTCTGGCCGCGCCCCGCAGGGCGCGGAAACCCCTGCGAAGCGAAGCGCAGGAGGGTAGCCCAAACTGTCCGGTGGACAGTTTGGGCGTAGGGGACCCTCGCCGGGGGTCCCCTGTTTGCCTCGCGGCGAGCGAGGCAAATGAAGAGCTTGAACGGCAGATTCTGTTTCTATTAGGTATTCAAGGCGCAAACTTATACGTTAAGGTGCGCGCACTCCTGTCGGAGCACGCGAATCTGAAGGGAACGCCCTCTCTTGCAGGGCGTCCCCTCTTTAAAAATCAGTCCACCGGACTGATTTTTAAAATCACCCCTTGCGGTGCGCCTTCGTTTGGGGTTTTCGCAGCCTGCGGGCTGCGATGAGGGGCGCTGCCCCCTCAACCCCCGCCAACCTTTTGAAAAAGGTTGGACCGAAAACTTTTAAACGTTTTCACCCGTTGCCGCTGCGTCTCAGTCTTTTCAGAATATCCGCCGAGAGTTCCCCTGCCGCCTCGGCCGACACCGACTCGATATAGAGCGACACTGCCCTTCCGCTCTTCATCGGCCTGACAAACGCCCTAGCGCCTCCCCTTTCGAGCATCACGTCCTCGCCCGCTTTTGTTCCCTCAAAGCCCTCGCTCATCAGCTTCGGCAGCCCCTCTGGGGCTTCGATTATCCGCCTTGTGTAGACGATGTCCGGGAGTTCAGCCGCTGCGGCGGTCAGCGAGATCTCGCGCTCGGTGAGATATGAGGTTATCTCGGCGATCAGCTCGATCGGGTCGCAGGCGAATAGCGAAAGCTCTGTCGCGCCGTTTTTCGACCTTATCACCGAGCTCTTGCTCTCGGCGGCGAGCTTGTCGCAGACCAGCGGCGCGCGCGGCGGAAGAGTCACGCTCCTGCGCTTTGCAAAATGCCCCTTGCAGGCGAGAATTATCAGGTTTTCATAGGAGACGACCGACTCGTCGGTCAGCGCGGAGACGGTTCTGCGGTCAGAGGCAACCGCGAAGGTCACCCGCTCACCCTCGCTCTCTCTCGCAATTTTTGAGAAGATTTCCGCCTCGCGGATGCTTTCGGTTCTGATGCTTGCACTGATATGAGGCTTTTCAGGCATAATTCGCCGTAGATGCCGAAGATAGATCCCCGAGGCTGCCTCACCGCTTATCAGAGTTTCGGGCGAAAGCAGGCGTTCTGACGGAAGCGAGCGGTTAAACGCCTGCTCGATTTTTCGCTCCTCCGATCTGCCAAGCTCACAGGACGCCGCCGAGACAAGCTTTATCACTCCGCCGTCGACAAACGCACAGTGGCTGCATTCCAGCTTTCTCGCGCAAAAGATCAGCTCGCCGAAGCTCGCCCCGCTGAGGTCATATACCGCAGTTCCGGCGGAGCGAAGCCCGAGAATAAGCGCCTCGGCGCTCTCTCCCACGCCGCCGACCGCAACATTTTCAAGCCCAAGGGCGGAGCCGGCCGCCAGCCCGAGGCGGAGAATATCCTGAACGCCCGAAACTCCTCTCACCTCGCCGCCCTCGCCGAACGAGAGCGAGCTGTAACCTCCCTCGGAAATATCGGTTCTGATTATCGCGCCGTCCGGGATCTTAGTCCGCGGCGCGATTCTCGCCCCGCTTTCGACCGTAACGTTGCTGCCGACGACGCAGTCCTCGCCGAGCGCGGAATAGCGCTTCATAATCAGCCCCTCGCCTGCGGTGACACCGGAGCAGATCACCGCCTCGCAGATGTCAGCACCCGAGGCGAGGCAGGCGTTCTCCGAAACAAGAGACGATATTACGCGCGAGCCGGAGCCGACCGCCGCTCCTGCTTCAATAACGCTCCCTGCTGAGACTACCGTTTTCTTTCCGACCGAGGCCGAGGGCGAGACAAGCGACTCCTTTCCCTCTCGCAGCAAAATCTCGGTCTGACACTTTAAGAGCGAGGGAATGTCGCCGATGTCGTACCAATAGGTCCTGTCGACATAGGCGCAGAGGCGCTTCCCCTCTTTCAGAAGCTCGGAGAAGATATCCTGCGCAAAATCGGTCTTTACGCCCTCTGGGATTCGGGCGACAACCTCCTTTGAGATTACATAGGCGCCGGTGTTGGCGAGGTCGGTCAGGCAGTCGTCATAGCCTGGCTTCTCGATAAAACCGGTTATGCGCGACTTTGAATCGACGGTCATCAGACCGTACTCGCGCGGATCGTCGACCTCGCGTGCGACGATTGTGACGTCTGCGCCGGATTCGGAGTGAAAATCGAGGATCGAGCGGTAGTCGAAGCCGCAGACGCCGTCGCCGCTCAGAACCAGAACGTCGTCGCCGTTCCAGGCGCTTCTGACGCAGCCTGCCGTGCCGAGAGGGGCCTCCTCGCAGCAGTATCTGAGATGAACTCCCTTTGACTGAGAGCCGAGGGCTTCGCGGAGTTTTTCGGACTTATAGCGTGTGCAGAGGGTCGCGGAGCGTATTCCCGCCGCACGAAGACGCGCAAGAAGGCGGCAGACGGCGCTCTCGCCGAGAATTTTTACAAGCGGCTTCGGCGTTTCGGCTGTTAGCGGACGAAGGCGGGTACCTTCCCCTCCCGCGAGAATGATAGTTTGCATATAGCCTCCTTTTTGAAGTTGTTCGGTATATTCTTCCCCAAAAATGCGGGATATAACCAGAATACTTCCAAAGAGGCGAAAAAAAGGGCGCAATTAAGCCGCCCCCAATTTGGAAACGGCTTGAAATCGCTATTCTTTTTCTGCTGTGAATACCGGCTTCAGAGCGCGGTAGATCTCGGTAACCCGGGGAGGGTCCTTGATCTTATTCTGCAAGGCGTTGTGAAGCTCGGTCGTGTTGGAGCTGAGGCTTATGCACTCCAAAACCGACTGCTCCTCGTCCTCTCGGAGGGAAAGGGCGTCGAGAACACCGGCGTATTCTCCCCTCTTGGGAGGGTCGACGGCGTAGTTTATGCTGCGGACGATCTCGACGTCGGTGTCAAACTCCTTCCAGAAATTGCAGAGCACCGAAAAGCCGTTGTCCATCGAGACTATGTAATATTTAACGCCTTTGTTCCCCGCGACGATGTTCTGATTGATGATGTAGCCGAGCTGAGAGGAAAGCTGGAAGTCGAGGGCGTTTTTGACGCCTGTTCCGACCTTTTGGAAGTCGAGCCTTGCTTTGCACTCGTTCATCGCGATGTGGAGCTCAAAGGAAATCGTGTCGGCGTTCTTGCTGAAATAAACGGTCACCGCGTCGGATTCGCGGAGCTTCGACAGCCCGACGAGGCCGTGGGACTGGACGTTTTCGTAATCCACCAGAAAATAGCGCTTTATCAGCTTTTTGCCGTTCTTTATTCCCGCGAGGGGATGTTTGTTTTCCATACCGTTTCTCCTGTGTTTTTATTTACATTATATCATATCCGCATGGAGCGGGATTGTCAAGGGGGTATCGTCTGCTCTATAAGACGATAATCAAATAAACTCTATTATATTATTTTTCAAGCAAGTTTCAAGGCTGAGGTTCTTTGTACCGACGGAACTAAAAGAGACAACGATTATGTTATCAGCTGCGCTGATAACTGTTCCCACTCCATAGGCGTTATGCTTCACCTGTCTGCCAACGACGCCTGACTTTTGAGATTTTCTATCATTTTTTCTCTGTTCAGCGAGCAACTTCATATATTCAAAATCGACATTTTTGCCCCGAGCTTTATAATCGTCCATGTCTTTGAATACAAACATGTCAGGCTTTTTACATTATTATCAGGCACAGGGCGTATCGGGAACATCCATACATTGCGCTTAATTCCGTCTTCACCCGGTTGAACGTCAATATAAGGCTTGTCAACAAGCTCTGTTCTGCCACAATATATGTACTCGCCGGCATCAATCACCTCGAACAGATGAATATCAACGTCATTTTGGCCACATGCCGCCAACGTTTCATTTTGGGCCCAATTGATATCCTGATCGCCGTTCTTGCCCATTCCGGTATAATGAAGGACGCCGCCAATCCATTTATCGTGATATATTCCCTTGGCTTAGTCTGAAATAATTACTAACGTGTTTGTTAATTTAGAGCGTCGCATACCTCCCATATTTCCACATTTGAAGATTTCGACAATATCACTATTTTTCAAAATTTGACCAATCTCTAAGCCGGGATTAAACATCTTGCAGAACCACCTTTTTATTTTATAAAACTATCAGAGTTTATATTAATTCAAATTCTTATTGTAGTAATTACATTCTATCATATCTGCCGGACACGATCTTGTCAAGATATTTCGAGGAAAATAAGAAATAATGTGCCGTCGTTTAAAATAGCAGGAATCAGTAAGGTCAAGCCTAAAATCCTCAGATTCGCTCTAAAACAACCCCGGCCCCGCATCCGAAGACACGGGACCGGAGGGGTTTGAGGCTTGCTTGATTACTTGCTGTACTTGATTGCTGCCTGAGCCGCGGCGAGTCTTGCGATCGGGACGCGGAACGGAGAGCAGGAAACATAGTCGAGGCCGATCTGGTGGCAGAACTCGATCGAGGAAGGATCGCCGCCGTGCTCGCCGCAGATGCCGCAGTGGAGCTCGGGTCTGACCTTCTTGCCGAGGGTGACAGCCATATCCATCAGCTTGCCGACACCGGTGGTGTCAAGTCTCGCGAACGGATCGGACTCATAGATCTTGTTGGAGTAGTAAGCGGGCAGGAACTTGCCGGCGTCATCGCGGGAGAAGCCAAAGGTCATCTGAGTGAGGTCGTTGGTGCCGAAGCAGAAGAACTCGGCCTCCTTGGCGATGTCATCGGCGGTGAGAGCCGCGCGCGGGATCTCGATCATGGTGCCGACTTCATAGTGGAGGTCGGAACCGGCGGCCGCGATGACCTCATCGGCGGTCTTGACAACGATATCCTTGACGAACTTGAGCTCCTTGACCTCGCCGACGAGAGGAATCATGATCTCGGGAACGATGTTCCAGTCGGGGTGATTCTTCTTGACGTTGATGGCGGCCTTGATTACTGCCTTGGTCTGCATTACCGCGATCTCGGGATAAGTGACGGTCAGACGGCAGCCGCGGTGACCCATCATCGGGTTGAACTCGTGGAGGTCATTGATGACCTGCTTGATATAAGCGACGGACTTGTTCTGAGCCTTAGCGAGAGCCTCGATGTCGGCCTCGTCGGTCGGGACGAATTCGTGGAGCGGAGGATCGAGGAAGCGAATGGTGACAGGATATCCGCCGAGGGCCTCGAAGAGTCCCTCAAAGTCGGCCTGCTGCATCGGCTCGATCTTAGCAAGAGCGGCCTCGCGCTCTTCAACGGTCTCGGAGCAGATCATCTCGCGGAATGCGCCGATTCTGGCGGGATCGAAGAACATGTGCTCGGTGCGGCAGAGGCCGATGCCCTGTGCGCCGAAGGCGGCAGCCTGCTTGGCGTCGGCGGGAGTGTCGGCGTTGGTTCTGACTCCGAGCTTCTTATACTTGTCGGCCATTTCCATAATCCTGCCGAAGTAGCCGC
>CANQJB010000033.1 GCA_947624155.1 uncultured Clostridia bacterium
TTTACACAGGCGGGCTCCGAGGTCTCGGCGCTTTTGGGGCGTATGCCCTCCGAGGTCGGCTATCAGCCCACCCTCGCGACCGAGATGGGGGCCTTGCAGGAGCGTATCACCTCGACCCGCAACGGTTCAATAACCTCGGTTCAGGCGGTATATGTACCCGCCGACGACCTGACCGACCCAGCCCCCGCGACAACATTCGCCCATCTCGACGCGACGACGGTTCTGTCAAGGTCAATAGCTTCACTGGGTATTTACCCCGCAGTCGATCCTCTCGACTCGACTTCGAGGATACTTTCTCCCGACGTTGTCGGCGAGGAGCACTATCAGGTTGCAAGAGCAGTTCAGAAGATACTCCAGAGATATAAGGAGCTCCAGGACATCATCGCAATCATGGGCATGGACGAACTTTCGGACGACGACAAGCTGACCGTCGCAAGAGCGAGAAAGGTTCAGCGATTCCTCTCTCAGCCCTTCACCGTCGCAGAGCAGTTCACCGGCTATACCGGAAAATATGTGCCGATCGCGGAGACGATCCGCGGCTTCAAGGAGATAATCGAGGGCAAGCACGACGATCTGCCCGAATCGGCGTTCCTGTTTGTCGGAACGATCGACGAGGCGGTCGAGCGCGCAAAGAACGCAAGGTAATCCCGAAAGGAGGAACGCGCTGTGGCAGATTTCAGACTAAAAATTGTATCGCCTGACGGCGTCTTCTTCGACGGAGAAGCACATCAGCTCTCGCTCCGCTCTATCGACGGCGACGTTGCAGTTCTCGCGGGGCATATCCCCTATCTGACTGCGGTCGGGATCGGGGAATGCAGAGTTTATCTCGGCGAGGGCGAGCCGAAAAGAGCCGCCTGCTGCGGCGGTCTTCTGAACGTGACCAAAGAGGGCGCTTTTTTAGCGCCGACAACCTTTGAATGGGCGGAGGATATCGACATCGAGCGCGCGAGGGCCGCAAAGCAAAAGGCGCTCGTGCGGATCGAGAACCCGACAAGCGACGCTGCGAAAAAGCTCGCACAGATCAAGCTCCAGCGCGCCGAGCTGAGAATATCGGTAGCGGAAAAGGTCGGAAAATAATTTTGAGTTTAAAAACACCGCTTTCACTTCGGGAAGCGGTGTTTTTTTGATGTGGCCGAAACGGCCGCATCGGGAAGACAGAAGTCGGAAAACAGACGTCAGAATTTCAATCTGTCGTCTGCGGCGGCGATTTTAAAATAGCGGATAATGTGTGCGAAATAGGTGCTCACTGCTTTTGCGTGTATTTGTTCAAAAGGTAGATCAGGTAGTCGCCTTTGTCGAAGAGGCGGAGACTGTCGGGGTCGCCGCACTCTCGCACAAGCTCCGAAACGGGTACCGAAGCGGCGGTGTGCTGCCCGAGGCTGCGGTTTGAAAGATAGTTCCCGATCACCGACTCCGCGCCGTCCTGTTTAAGATTGCCGAGACGCCACGCCTCTGTCGGCGCAGTGATGTTTGGGAAGACGTCGAAGCTGCCGTCGATATAGAAGACCGGGCTTTCCTCGATAAAGTTGTGTACGCCGCTGTCATTCCAAAGCTCCTCGCAGAGCTTTTTCTCGGTCGAACCGTAAAACTCGCTGAGTTTGCCGATATTGAAGTAGTCGAGAGTATAATCCCGAAGCTGCGGGGGTATCTTTTCAAGGTCGTCAGGAGTGATGCGAATGTCATAGAGCTTAGCGTTTTCGCCGTCGCAGGAGCCGGGGTGGACAAAGCATTTAAACTCCCCTCCCGCTTCAAGGCAGCGCCGTTCGAGCTCTTTTTCGTTTATAAGATCGACCACCGCGGGGAGGTCATCAAGGTTTTTTTGTTGACAAAAACCTGTATCCGCGGTATAATTCGGTTTTCGAGGAGCAGGTCGATCGCGCGGAGAATTTCATCATAGGCGTTTTTGCGTCCGACATAGCGGTCGGTCATCTTTTTTCCGCCGAAAAGAGTAAGCTGAACCGTTTTAACTCCGAGCTCGCTGAGCCATTTCGCATAGGACGGGTCTCTGGCAAGGCGCCAGAAGCTCGCCAGCTCAAAGTGGGGCGTCAGCCCGTCAGAAAGCTCCGCCCTCAGATTCCACAGCTCGCGGTAGCTGCCGTCAAACTCCGGCTCGCGGTACCAGTCGAATATCTCAAAGCTTTCGGCGAACGGCCTGAACTCCGCGGCTATGTATTTTAAATCGGCCTGCGAGAGCCGCGGATTGGGAGCGCTGCCGATCCAACAGTGCTTGCAGCGGTTGGGGCAGCCGAACATATCGACGCAGACAGTTAATTTTTTAAATTTCATATTTCCTCCGAAAATAAGGGGCGCCTTCGTGCGAAAACGCCCCTTTGATTTTAACCGAGCAAGGTTTTTATAAGCTCTTCCTTTGACTTATAGCCGACAGATGCGGAGACCGCCTCGCCGCCCTTAAAGAGCAGAACGGTCGGTATCGCGGAGATCTGATAGCGGTTGGCGAGCTCGTTTTCCTCGTCGACATTGAGCTTTCCGACCTTAATGTCGCTGCGCTCGGCGGCGATCTCCTCGATTATCGGAGCCATCATGCGGCAGGGGCCGCACCATTCCGCCCAGAAGTCGACAAGAACAGGCTTCTCGCTCTTGAGAACCTCGCTTTCAAAATTGGCTGATGTGATTTCAATGTGCATTTTTTACACTTCCTTTCGTGTATATTATTTTGATTTTACCAACGCTGCAATATCAAGAACGGTATTAATGATAAACAGCAATACTGTACTCCCTGCAGAATATGCAAAGCCGTTGAACAGCATTTTGATAGTCCAGCCATTCTCGCCGTAAATCCACCGTGAAATCATATTGTAGATCAATAAGCCGTCCATATCAGGGCGCAAATTGACAAGGTAGACTGCGGTGAGAGAAAAAGTGATAATCACGCTGATACACAAAGCTATTTTAGCCACTACTCTAATTTTATTCAACATTGGCAATCACCCTCACAGAAATCGGTATTACACTGTAATGAACAGTTGCAAAAGAATCAGTCCGTCACTTCATAATATTGACGTTATTTTTCTTTGTAATACAGGCGGCAGTGGCAGAAGCCCTCGAAATCGGGGTCGGCGATCTGCTCGCGAAACTCGCGGCACATACAGACTGTGTCCTCGGTCATTTCGCGGCGGCAGGGGCAGTGGCCGTCCTTCTTTTTAAGGCCGTCGCGGATCATTTCGACGTATTTTTCGTCGGGATTAAATATTATCTTCATGATATAACGTCCCCCTTTCAGTTTAAGTATAAAGCCTTTCGGCGGGTTTGTCAAGGAAAATGACGTCTGTTTAGCGCTGTCAATTGAAAGTTTTCGGGCAAGTCCTTTGCAAAGGCTTGAGCGAAAACTTTAAAATTCAAGCAACCCCGGCGGCGGTTTTTGCATCTTTATGTATAGAACGTTCTGACAGTTGAAAGCGAGTGATGGCATTGGACGAAACCGAAATCGTTAAGCTCTATTTTTCAAGAGACGAAAACGCTCTTTCTGCTACACGGCAGCAGTACGGCGGCCTGCTTAAAAAGCTTGTCTTCGGAATACTCAGGTGCGAGCAGGACTGCGAGGAGTGTCTTTCCGACGTTTATTTCCGCCTCTGGAGCACTATTCCCCCGCTTAAACCCGATTCTTTGAAAGCCTACGCGCTTAAAATCGCTAGAACCGAAGCGCTGATGAAGCTCAGAAGCCAAAAGGCGCGAAAAAGGGGCCGCGGGCTTAACGTCTCCCTCTCGGAGCTTGAGGACATTCTGCCGGATAAAAATATCCCCGACGGCTCCGAAAACGAGATCAAGGAGATAATCTCAGACTTTTTAGGGGAGCTAGGCGGAGACGCAAGAATTATCTTCGTCAGAAGATACTGGTTTTTCGACAGCGTCAAGGAAATAGCGGAGCGGTTTAATTTCAGCGAATCCAAGGTCAAATCGAGCCTTCGCGCCTCCCGGGAAAAACTCAGAAAACGACTTGAAGATGAAGGAGTGGTTTTATGAATATACCAAAAATCGCGGAAATTCTGACCGATATTGATTCCGGGTATATCCTTGAAGCTGCGGAAAAGGAGACTCAAATGACAAAGAAGTTTAACATCAAAAGGGCTGTTCTGATCGCTGCCGCCTGCGTCTGCGTCATCTGCCTGATGGCGGCGGGGTGGGCTCTGTTCGACTCAAAGGACTATCTTGAGGACTACGACGCCGACCCGAGCTATATGGTTCAGGACAAGATGATCACAAGCGACGGCGAGGGACACTATTTCGGCATAATTATGTGCGGAAGCGGCTTCAGACTGATGGGCTCTGACGGATCGGCGGGTGAAAACGCCTATAATATCTGCGACGTTCCGGGGTGCGATCACACCGACAGCTCTGTCTGCAAGGCTCTTAATTGGCCGGAGGTCACCGGGCTCTCGGTCTATGACGGCAGACTTTACTGGACAGCGAGGCAAAAGGGCGTCAGCACCGACGAGTTATTTGACAGCGTGAATATCATGTCCTCCGAGCCGGACGGAAGCGATATTCAGACAGTGAGAAGCGTTCCGAACGAGGTATATACCGATACTCAGTACAACAAATATATCCGCACGCACCGCGGCTATATGTATTTCATCGGAATCAGGGAACCCGAGATGACATTCGATCCCGAGACGATGACCTCCGCACAGAAGAACCCCGACGAGAAATATGTTCTGAACGTGTGGGCAGAGGAGCTCGCAGAAAACGGCAGCGGCGAAAAGATATTCTCGCTCGATTGCGAAAACGGCAGGAGTTACATCTATACCTCTCAGTTCTACGCAAATAATCTTTATATCATGCTGAAATCGACCGACATGAACAACCGAGAGGATTTCAGGTTTGAGGTTTACAGGATCGACCTAAAAACCCACGAAAGCAAGAGGATATTCAAGACCGAAAAATATGACTTTTCGGGCTGGTGGCTCGACGGCGCTGAGAACCTATATTATTCCGAAACCGACCCCGAGACCGAAAAATCCTCCCTTATAAAGCTTGACCTTTCAAAGGGCAGGCCGGAGGAAATCCTTGAGCTTCCGGGCAGCGGCAGAGTCATAAACGGCAAGGCGGTCTGCCTCGACGCAAATGCAGGAAAGGTCACGGTGCTGGATTTCAGCGGAAACAGGGTCGAGCTGGAGTTCGGCGAGCTCACCGAGCAGGTCAGAGAAAGCTACGGCTATGCGGGAATTTCGTTCTGCGGCGTTGACAACGACAACGTGATCTTACAGATGTGCGACGACGAATGCTTCGCGCTGATCCCGCTCGACGGCTCAAAGCCGAGAATCATAATCGCCTCCTGCTTCAGCGATCCGGAATTTGAACGGATCTGGGGAAATGTCGAATAGGCGGAGCTAGATCAGAAGATAGCCGAGCGCCAGAAGGAGCTTTAAATCGGCGTTGTTCTTATAGAGCACAAAGAGCATTAAAAGGATCAGCGCCTTTTCGGAATCTATCTTTATATCGCCCAAAAGAGCCCTCAGCGGGTCGGCGCTCGGCGCCGGCTGCCGGGGGCTCTGCCTTTGCTGCGCGGGGCGGGGTCGAGGCTCCGGCGGCGGGGGCTGCTCGGGCTGAGGCCGGTTGACGGCGGTTTTCGAGCGCTTTTGCATCTCGCGAAGCCTCGAAAGCGCCTCTTCCTGCATTTTGTTGAAGTCGCCGTTATATGATGCCAAGAAGATCGCCTCCAAGTATTCCGCTGTCCTTCAGAATCGGCAGCAGATTTATCAGCCTGAGAATTTTAACCGCGCGGTCGATCTTCGGCCGCTTTTCCTCGCTCAGAAGCGGGCGCAGCGCGTTCAGAAAACTGATGTTGTCGTCGTCTGTTCCCGCCTCTTTGATCTTCGAGACAAGCGACATCATTGCGGCGATATCCGGTATCCCGCCGGAATCGGGCGGAGCGCTCTCGCCGCCGGAGGAAGACCGGGGCTCAGGCTGCGGGGCGCTGTCGGGCGAGAGGCCGAGCATCTGAGCGATCTCGCCGAGCTGCTTCATTGACTCCTCGTCGCTTAAAATCTCGGATATTCTCTGAGCGATGTCATCCATTGTCTCACCCCGAAAAAGCGTTTATTTTTTGTTTCCGAAAAGCTTATTCATCAGCTCTTTTGCCTGCGGGCTTGCGAGCACCGCCTGAGCAGTCGCGGGATTCGAGAGCGCCGCGGTCAGCTTTGCGGCGTCCTGCTTCGGAAGAGTGCCGAGAAGGCGGTCAAAGGTGCCGTTTTTTAGCTCTGTTCTGAGCTTTTCCTCGGGAACGCCGAGCTTTTTTGACGTCATCGCAACCAGCATATCAATCTGGCTTTTGTTCAGATTCATAACTTTGCCTCCGCTATTGAAAAATTTATCGGGTTGTGGTATAATCACTTTAAGAACAACGGAAAGGAGACAGCAAATGAGAATCATCGCATTTTCAGACTCTCACCGCAACAGCCGTAATGTGCATAAGCTCTTTGAGAACACCGCGCTGACCACCGATCTTTATATCTTCCTCGGGGATTCGGAGGGCGATCTCGACGATATACCGATGCTCTACCCCGACAAGAAGATAATTTCCGTCGCCGGGAACTGCGATTACAGCTCGATGGACCCGTTTGTCGCAGTGACCGAAGCCTGCGGAAAGAAGATAGTCTGCACCCACGGGCATTTGCAGCACGTTTCGTTCGGGCTCAGCGGGCTCAAAAAGCTCGCGCAGGACAACGAAGCCGACCTCGTTCTCTTCGGCCACACCCACGAGCGCAGATGCGAATATAAAAACGGCGTTTATTACATCAACCCCGGGAGCATCGGCAAGCCGAGAGACGGCAAGGGGCCGTCTTATGCCGCGATCGACATTATTCCGGCGGGAATACTCTGCACCCACTGTGACCTTGACAGTGATCTATAAATATTATATGAGCTCTGCGGGAAAATGTTGCCGCAAAGACGGAAAGGTAGGATAAAAATGCTTGAAAAACTGAAAAAAGAGGTCTATGAGGCCAATATGATGCTTCCGCGCTACGGCCTCGTCACCTTCACCTGGGGAAACGTCTCGGGAATCGACCGCGAAAAGGGTCTTGTCGTAATCAAGCCCTCCGGAGTCGAATATGACGAAATGAAGCCGGAGGACATGGTCGTCGTCGACCTTGAGGGAAAGGTCGTCGAAGGAGACCTTCGCCCTTCGTCCGACACCCCGACGCATATCGAATTTTACAAGGCTTTTAAGGACATCGGCGGCGTCACCCACACCCACTCGACCTTTGCTACAAGCTTCGCCCAGGCCGGAAGACCGGTTCCTGCGCTCGGCACCACCCACGGCGACTACTTCTACGGCTCTGTCCCCTGCACCCGCAAAATGACTCCCGAGGAGATCGCCTCGGAATATGAAAAGAACACCGGCCTTGTTATCATCGAGACCTTCAAGGACATCGACCCGAACGCGATACCCTGCGTTTTGGTCCACTCCCACGGCCCGTTCACCTGGGGCAAGGACGCCGTCGACTCGGTCCACCACTCGGTAATTTTAGAGGAATGCGCAAAGATGGCGCTTTATTCAAAGCTGATCTACGGCGGAGATGTCCCGCAGATGCAGCAGGAGCTTCTCGACAAACACTACCTCAGAAAGCACGGCGCAAATGCGTATTACGGACAGGTAAAGAGATAAAGAATTTGCGGGGAACCCAAAGAGGGTTCCCCGCAAACCTTTCCTGCATGGCCTTCGCTCGCCGCTCCGGCCATAAATGTATAAAACTAAGACACATCGGAATCAGTCCGATGTGTCATTTTCATTATCAGGCAGATATTCTATTATATCCTCAACCCGGCAGTTCAGAATCCGGCAGAAGTCGTCAATCTTCATAGTACTGATTCCCCCGCCCTTTTTCATTCGGTCGATGGTCGCGCTGCTTATGTCGTGCTTTGTAATCAGAGCGTATGTCGATATTCCGCGCTCCTTCAGAGTTTTCCAGAACGGAGAGTAGCTAATCAAGTAATCACCCACTTTTTTCTGTTATTTTTAGAATAAAGTGTTGTTATATACTTGACAATATCATAATTATGACTATAATATTATGTAAGGCTTGTTATGGAGGAATGAGATGAATTTTGCAGAATATCTGCGCGAACGCGCAGAAAGCACTAACCGAAAAGCCGAGGAAGAAAAGCGCAGAGCGAATGAAATTTCGGCGGACAATTGCGCCGCAGGACTGGTTGAACTTATCAAGCAGTCCTGCATCGAGGCGGCGGATTCAGGAGAAATGAAGCTCAGCGGCTATATTGCAAAAAGGTGGCACGGGAGCTATGACACGGTGATATTTCAGTTTCCGGACGGCGAGGTTTATTATAAACCGAGCGAAAAGGCGGAGTATTATTTGATGGCGGATTTCGGCGGCAGCTTTGACAGAGTCGCCGATATCTGCCTCAGAATCTGTGAAGCTCTGGGCGAGCTTCATCTGAATAACATAGCCGTAATCCCGGAGTTGAAAAAATTTATCCGCCGCCGAAGATACCACAGCTTTTACTCCAAAAAGCCGCATTACAAAGTTGTCAGCAAAAGAGAGGGATACGTTATTCGCATTGAAATAAGCTGGCAGGCATAGAAATCCTATTTTCCCACTTTAAAATCGGCGGGCTCCCGGTTGAGGAGTCCGCCGAAGTCTATTTTCTGTGATAAAGCCCCTGCTTCTGATAAACCGGTTCGCAGGTCACGTTCACCTTCAGCCTGCGGAAGGTTCTAAGGTCAACCGAGGAAAGTATCACGCTGGAGTGCATTTCGGAGCCTTCGAGGTTTTTTAGCTGGTCGAGGGCGAGCTGAGCGGTCGGGTTTTCGGTCGCGCATATACAGAGAGCGATCAGAATTTCGTCGGTATGCAGCCTCGGGTTCTCGTTTCCGAGGTGGTTCACCTTCAGCCGCTGGATCGGTTCGATTACCTTCGGAGACATCAGCGGCAGCTCGTCGGGGATGCCCGCGAGGGCTTTTAGCGCGTTAAGAAGCATCGCCGAGGAAGCTCCGAGAAGCTCCGAGGTCTTGCCGGTGATCACCCTTCCGTCTCGAAGCTCGATAGCGGCGGCGGGGTTGCCGGTCAGCTCGGCCTTCATCAGAGCCGCGCCGACGGGCTTGCGGTCGGAGGTCGTTATTCCCGCCTTTTTCATCAAAAGCTCGATTCTGAGAAGCTCGTCGTCCTTCGCGGCGCCGATCCTCTTGTCGCAGAGAGCCTTGTAATATCTGCGGATTATCTCCTGCTTTGAGGCTTCGGCGCAGGCGTCGTCGTCGACAATGCAGAAGCCGGCCATGTTGACTCCCATATCCGTCGGGGACTTATAGGGCGATTCGCCGAGGATAGTGTTGAACATCGTGTTCAGAACCGGGAAGACCTCGATGTCGCGGTTATAGTTCACGGCGAGCTCGCCGTAGGCTTCGAGATGATAGGGGTCGATCATGTTGACGTCGCTGAGGTCGGCGGTCGCGGCCTCATAGGCGAGATTTATCGGGTGGTTCAGAGGAATAGACCAGATCGGGAATGTCTCGAATTTCGCATAGCCGGCCTTTATCCCGCGCTTGTGCTCGTGATAGAGCTGTGAGAGGCAGGTCGCCATTTTTCCGCTTCCGGGGCCGGGCGCGGTTATGACTATAAGCTCGCGGGTGGTCTCGATATAGTCGTTCTTGCCGTAACCCTCATCGCTGATAACCTTTCCGAGATTGGTCGGGTACCCCTCGATCGGGTAGTGGTGATAAACGGTGATCCCGAGGGTTTTGAGCTTGTCCGCAAACTGCTGGGCGGCGGGCTGGCTCTCAAAGCGGGTCAGAACGACGCTGCCGACATAGAGTCCGTATTTCCGGAAGCTGTCGATCAGCCTGAGAACGTCGAGGTCATAGGTTATTCCGATGTCTCCCCTGACCTTGTTCTGGACAATGTCCTCCGAGCTGATTACTATTACAATCTCGGCCTGATCTTTAAGCTGCAAGAGCATCTGAAGCTTGCTGTCCGGCTTAAAGCCGGGGAGAACGCGGGAGGCGTGGTAGTCGTCGAAAAGCTTTCCGCCGAACTCGAGATAGAGCTTTCCGCCGAAGCTTTCGATTCTCTCCTTGATCCTCTGCGATTGCAGACTGAGATATTTGTCGTTGTCAAATCCCTGACGAATCATATTTCCCTCCGATAAAATACAAAAATTTACATAATGAGACATAACACCGAAAAAGATTATAACATTTTTCACTATGCTCTTTCAAGAGCTTTGAATGACAGAAAAAAGGCCGCCGTTTTGGCGGTTTTGACTAAAGTCACCCAACTGCGGGGTGCTGCATAGATTAAAGCAGGGAAACCCTTCAGACACCTTTGACCATCTTGGAGTGACATATATGAGAAAAAAACTGCTTGTCATTGGCGGCGACCGCAGAATGGAATACGCCGCCGAGCGGCTCTCCGCCGCTTTTGACGTTTATACCTGCGGATTTTTAAACAGCCCGCCGATCTGGGATCTCAAACAGGCCGATATACTCGTTCTGCCATATCCCTCGTTTTCGGGAGAATATTTAAATATGCCTCTCAGCGAACGAAAGATACCCGCCGTTTCGGCGCTCGACCTCTTGCGCTACGGCGGAACTCTCTTCGGCTGCGGGTTTGACAGCGGCTTTCTGAGCTACTGCTCGGAGCGCTGCGCGAAGGTCTTCGACTTTTTCGAGGACGAGGAGCTGACGCTCAGAAACGCCGTTCTGACCGCCGAGGGCGCAGTCGAAATAATCCTTCGGGAGACCGATTTTTCGGTCAACGGCTCAAAAATAATGATCCTCGGCTTCGGCAGAGTCGGAAAAGCCTGCGCAAGGGCGCTTTCATCTCTCGGCGCGGAGATAACCGTTTCGGCGAGGTCGCCCGAAGCGCGGGAGGAGGCCGAAAAGCGGGGATACCGCGCGACTCTGCCGGGCGACGAAAAGGCGCTCCGCGCAGCCGATTCGATAATCAACTCGATTCCGACACCGGTTCTCGGCCGCGATGAGCTGAGCCTGCTTAAAAAAGACGCCTTTATTCTCGACCTCGCCTCGAAGCCCTACGGCACCGATTTTGTTGCGGCGAAGGAGCTGGGAATAAAGGCTGAGATCGCGCCGGGGCTGCCGGGAAAGACCGCGCCGAAGACCGCGGGATATCTGATCGCGGAGTCGGTAATCAAGGCTGTTGAGGGCGGTGACTGCGTTGGATAAGCTGAAAATCGGATATGCGCTGACCGGGTCGTTCTGCACCTTCGAGGAAAGCTTTCGGGCGATGGAGGAGCTTTCAAAGCTCGGCCACGAGCTGACGCCTATCGCCTCCTTCAACGCTTATAACCTCTCTACCCGCTTCGGGTCAGCCGAAGAGATTCGCGGGCGGCTGATCGGCATCACCGGGAGGCAGATAATTCACACAATAGAAGACGCCGAGCCTGTCGGGCCGAGGAAGATGTTTGATCTGATAATCGTCGCGCCCTGCACCTCTAACACCCTCGCAAAGCTCGCCTGCGGGGTCAACGACACTCCGGTCACGATGGCGGTCAAGAGCCATTTAAGAAACATGAAGCCGGTTTTAATCGCGGTCTCAACCAACGACGCGCTCGCCGCGGCGGCTAAAAATATCGGAGCGCTTCAGAATTACCGAAACTATTTCTTTGTCCCCTACCGCCAGGACGACACAATCAAAAAGCCGATGTCGATGGTCGCGGACTTTTCGCTGATACCCGAAGCGGCCGACTGCACAGTCAGGGGCGAGCAGATGCAGCCGATAGTCAGGGCGGCAAAGCAGTAAACTCAGGCATACAAATCGGCACAGCACCAAAAGGCGCTGCGCCGGTTTTTTGCGGTTATTTGAGATAAGCTTCGAGGCGGTAGATCGGCTGGCCGAGGTCGGAAAACCGCTTTTCATATTCGGTGACGATGTTGCCCTCAAAGCCGCTGTTATGAAGGTCAAGGCTGACGTTTTTGAGGGTAAAGCCGCACTCCGAAAGCTCCTCGATTGAAAACTCAAAGAACTCGCGGTTGTCGGTCTTCTGGTGAATTTCTGCGCCGGGGGCCATCAGCCGTTTATAGATATTTAAAAACTTGCGGTGGGTCAGTCGGTGGGCGGCATAGGACTTTTTCGGGAACGGGCAGCTAAAATTCAGGTAGATTCGCGAAACCGAGCCCTCGGGGATATATTTTTCGAGATATTCGGCGTCGCAGCGAAGCAGGATCAGGTTTGGCAGGCCGAGGAAGATCGCCTTTTCCGCGGCGTCGACGATCACGTTTGAAGACTTTTCGACCGCAATGATGTTTGTTTCGGGCTCGCGGGAGGCAAGCTCGCAGCAAAACTGCCCCTTTCCTGCGCCGATCTCGAGCTGAATCGGTTTTTTGCTGCCGAAGAGCTTTTCAAAGTCGAGATACTCCTTTTCCTCGACCGCGCGCTGAAAATGGCGGTCCTCGCAGTTGAGTATCAAAAGCCGTCCGCTCGCCTCACAGGCGGCGATGCGCTCGTCTAGACGGGCTTTTCGTCTCATTCTCACAGCGACACCTCTACCCCGCCGAACGGCCTGACGTTAAGAACATAGCAGCTCCTCTCGCCGAATACCTTCTCGATTTCGGGGACAAAGCTTTCAAGCAAACGGTCCGGCACAAACGCCTGAATTGTCCCGGCGAAGCCCCCGCCGTGAACGCGCGCGGCGCCCTCGCCGTTAAGAAGCGACTTTGCGAGATAGAGCGCCAGCGAGACGCCCTGCTCGTCGGGGTGGGCGCAGGCATAGACGTTCTGGAGATATTTATAGGAGCTCTCGCCGGAGCGGTTTATCACCGAGAGAAACGCGGCGAAGTCGTCGCGCCTGATCGCCTCGGCGAGCTCTCCGACCCGCCCGTTTTCGTCCATGAAGTGGAGCGCGCGCAGAACCGCTCTGTCGCCGACAGCTTTTCTGAGGCCACCTATGTCACCCAAAATATCATCTCGGGTGAGTTCGCGAAGATAATTCTTTTTGAAATACCCCGCAACCGCCTTCATTTCGGCCGGGATCGCAGCGTAGTCGGGGGTCAGGTCGGCGTGGCTGCCCTTGGTGTCGATGATGCAGAGGCTGTGGCGGTGAGCGGCGAGGTCGATCGAAACGGCCTCGATTACCGGATTCTCGGGGTCGGCGAAGTCGATCTCGGTGAATCCGCCGACAGAGCTCGCCATCTGATCCATCAGCCCCGAGGGCTTGCCGAAATAGACGTTTTCGGCATACTGCGCGATCTGGGCGATCTCGACAGCCGAAACGCCGCCGTCGTTAAAGAGGCCGCTGACGACGGTGCCGATCAGGACCTCGAATGCGGCGGACGAAGAAAGCCCCGAGCCCTTTAGAACATTCGAGCGGGTATAGGCCTTAAAGCCGCCGATTCGGTATCCCCTGTTCTTAAAGCCCGCGAGAACGCCCCGAATCAGCGCGGCGGAGCTGTTTTTTTCGGACTCGACCGGCTCCAGGCTTTCGAGAGAGATTTTATCCTCGGGGTAGCCTTCGGATTTGACGGTCACAAAATTCCCGCAATCCGGCTCGACCGCCGCGATCACGTCGAGATTTACCGCCGCGGCCATCACCTTTCCGCGGTTGTGGTCGGTGTGGTTGCCGCAGATCTCGCTCCGCCCGGGGGCAGAGAAGAAGCGGACAGGCTCGCTTTCAAAATGTTCTCTGAACATATTCACAAGGCTGTCAAAGCGCTCGGGTGAGCCGCCAAGCTGATTAACTGTCACTTTTTTCATGTTGTTTAACCTCCTGTTTGTTTGCCGAACGCTCGGCGAGTTTGAGATAGCGCGGGCGGTTATAGCGCTGGATCAGCACAAAATACCCGTCGAAACAGGCGGCGGTCACAGACGTTATAACAAAAATCAACGGGTTTTTGAACGGAACGGAATAAAGGATCGGCGCAAAGCTGAGAAGCACTATTATCGCGTGCGTCAATCCGGCGTGGCAGGAATTATAAAGCAGTTCGTCGGGAGAACGCTTTGAAAAATCGAACTCCTCGGGGTCATAGGTCGGAGCGGAATTTTTCAGCCGCTTGAATTTCAGCTTTTTATAGAGCTCCTGCTCCCGCTTCCCGACGCGATAGATCGGGCAGCACGGGTTTTTTATAGACTTCGGCATCGCGGACGCCAGAATTGCTCCGATATAGCGGATAATAACGTGGGTGAAAACGGTCAGCGCGGTCACGCCGAGGGAGTAAAAGAAACCGATGCCGCGCATAAACCAACATATCGCCATTACCGCGAGGCTTGCTGCGCCTGCTATGAAAAGCGCGGCCTGAATCTTGCTTCTGAATTTCATTTCGGCCTCACTTCTTCTTTGCGAACAGAGTGTCGAAGCGGGCGGAATGGAAGTGGACCGACATCACAAGCCCGATCGAAACCGTCGAGGCGAGCATCGAGGTCCCGCCGGCAGAGATAAACGGCAGGGTTATTCCGATTACCGGAGTTACGCCCATTACCATTCCGATATTGAGAACGCTCTGAGAAAAGAGATATGCGAAGACGCCGACGCAGATAAATCTGCCGAGGCCGTCGCCCGATCTGAGGCTGTTTCCGAGTATTCTAAGGCAGATGAGTCCGAGAAGTATCACCAGCCCCAGACAGCCGATAAAGCCGAGAGTCTGGCCGTAATAGGAGAAAATGAAGTCGTTGTGGCAGACAGGAACATAGGTATATTCGCCGCCGAACAGCCCCTTTCCCCTCACCTGCCCCGAGCCGAGGGCGATTTTCGCGAGATTTGTCTGATATAGGACGTCTTCGGTAGCGTATTTTTCGGGGTTGATGATCGCGAGGATGCGGTTTTTGTGAACGGGCTGGAGATAGTGAGTCCACATGAACCAGACGGCGATCGGTGACAAAATCCCAGCGCCGAGGATATATTTCCAGGAGATACCCGCGGTAAAGAGCATTGCGAGGAACATCACGATAAAGACAACGGCGGTTCCGTCGTCGCCCTGAGCCATCACAAGGCCGATCGGGATCGCGGCGTGGACGCAGAGCAAAAGTATGTTCAGAGGATTGTTGAAAAAGTTCTTTGTCTTGTGGCAGTGATAGGAGAAGGAGAGAATAAACGCCAGCTTTAAAAACTCGGCGGGCTGAACCGTTATGCTGCCGAGGGCGATCCAGGCTTTGTCGTCGGCGCCTTCGAGGCCGGAGCGCCCGAGGCTGGTAAAGGTCAGGCAGGTCAGGCCGACCATCAGCGGAAAGTAGATGAACCAGAGCTTTGAAAACTTCCGGTAGTCCCAGGCGGCGATTATCAGCGATACGCCGAGACCGAGAGCGGCGGCGAGAGCCTGGGTGCGGTAGTCGGTGTAGTCGAGGTCGACATTCGTTATCGACTGAGTCTGGCTGTTTATCACAAGGGAATATATCACAACGACGCTCAGAGAGCAGACGGCGACGGTCATCAGCAGAAGGGTCTTGTCGAGCCTTCTGAAATATTGCCACAGCAGGCCGAACAGTTTTTTAACCGTAGCTTTGCGCCTCCCTTCGGGTCATTTTACATACAGATATACTATAACACATTTCTTCCGATATTTCAACCAAAAAATAAAACTTCAAAAACACTTGCTTTTTTTAAAATATATGTTAAAATAGCAGTGAGAGAATACCAAGCTCTTATACTTAAAACTTTTTAGGAGGCGACACAATAATGGCTTACAAGATTTCGGACGATTGCATCAAGTGCGGCGCCTGCGCTGCAGAATGCCCCGTCAGCGCTATCACTGAGGGCGATGACAAATACGTCATCGATGCGGACACCTGCATTGAGTGCGGCAACTGTGCTGCTACCTGCCCTGTCGGCGCTCCCACCGAGGAATAATATCCTTAATCAAAAAAGGCCCCTGCGAGGGGTCTTTTTTGATTTTAGTATTCACAATTTGTTCACAGCTTTTTTTCAAAAGCATATTGCTATTTTTCAAAGTTTTTGATACAATGTATAAAGTGTTAATTCCGCAGTTGAGGGGTGACAGAGTGGCGATCCTTTCCTTTGAGCGATATGAAAAGAAATATCTTGTCTCGGTCGGGCAGTCAGAAGGTCTGATCGAACGGTTTATAAACGAGCGCGGAATGGAATATGACAAATACTGCGCCGGCGGAAAGACCTACGGAATCTACAACCTCTATCTCGACGACGACAGAAACTCGGTCATCAACGCCTCGCTGATGCACCCGAAATTTAAGGAAAAGCTCAGGATCAGAGGCTATTCCTTCCCCGAGACCGGCGACGAAACGGTCTTTTTGGAGCTCAAGCGAAAGATCGACGGAATCGTCACCAAGCGAAGAGCCGTTCTGCCATATAAAGCTGCGATGGATTTTGTCTGCAAGGGCATCCGCCCCGAGACCTCGGACTATTCCGCCGAGAGAATGATCGACGAGATCGGCTATTTCTTGCAGCACAAAAAGGTCTATCCGAAGGTGTTTCTGAGCTATGACCGAATCGCTCTGACGGACAGGCTCGACCCCAGCCTCAGAATTACATTTGATCAAAATATCCTGAGCAGAAGATTTGACGTCGACCTTTCAAAGGGCGGGGGCGGCGAACCGCTTCTTCGGCCGAACGAGCGGCTGATGGAGATCAAATTCATTCACGCTCCGCCGAAATGGCTCTGCGATATGCTGACGCAGGAGAAGATCTTTATGACCCACTTCTCGAAATACGGCAACGAATATTCGCGATATCGCGGCAGAGAGTTTATTCACCTCGACGACCGCCGAGTCGCTTCACCGAAAGGAAACTGACATTATGATGAAATTCTTGTTCCCCGATATCGGCGGAGTAACCCTCAACGCTCAGGGAGTTCTCGCTTCGCTGGGGATCGCCTTGATCCTCGGGCTGATACTCAGCCTTGTCTATCTCTTTACCAGCCGAAAGCGCGGATATACCTCCGATTTTCCGGCGGCGATAGTTCTGCTCGCGCCGCTTATGGCCAGCGTCATCTTCCTTGTCAACTCGAGCGTTGCGGCTGCCGTTTCACTCGGCGGAGCGCTCGCGCTCTTAAGAATCAGAAGCGATCCGCGCGACACAATGGATATTGCGAGCCTTCTATTCGCGATCGTCATCGGGGTCGGCTGCGGAACCGGCTATTACGGCGTTTCGATCGTTATTACCCTGCTTCTCTGCGCGCTGATGGTAATTCTCTCGGCGCTCAACTTCGGCGTTCCGAAAAAGAATCAGTTCACGCTGAAAATATTTGTGCCGGAGGATCTGAATTTCGACGGCGCATTTGACGACATTCTCGACAAATATACCGACAGCTGGCAGCTCAACCAGATCAAGACCTCGGATTTCGGCTCGATCTATGAGCTGAAGTATCATATCTGCCTAGACGAATCCGCCGACCGCCGCGCGCTGATGGACGAGATCAGAACACGCAACGGCAATCTCGACGTTTTTATTACACTCCGCGAATACGACTTTGTCTCAAACAAGTCGGGAAGATAAAACCCGCGGCGGCGCCCCGCCTTTTCGGTGCGCCGCCGTTAATATTATAAAGGAGGTCAAATAATGTATAAACTCTTTAACGACAACTGGGAATTTGCCTTCAAGCCGATCGGCGAACTCCCTTCTGACAGCGATTTCAGGCCGGTCGACATTCCCCACGACTGGCAGGTCCACAACACCCTCGATCTTTACAGCACCGGCGACGGCTGGTACCGAAAGCGCTTTGTTTTCGCGCCGGGCAGCCTTTATGAGCTGAGATTCGAGGGAGTTTATATGGACTCTGAGATTTATCTCAACGGCGAAAAGATATTTGAATGGAAATACGGCTACACCACCTTTGACGTTCCGATCGGAAGTCTATCGGGCGAAAACGAAATCAGCGTCAGGGTCAGATATCAGAGCCCGAACACCCGCTGGTATTCCGGCGCGGGAATTTTCCGAAACATTTGGCTCCGTGAGACCGGCGAAAACCGTATCGCGCCGGACGGCACATATATCGTCAGCTATGTCGGCGGCAGAAGCTGGCAGACCGAGATCGACACCGAGATAATCTGCTCCTGCGCGGGAACTGTCAGACACACCGTCTTTGACGCAGACGGCGAGCCTGTCGCGACGACGAAAATGCCCTTCCCCGAGGGGACCGAAAAGGTATCGCAGACGGTCGAGATCGACGAACCGGAGCTTTGGAGCACCGACCGACCCTATCTCTATTCGGTTCTGACCGAGCTTGTTATCGGCGAGGAAAGCGTCGACCAGAGATATGAGCGGATAGGCTATAAATATGTCCGCTTTGACAAAAACGAGGGCTTCTTCCTCAACGGAAAGAGCATCAAGCTGAACGGCGCCTGTATGCACCACGACCTCGGCGCTCTCGGCTCGGCGGTCAACCGCGCGGCCTTAAGAAGTCAGCTGTTAAGCCTCAAGGATATGGGCGTAAACGCGATCAGAACGTCTCACAACCCGCCGTCGGTAGAGATGATGGAGCTTTGCGACGAGCTCGGAATACTGATCGACTCCGAGGCTTTCGATATGTGGGAGCTCAAGAAGACCGACTATGACTATGCGCGGTTCTTCCCGGAATGGCACGAGCGAGACGTCAGGAGCTGGATCAGGCGGGACCGCAACCACCCCTGCGTCATCATGTGGAGCATCGGCAACGAGATATATGACACCCACGCCTCGCCCCGCGGAGTTGAGATCACAAAGGAGCTCACCCGCTGCGTCAGGCTGGACGACTATAAAAACGCCCACCCGGTCACCATCGGCTCGAACTATATGCAGTGGGAGGGCGCGCAGAACTGCGCAAAAGAGATCGGCGCTGTCGGATATAACTACGCCGAGAGGCTTTATGACGAGCACCACAGGCTCCACCCCGACTGGGTGATCTACGGCTCCGAGACCGCCTCGACGGTTCAGTCGAGAGGCGTTTATCACTTCCCCGCCTCGGTCAGCACCACCACTCACGACGATTTGCAGTGTTCAAGCCTTATGAACTGCGCGACCGGTTGGAGCGCCCCGACCGCGGAATACAATATCTGCGAGGACAAAAAGCGCAAATTCAGCCTCGGCCAGTTTATCTGGACCGGCTGGGACTATATCGGCGAGCCGACGCCTTACAGCACCAAAAACTCCTACTTCGGCCATTCCGACACTGCGGGCTTCCCGAAGGATACATATTTCGCCTACAAGGCCGAGTGGAACAAGGACGCCGCGCCGTTTGTACACCTGTTCCCCTACTGGGATTTCAACGAGGGTCAGCTTATCGACCTGTTTATCTACTCAAACTGCGCGAAGACCGAGCTGTTTGTCAACGGCGTCTCGCAGGGGTGCTATGACCACCGCTCATCTGAGGACAGGCTGAGCGGCCGCTGGAGAGTCCCCTATCACAAGGGCGAAATCAGGGCTGTCGGATATGACGAAAACGGCAATAAACTCTGCGAGCAGACTCGCAGAAGCTTCGGAGACCCGGCTAAAATAGTCCTGAAAGCCGATAAACCGACCCTATTTGCCAACGGCGAGGATATGATTTTCGTCGAGGTATCGACCGCAGACGCCGAGGGAAATCCTGTCGAAAACGCTAGAAACAGGATCAATGTAACAGTCGAGGGCGCGGGCAGGCTTCTCGGAATGGACAACGGCGATTCGAGCGACTATGAGCAGTATAAGTGCTGCTCGCGCAGACTTTTCAGCGGAAAGCTACTGATAATGATCGGTGCGAAGACCGAGCCCGGGGCAATCAGACTGAAAGTCTCCTCCCCCGATCTGCCGGACGAAACGGTCGAATTCAGAGCGCTTGAGGCGAGAATACGCGAGGGTATCTCCTGCGTTCAGGAGGTAAGCTGCGGCACCGCCAAGAACGACGTCAGCGTCAGAAAGATTGAGCTGAGCGTGCCGAATCAGAAGCTAACGCCCGACTGCCCCGAGACCGAGATCGAGTTCAGCATCTTCCCGAAAAACGCGACCTTCGGCGCCGATGATATCGGCATCAAGGCGATCACCGAGACGGGCGTCGAGACAAATCTCCTTGAAATCGAGAAGGACGGCCTGAAAGCGAAGATCAAGGCGAGGGGCGACGGCGTCTACCGCCTCAGGGCATATTGCAAAAACGGCACCCGCGCCGAAGAGGTAATTTCGGAGCTTGAAATGGAGAACACCGGCTTCGGCCCCGCGAGCGTCAACCCCTATGAGACGGTCTGCGCTTCGCTTTGCAACAATTCCGCCGAGTTCCACGCGGCGATGGGCGGCGGAGTTCTTACCGGCGGCAGAGGCGGAACGGTCAATTTCGGCTGCGTCGACTTCGGAAATATCGGCTCCGACGAGCTCACTCTCGGAATCTATACCTACAACGAAAACGTCATTCCGGTCGAGCTTCTCGACGAAAACGGAGAGTTGATCGCGACGCTGAATTATCAGTCGAAGACCCAGTGGAACACCTATAAATACAACACCTTCCGGCTGCCCGAAAAGCTCAGGGGCGTTCGCGGAATATCCTTCAGAATCTCGGAGGGGCTGCGCTTTAAGGGGTTCAGATTCTCTAAGCCGAGGCGAGAGGGAGTCGAGCTGCTCGCGGTCGAAAACGACGGAATCTACGGCGACTCCTATTCTCAGGGCGAAGGGATAATCGAGCGGATCGGCAACAACGTAAGTATCATCTTCAACGACATCGACCTCGGTAAGGAGGTCAGCGCCGTCGAGATCACCGGCCGCACCCGCAATCAAAAAGACACCCTCCACCTCAGATTTGACGGTGAAGAGCCGAGGATCATCGAATTTGAAAAGAGCGATGAGATTGTAACCAGAAGATTCGATATTAAGCCGCTGAGCGGGTCAAAGAACCTGACGCTCGTATTCCTGCCGGGCTGCGATTTCGATCTCAAATCAATAAAGTTCCTCAAATAATTTATCAGCCAAAAAGGCCGCCGGTTCAAACGCCGACGGCCTTAATATTTATCTTGCTGCCAAATTATCTGTCAACCCGAGCTCCATTCTGAGCCTTTGGGCGACAACGGCAATGAATTCAGAATTGGTTGTCTTTCCGTTTTTGAGACCGATCAGCGGGCCGAAGTAGCCTTGCAGGGCATCAATATCGCCGCAGCTGAAAGCCTTTTCTATCGCGGTCCTTATCGAATGCTCGATACACCTGGCGTCGACGCCGTAGAGCTCCGCAACATCGGGATAAAGCCTACCGGTGATTCGGCGAAGATAGGCGGGGTCCTTCACGACAAGCTCAATTGCGCTGACCAGATAATCATGTCCGCTGATATGAGACGGTATGCCGAATTCAAAGAGGGTGTTGTAGATCAACCGATAGAGTTCGAGCTCCTGAATGTGCGAAAATTCAACCATATCAATGCCTCCTGTCGTAAATCAGATTTTAACATTTTTCTATAATTTTTGTTGTCGAATATTGTCGAAAACTGCCAAGCTCTGAATTTCATCGAATTGCACAATAAAGTTAAATAATTTTGTGACTTTTGATGCCGTTGTGTCGTGCTAAATTGAATTATAGCACATATTCGGAGAGAGTGCAAGAGGGGAAAGATGGTTTTAGAAAAGTTTTCGATCCAACCTTTTTCAGATAGCTTTTGTCAAGGGGGAGAATCCACATTTTAAGAATCACCTGAGTTTCCTTGATGTTGCCGTTTTGGACACATCTAAGG
>CANQJB010000034.1 GCA_947624155.1 uncultured Clostridia bacterium
TTATAATGTAAATGTTAAAATTTCTGATAAACGGAGGACTGACAAATGGCAACCAAAAAAACCGCTGACAAAAAGGCGATGCCGCTGGCGGCTCAGACCAAGGAGGAGAAGCAGAAGGCTCTCGAAACCGCGATTGCCCAGCTTGAAAAGACCTACGGCGCGGGCGCGGTAATGCGGCTCGGCCAGACCAAGACCTTAAACGTCGAGGCGATCTCGACCGGCTCGATGACACTCGACATGGCCCTCGGAATCGGCGGTGTGCCGAGAGGAAGGATCGTTGAGATCTACGGCCCCGAGAGCTCGGGAAAGACCACCGTCGCTCTCCACATAATCGCCGAGGCGCAAAAGCTCGGCGGCGAGGTCGCGTTTATCGACGTCGAGCACGCTCTCGATCCGGTTTATGCCGAGCAGCTCGGAGTCGACATCGACTCGATGTTGGTTTCTCAGCCCGATTCGGGCGAGCAGGCTCTCGAGATCGCCGAGGCGCTTGTGCGCTCAGGCGCGATCGACGTCATCGTTCTAGACTCGGTCGCCGCGATGGTCACAAAGGCCGAGATCGACGGCGAAATGGGCGACACCCATGTCGGTCAGCTCGCGAGGCTGATGTCTCAGGCGATGAGAAAGCTGACCAGCGTCATCTCGAAATCGAACTGCGTCGCGGTGTTTATCAACCAGGTTCGCGAGAAGATCGGCGTTATCTACGGCAACCCCGAGACCACCCCGGGCGGCAGAGCGCTTAAATTCTATGCCTCGGTGAGAATCGAGGTCAGAAAGGGCGAGCTGCTCAAAAACGGCTCCGAGCCGATCGGCAACCGCACACGCTGCAAGGTAGTCAAGAATAAGGTCGCCCCGCCGTTCAAAGAGGCCGAGTTCGATATGATCTACGGCAAGGGAATTTCGAGGATCGGCGAGGTGGTCGACGTTGCGACCGAGCTGGATATAATCCACAAATCCGGCGCGTGGTTCAGCTATGAGGGCAACAAGATCGGCCAGGGACGCGAAAATACCAAGGAATTTTTGCTCAACAACCCCGAGATGCTCTCAGAGATCGAGGAGAAAATCTTTGCAAATAAGGACGCTCTTTCGATCTCGGCCAAGGCTTCAAAGAAGGAGGCCGAGTTGAGCGCAGCTGCATCGGCCGCGGCTGCGGGGCAGTCTTCCGCGAAAAAGCCGTCTAATTCGGTGATAGTCGACGCCGACGACGATTTCGAGGAGTTCACTCCTGCGACCGACAACTGAAATGGAGTTTCTGATCGAAGAAATCTCGGCATTTAAGGGCGACACGCTCCGAATCGACTTTGAGGGCCGCGAACCGGTGTTTCTGAACGCAGGTGTCGTCGCGAGCCTCGGGCTGAAAAAGGGAATGTACCTTTCAGAAAGCGACATCGCGGAGCTTATTGCCAAAAACGACTACCGCCGCGCCCGCGAGCGAGCGCTCTATCTTCTCGACGAGCGTGACTACGGCTATGCCGAGATGTTTAAAAAGCTGGAGAAAAATTATCCCGAGCAGATCTGCTATGACGTTGTCAACAACCTCGCAGAGCTCGGGCTGATCGACGACCGGCGGTATGCCAAAAGGTGCGCGGAATATTATATCACCCGAAAGCTCTGGGGAAAATACCGCGCCCGCGAGGAGATGCGCCGGCGGGGGATTCCGCGTGAGCTGATCGACGAGGCTCTCGAAGAATATGAGGACGGAACCGGCGATCGGCTTATTGAGCTTATCGGGCGGAAATATTCGCGAAAGCTCGCCGAGGAAAACGGAATAAACAAGGTCAGGGCGGCGCTTGCCCGCCAGGGCTTCTCTTATGATGAAATCAACGCTGCGTTAAGCGAATTTGAACCGGAGGAATGAGAATTGGCAGTAAAGGTCGGAATGGTTTCGCTCGGGTGTCCGAAAAATCTCGTCGACGCCGAGCATATAATATACAATCTCCGCGAGGAGGGCTTTGAGATAATCCCCGACGCCGCTCTCGCAGACGTCGCGATAATCAACACCTGCGGTTTTATCGAGAGCGCAAAGCAGGAGGCGATCGACACTATCCTCGAATTCTGCACCTTAAAGGAAGAGGGCAGAATCAGGTCGGTGATCGTCACCGGCTGTTTGGCGGAGCGCTACCGCGAGGATATCCGCCGCGAGCTGCCCGATGTAGACGCTGTCGTCGGCCTCGGCGCAAATGAACTCCTCGGGGAGATTATCAAAAAGACTATCGACGGCGAAAAGGCTGATATGTCGGGCGACAAGTATTCCCTTATTATTGATTCGCGCAGAGTGATCTCGACCGAGCCTTTTGCATACATAAAAATCGCCGAGGGCTGCGACAACCGCTGCACCTACTGCGCGATTCCCTCTATTCGCGGGCGGCTCAGAAGCCGAAAAATCGAGAGCATTGTCTCGGAGGCGAAATGGCTCGCGAAAAACGGCTGCCGTGAGATCGTCCTCGTCGCTCAGGACACCACCGTCTACGGCCTCGACCTCTACGGCGAGCCGAAGATAGTCGAGCTGCTCTCGGAGCTCTGCAAAATCGAGGGGCTGAAATGGATCAGAACCCTTTACAGCTACCCTGAGAGGATCACCGACGAGCTGATCGACCTTATCGCCTCGGAGGAAAAGCTGGTCAAATATCTCGATATCCCGATCCAGCACTGCTGCGACAGAATACTCAAAAGAATGAACCGCCGCAGCAGCCGCAGCGAGCTCGAATCGCTGATTAAAAAGCTCCGCGAGAGGATTCCGGGGATAATTCTGAGATCGACCCTGATCGCCGGCTTCCCGGGGGAAACCGAGGAGGAATTTGAGCAGCTCTGCGAATTTGTCAATGAAATGAAGTTCGACCGGCTCGGCTGCTTCGCCTATTCGGCCGAGGAGGGAACGCCCGCCGCTCTCCTGCCCGATCAGATCGACGAGGAGGAAAAGCAGCGCCGCGCCGAGATCGTCACCGAAACGCAGATGATAATAAGCGACCGCGCAAATTCCGCCCGCGTCGGCAGCGACATTGAGGTTATCGTCGAGGGCTGGGACCGCTACGCCGAATGCTATTTCGGCAGGAGCTTCGCAGAAGCGCCGGAGATCGACGGAAAGATCTTCTTTACCTCCGAAAGCCCGCGCGCGGTCGGAGAATTTGTCAAGGTTCACATCAGCGACCTGATGGATTACGACCTTTTGGGAGAGGTGGTTGAATAATGAATCTGCCGAACAAGCTGACATTACTCAGAGTAATATTGATACCCTTTTTTGTGCTTTTTCTGCTCTGGCAGTTTACTGACTGGAATATTCTGATCTCGCTTGTGATCTTCGCGGCGGCATCGCTGACCGACCTTTTGGACGGCAAAATTGCGAGGAAGTATAACCTCGTCACCGATTTCGGCAAATTTCTCGACCCGCTCGCCGACAAAGCTCTTGTAATGGCGGCGCTTGTCGGGTTTGTCGGGCTCGGGTGGTGCGGCTCGGTGCCGGTGATGCTGATTTTATTCCGGGAATTTATGGTTTCGGCGCTGAGGCTTGTTGTCAAGTCGGGCGAAGGGACGGTTGTTGCAGCGGGCTGGTTCGGAAAGATCAAAACCGCGTTCACAATGATCTCGGTCGTCGCGATACTTCTGCTCCGCGGGCTGGGCGCTCTCGGAGTCGGCGCAGAGCTGCCGGTTAAGCTCATTTCCGACATTTTGGTCTGGGTATCCGCCGCGCTGACTGTCGGCTCGGGGATACAGTATCTCAAAGCCTATTGGCACGTTATTGATGATAAATAGGCATATATTTAAAAGTTTTCGGTCAACCCTTTTCCAAAAGGGTTGTGAGAGTCCAGAGGCGAGAAGCCTCTGGCCGCGCCCCGCAGGGCGCGGAATCTTATGCGAAGCGAAGCGCAGGAAGGTAGGAAAAACAGTCCGGTGGATAGTTGTTGCAACAACAGCCGGGCAAAGGCAATGCCTTTGCAGAACGATGCTGACAAAAGTGACCTGCCCGCAGAAAGTGATGGGCATCGTTTACCCTCGCCGGGGGTCCCCTGATTTGCCGAACGATGAGTGAGGCAAATGAAACAATATACGCCTCTCTTCCCCCTCACATTTCGCATCTTAAAATAGCCCGATCCGCAAAAATATTTATAAACTGTTGACATATCAAAGGGACTGAATTATAATAATTTCAGTCCCTTTTGTTAATGATTCAAAAAGGAATTGCATATCGATCGCATAAAAGGAGGACAACAATGAAAAAACTGTTTTCAATAATTCTTGCGGTGATCACTATCGCGTCGGTTCTGTCGTTTTCGGGCTGCGGAGAGAGCGCGCCGGTTATCAACAATACCCACAGCGACCTGAGCGTCAGCGCGAAGGACTATACCGTTTCGGAGCTTATAGAGGAAATGAAGATCGGCTGGAATCTCGGCAACACCCTTGACGCTCCCGAGGGCGAAACGTCTTGGGGTCAGCCTGTGACCACCCACGAGCTGGTCGACAAGATCAAAGAGCTCGGCTTTAATACCATCAGAATCCCCACCTCTTGGGGGCTCCATACCTCCGGCGCGCCGGACTACGTTATCGACGAAGACTGGTTCAACAGAGTAGAGGAGGTAGTCAACTACGCTCTCGACAACGATATGTTCGTTATCCTCAACTCCCACCACGACAACGATTTCTACTATCCCTCCCGCGCGCACGAGGAGGAGACCTATAACTATATCGAAAAGATCTGGACTCAGATCGCCGAGCGCTTCAAGGACTACGATCAGCACCTGATTTTCCAGTCGATGAACGAGCCGCGTCTGACCGGCACAAGCTTCGAGTGGTGGATAGATTATAACAATCAGGACTGCCTCGACGCGCTTGAGATCATCAGCAACTGCAATCAGAAGTTTGTCGACGTAGTCAGAGCCTCGGGCAGCAGAAACTCCGACCGCTTCCTGCTCTGCGGAGTATACTGCGGCTCGGGATATTATTCGCTCCAGGACCCGTTTAAGCTCCCGACCGACACCGCCGAGGGCAAGCTCCTTATATCAGTCCACGCTTATACCCCTTATGACCTCGCGATGAACGGCGACCTCAGCCTCAAGAACTTCGACAACTCGGCGAAGTCCTCGATCGACGACGTTATCGAGAAAAACTATGAGAAATTCGGCAAGAACGGCATCGGCGTCATCATCGACGAAATGGGGATCATCAACAAGAACAACCCCTATGACCGCCAGGATTGGGCGACCTATTACGTCGCGAAGGCGAAGAGCCGCGGAATGCTGTGCGTCTGGTGGGACAACGGCCACACCGACCCCGGCGAAGAGTCCTTCGGGCTTGTCGACCGCAGCAAGCTCGAGATCTTCGGAAGCTCGAAGTCGGTATATGACGGCCTGATGGCGGGGCTCGAAACGCCGCTTGAAGAATTTAAATCCTCTAAGCCGGAATAAGGCTTTTACCCGTAATATTGCCCGCATCGCCGTCCCGACCTCCTCGATATAAAGGAGTATCCTATGGAAAAATCGCTCGCTAAGGAACTGACCGCGCGGGTCCGCCTCGGCTGGAACCTCGGAAATACACTTGACGCGCCGATGGGCGAAACGTCATGGCACAATCCGGTCACAACTCCGGAAATGATAAAAAAGATACACGATCTCGGCTTTGAGACGCTCAGGCTGCCGACATCCTGGCACCGCCATATGGACGGTGAGCACAATATCGACCCCGCCTTTATGGACAGAGTAAACGAGATCGCCGACTATGCCCTCGGCGACGGAATGACCGTCATTTTAAACACCCACCACGACGACATAATGTTCCAGCCGACCGAGCAGGGCTTTGAGCCGGGCTGCCGATATCTTCGCGACCTCTGGGCTCAGATCGCCGCGAGATTCGAGAGTTGTGGCGACAGGCTGATCTTCGAGGCGATGAACGAGCCGAGAATGCTTAGAAACAAATATGAATGGAACCTCAATCTGCGTGACCGGCTCTGCCTCGACGCAATAGAATACATCAACCGGTTCAACCAGGTCTTTGTCGACACCGTCCGCGCGGGAAACGGCAGCAACAAAACCCGCTTCCTGATGACGCCTTCTTATGCCGCCGCGCCTCATCACGCCTATATCCCCGAGTTTCGCGAGGCAGTTGACCCCGCCGACAGGCTTGTGATCTCAATTCACTCCTATTCGCCGATCCCCCTCTGCCTGATGCCCGACCCCGAGGCGACCGAGTTCACCTCAGCCGGCGAAAGAGAGCTCGACGGAATTTTCCGCAGGATCCGCGAGCGCTTTATCGAAAACGGTTATCCGGTCATCATCGGCGAAATGGGAATCCGGGACAAAAACAACCCCGACGACCGCTATAAATGGGGAAAATACTTCGTCTCGAAGGCGAAGGAGAACGGCATCGCCTGCTGCTGGTGGGACAACGGCGGCCGCGAGTTCAAGCTCCTCGACCGCAGAAATTTAACCGTCTATGACTGCGCCCAAAGCGTGCTGAAAGGTATGCTGGAAGGTGTTGAATGAGAAAATATAACCACCGGCCCTGCCGGTGGTTTTTTACAAAATTCTCCGCCCGAGGGAGACCTCGGGCGGAAATTTTAATTCAGCTGCGGCTGATCTCCGCCGCTGTCATCAAGCCTTTCAACGTCTCTGAGCGCGCGCTGGATCGTGTTCGTGCGTGTGCCGACAAGCGTCGTCAGATCGTCCTCGACCTGCTTCATGTGCCTCTGAGTTTTGGTCAGAACGTCCTCGAATTTGTCAAACTCTGTCTTTACCTTCGCAAGGACGCGCCAGACCTCGTCGCTGCGCTTCTGGATCGCGAGGGTGCGGAAGCCCATATAGAGTGAGTTGAGAAGCGCAGCCATCGTCGACGGCCCGGCGACGTTGACCTGATAATTCCGCTGCAAATCCTCGACCAGCCCGTGGCTGACGACCTCGGCATAAAGCCCCTCAAAGGGCAGAAACATTATCCCGAAATTGGTCGTATACGGCGGGCGGACATATTTGTCTCGAATATCCTTTGCGCAGGACTTTATTCTCGCCGCAAGCTCTTTGAATGCGGCGTCGGCGGTCTCCTTGTCGCCGGTGTCATATGCTTCGAGAAGCGCGGAATATGTATCTCCGGGGAACTTCGAGTCGATCGGCAGCCAGACGGTCTCCTCGCCGTCGCCGGGGAGACGGATCGCGAACTCAACCCTCATTCCGCTGCCGGGGACCGTTTCGACATTGGTGTCATACTGCTCCGGCGCGAGAATCTCCGAAAGGATCGAGCCGAGCTGCATTTCGCCGAGTATGCCGCGGTTCTTGACGTTTGAAAGCACCTTTTTGAGGTCGCCGACACCCGAGGCGAGCGTCTGCATTTCGCCGAGGCCCTTATATACCTGCTCGAGCTGCTCGCTGACCGTTTTAAACGAGCGGTTCATCTTTTCCTCAAGTGTCGTCTGGAGCTTTTCGTCGACGGTTATCCGAATCTGTTCGAGCCGCTTTGAGTTGTCGTCCTTGATGTCGGTGAGCTGCCTTGTTACCGACTCCTGCATCAGCGCGATCGAGCCGGAATTTGAGCGTTCAAACCCCGCCAAACGCTCCTCTAAGAGCTTCAGGCGGTTGTCGAGCCCCTGATCGCTGAGCTTCTGGCGCTCGGTGAGAGTGTTTGAAAGATTGAGAGTGCTGTCAGACAGCTCTTTTCTTAAAAGCGCCTGCGACTTATCCAGCCCCTCCGCTAGGCGGTCGAGACGGTCGCTGAGGATTTCGACCTGAACTCCGTCGCGCTTTCCGAATAGCTTTATCAGTATCACGGTGCAGAGCAAGAACGTCGCCGCCATAAGAATTGCAAGGACAATTTCCATCCGATTACCTCCTATTTGTGATATTTCGCTCCCGCGCAGATCGAAAACGCGCGGTAGATCTGTTCAAGAAGCATCACCCGCGCGAGCTGGTGCGGGAATGTCATTTTTGACATACTAAGCCTCAGCCGGCAGAGCTGCTTTGTCTCGTTGCTGAGGCCGAACGAGCTGCCGATCAGAAAATTGACGGTGCTCGCGCCGCCGACCGACGCCTGATCCAGAAGCTTTGAAAGCTCCTCTGAGCTTCTCCGCTCACCTTCGATACAGAGCGCGACGCTCAGCGAATCCTTTCTCTCAATATAAGGCAGCATCAGCCTGCCCTCCTGCGAGAGCGCGGCCTTGATCTCCGATTCCGAGGGCTTCTGCGGCAGCCGCGACTCCGGCAGCTCGGCGATATTCAGGCGGCAATACGCCCCGAGCCGCTTTCGGTATTCCTCGCAGGCGTCCCGCCAATAGGCTTCCTTCAGCTTTCCGACGCAGACAACGTTTACCCCGATCATCAGAAAACCACCCCCAGCCCCTCGGTCTCGACCGGCGCGATAGTCAGCATATAATCGCGGTTGCGGACAAAATCGCTGCCGAGCTCCCGAATCAGCGTGTTTTCGGCAATGCGCGGGGTGTTGTTCTCGCGGCTGAGATGACCTAGGATTATCCGCCTTGTGCCGTTTTCGATCAGCGAGCGGACCTCGCGCGAGCTGTCGGCGTTTGAAAGGTGACCGAAGCTGGAGGAAATCCTCTGCTTCAGAATATAAGGGTAGCTCCCGTTTCTGAGCATACTTTCGTCGTAATTAGATTCCAAAAGAACGAGGTCTGAGCCCTTTAGCTCGCTGTCGACCTCCTCGGTAATATGCCCGAGGTCGGTGCAGACGCAGCAAATCTTCCCGTCGGGGGTATGTATTTTATATCCGACGCTTTCGACTGCGTCGTGAGGCGTTCGGAACGAGGTCACAAAATATCCTCCGACATCGACACCGCCGCCGATCTCGCGGCCCTCAGAGATATGCCCGTTGTCGCAGAGCCAGCCGACGGTTCCGGCAGAGGCGTAGACCGGCACATTAAAGCAGTTTTCAAAGACCCGCAGCCCGCTGACGTGGTCGGAATGGTCGTGGGTGATAAAAACCGCCCTGACCGCCTCGGGGCCGATATCGTTGAGCCGAAGGGCGTTGACAAGCCTGCGGCAGCTCACGCCCGCGTCGATCAGTATTCCTCCGGCGGGGGTGCCGATAAAGTGGGCGTTGCCGGAGCTGGAGGAAAACAGAGGATAAATTCTCGCCAAAATAGTCTCCCTTTCAAAAAGAAAGCTGTCAGACAGACAGCTCAGCAGATTTAGTTATATTAGTCTATAATAATCTTAACGTTTTCAAAATCGGCCCTTCGCCATCGGCCCTTCGCCGTCGAGCCCGATAAACGGTCTCCCGAGAAGCCGGGCTCTCGCCTTTCTCGCTTAAGCGCCACGCCGAAGCAGACAGGCGATTTCGCCTTTTTTCGCTCGACCGAAAACGGAGGGTCGGCCGGAGGAAAACAGTAGTCCTCGATAACCAAAAGCCGCAGCCCGAGCTCTTCCGAAAGAGCTTTAGCGGTCTAGGACTTCCCCGAGCCGTTCATTCCGCAGACCGCGAGTCCGATCATACCGCCATGCGCTTGTTGTCGTAATCGGTGTCGCGGACAATATCCGCCCCGAGGCCGCGGAGCTTTTCGTCGATGTTTTCATATCCGCGCTCGATGTGATAAATGTCCTCAACAACGGTGGTGCCGCCCGCCATAAGTCCCGCGATTACAAGCGCTGCGCCCGCGCGGAGGTCGGTCGCTCTGACTGTCGCGCCGTTGAGCTCGGAAACACCCTGGATAACCGCAGTCGTTCCCTCAACGGTGATGTCGGCGCCGAATCTGCGGAGCTCGTTGACATAGCGGAAGCGGTTGTCAAAGATATTGTCGGTGACGACGCTGGTGCCGTCGGCGGTGGTGAGCATTGTCGAGAACTGGGGCTGCATATCTGTCGGGAAACCGGGGTGGGGCAAGGTCTTTAGGCTTGTTTTCATCAGCTTGCCGTCGCAGCGGACATGAATGCTCTCGTCAAATTCCTCGACGAACGCGCCGACCTTGCGGAGCTTGTCGGTGATCGATTCGAGGTGCTTCGGAATGACGTTTTTAATTAAAACGTCGCCCTTTGTCGCCGCAGCGGCGACCATATATGTTCCGGCCTCGATCGGGTCGGGGATAATTGCATATTCGACGCCCTTGAGGTGCTTGACTCCGCGGATCTTGATGACGTCGGTACCGGCGCCCATTATATCGGCGCCCATCGAGTTCAAAAAGTTCGCGACGTCGACGATCTGCGGCTCCTTCGCGGCGTTTTCGATAACGGTGAGGCCCTCGGCCTTGACAGCCGCAAAGATTGCGTTGACGGTGCCGCCGACGGTCAGAACGTCAAAATAGATCTGACTGCCGATAAGCTTGTCCGCGCGAAGCGACACCGCTCCGCCGTCGATCGAGTGGCGCGCGCCGAGAGCGGCAAAGGCCTTTAAGTGCTGGTCGATCGGCCTGTCCCCGAGGTCGCAGCCGCCCGGCAGCGGGACGTCAGCCTTTAAAAAGCGGCCGAGAAGGGTGCCGAAGAAATAACTCGAAGCGCGGCAGGCTCTCGCGAGATCATAAGGAACGACCGGGTCTGAAATTCCTCTCGGGTCGATTCTGATGGTGTTCTTGTCGATGATCTTGATTCCCGCGCCCATTTCATAGAGAATTTTGATGCAGATATTGATGTCGCGGATCTCGGGGACGTTTTCGAGAAGGCAGGGCTCGTCCGAGAGAATGGTTGCGGCAACGATTGCGACTGCGGCGTTCTTCGCGCCGCTGATGACTACTTCACCGTGAAGCGGCTTGCCGCCTCTTATAATAAATTTATCCATAAAAAGGTTATCTCCAAACATTTATATTAAGCGATGCGGCAAAAGCCGCTCATCCTGATGTCATTTCTATATATTGTACCACGTTTTTCCGAAAATAGCAATTACAAAACAGTTACAAATGCAAAATTTTTTCGTAATTTTTCGCTTTTATTCGCATTTCACACGCTTAATATTATAACACAGCCGCCGGTGAATTTCAAGTGCTGAAGCAGGATTTTGGAAGCAATATTCTGAAAATTTTGGTAAGGGAGAACGACGCGGTTACGATTTCCGGCAGTCTGCCTTCTGATCTCCGAAATGTTCTGCTTCGGGTATATCTGTTTTCTCGCAGCCCTTGACATTTCCCCGCCGAAGTGATATACTCAATCACACGGGGTGTCACCTTGAAAACCACCCCGAAATAAAAAAACAAGGGGTAAACAGCGATCGGCCGCGGCGGATTAAAGCCGCTTTTCCCCTGCTATTCGGCGGGGTTATTTTTTTGCCGCCGCTGACCCGAACGGAGGAACTATGCAAGAAAACGGAAAGAAATTCAGCGCGCTGAGGCTCGCAAAGCTCGCGATAGTCGCCGCGCTCTATGTGGTGCTGACTTATGCCCTCGGCTTTATGTCCTACGGAAATATTCAGTTCCGCATCGCCGAGGCGCTGATGCTCCTTTGCTTCTATAAGAAGGACTACGGAATCGCGCTGACCGTCGGCTGCTTTGTCGCAAACATATTCAGCCCGATGATGCTTATGGATATGACATTCGGCACTCTCGCGACAGTCCTCGCGGTGCTTCTGATTTTTGTCAGCCCGAATATCTACATTGCTTCGCTCGCGCCTGTTCTGACAAACGCGCTGATAGTCGGGCTTGAGCTGACAATAAGCTTTGAAACACCCTTCTGGCTCAACGCGGTCGAGGTCGCTTTCGGCGAATTTGTCTGCGTGAGCGTCTTCGGCGTTCTGCTCTTTAAGCTTCTCGGGCGCAACGCAGCTTTCATGAAGCTGGTCACAAACTGAAAAATTTTTTTGTGAGGGTGCAATATTCCGGCACTCTCGCGCGTATTATATGTGAGGACAAAGGTCAGATTTCCGACCTGCCTTGACACGTTTCAGAACGACCCCTGCCGAAACCGGCGGGGGTCCGTTCGTTTATATGTTCACTTCAAACAGCTCTCCTCCGCTGAGGATATAAAGCTGCCTGACCGCCGCTCCCGCAGACTCAGCCGCGGCGCAAAGCCTTTCGGCGGCAGCTCTGTCCGCCTCGTCGGGCGTGGAAATTTGCGGGAGATAGTGCGCGGCGGCGAAGTGGGCGCAGCCGGTGTCAGAAATCGTCTTTAAAAGCAGAGCGACCGCCTCGCCCGCCCAGTCCTTTTTGACCGCTGCCTTTTCGGAATAGAGTATCGAAAGCTCGCTGTCCAAAAGAGTTATCGCGATCTGCTCACCGTTTTCTTCGCGGAAGAGTTCGTTATAATAGGCGTCGGCGACAAAAGGGCCGTTGATCAGAAGCCGTCGACTGTGCTCGGTTCTGCCGTAGAGGGCATATACCTCAGAAACGGCTTTGATCAGTTCGGCGGCCTTCGGGCCGATACCCTTTACCTCGGTCAGCTCCTCGACCGTCGCGTCAAATACCCGGTCGAGAGTTCTGAACCGGTTCAGAAGCGCGTGGGCGATCGGGTTGGTGTCGCGAAGCGGGATAGCATAAAACAAAAGAAGCTCTAAAAGCTGGTGAGGGTGCATCAGTCCGGGGCTGCTCTTTATAAACTGCTGCCTGAGCCGCTCGCGGTGGCCGCTGTGATCGTTCGCCATTCTGATCCCCTCCCTGAAATTATTATCCTTAATTTTTCCCGTATTGTCAAGAGCGATTTTCAAAAAAACTTGCAAATCGCCGCGCGAAGTTATATAATCTTAAAAAAGGAGGGACGGACAGTGCCAAAGCTTGACGACAGCGTGATGTATTTAAAAGGGGTGGGGCCGAAGCGCGCCGAGCTCTTTAAAAAGCTCGGAATAGAGACGGTCCGCGACCTGCTCTATCACCTCCCGCGGCATTACTTTGACTTCACCGCGCCGGTCTCGATCGCCGAAACTCTTTTAGAGGAACAGAATGTAGTCGAGGCGGAGGTAATCAAAAAAGAGCGCCCCGCGATGATAAGGCGCGGAATGACGATATATCGGGTTCTTGTCACCGACGGCTCCGACGATATGACCGTCGTGATCTTTAACTCGCAGTATCAGTTTGAATCGCTCGAGGTCGGCGGCAGCTATATCTTCTGCGGCAAGGTCACAGGAACGCTTACCCGCCGTGAGATGTCTTCGCCTTTGATCCAGCCGGCAGCGGCCGAAAGGATTCAGCCGGTATATCCGCTGACCGCAGGGCTCACCCAGAATATACTAAGAAACTGCCTGAAAAACGCGCTTTTAGCCTTCAAGCCCGAGGAGGTCGAGATTCTCCCTGCGGATATAATCAAAAAGACGGGGCTTTTGCCGGAGGCCGAGGCGCTGAGGCTGATACACTTTCCGAATAAGCGCGAGGACGCCGCCCCTGCGCGAAGAAGGCTCGCGTTTGACGAGCTTCTGACCCTGCGGCTCGGAATGGCGCAGATGAGGGAGCGGAACCGCCGCTCGACTTCATATTCGATGAAAACGCCGGATATGTCAGGCTTCACCGGCGCGCTGCCCTTCGAGCTCACCGGAGCTCAGAAGAGGGCGATAGCCGAGTGCGCCGCCGACATGGAAAAAGGCTCGCCGATGAACCGGCTGATTCTCGGCGACGTCGGCTCGGGAAAGACCGCAGTCGCCGCGGCCTGCTGTTATATCGCCGCGAAAAACGGCGCGCAGTCGGTCTTGATGGCTCCGACCGAGATACTCGCGGCGCAGCATTTTGAATCGCTAAAGGGCTTTTTGGAGCCCTCCGGCGTCAGGATCGGGCTGCTGGTCGGCTCGATGACCAAAAAGCAGAAGGAAAAGCTGGTCGCGGCCGCGTCGGGCGGAGAGCTCGACGTAATCGTCGGGACTCACGCGCTCTTTCAGGCAGGCGCGGAATATCAAAAGCTCGGGCTTGTTATCACCGACGAGCAGCACCGCTTCGGGGTCGAACAGCGCGCCGCCCTCGCGAAAAAAGGCAGCGACCCACACCGCCTCGTTATGTCGGCGACTCCGATTCCGAGAACTCTCGCGCTGATGATCTACGGCGAGCTCGAAATATCGGTGCTCGACGAGCTGCCCGCCGGCAGAAAGAAAATCGAAACCTACGCCGTCACCGGAAAGCTCCGCAGCCGCGCCTGCGCTTATGTCAGAAAGGAGATCGATTCCGGCGGGCAGGCTTATATCGTCTGTCCTGCCGTCGAGGAGGGCGCGGCGGATCTGAAAAACGTCACCGACTACGCAAAGGAGCTCGGCCGCGGCGAGTTTTCGGGCTACCGTATCGGAGTTCTCCACGGCCAGCTTCCTCCGGCGAAAAAAGAGGCGGTGATGAAGCAGTTCAAGGACGGCGAGCTGGACATTTTAGTCTGCACCACCGTCGTCGAGGTCGGGGTAGACGTTCCGAACGCCTCGGTGATGATGGTCGAAAACGCCGACCGCTTCGGCCTTTCGCAGCTCCACCAGCTTCGCGGGCGCGTCGGGCGAGGCGAGCGAAATTCCTGCTGCATACTTATCACCGACAACGTCAGCGAGGAGAGCAGGAAGCGGCTGAAGATTCTCAGCTCGACCTCTAGCGGCTTCGAGATCTCGGAGGCAGACCTTGAAATGCGCGGCCCGGGCGATTTCTTCGGCTCGGCGCAGCACGGCCTCCCCCCTCTTAGGATCGCCGACCTCGCGGCGGACACCGAGATCGTCGCTCTCGCCCAGACCACCGCCGACAGCCTTTGCGACACCGGAAGAATAACTCTGCCGGGCTGCGCGGCGCTCAGGGGAAGAGTCGAAAAGCTCTTTGAAGCGGCGTCGGATTGAATCCATATAACAGAATATCCGCACACGGAAGCCGAACAACCCGACCCGTGAGCGGATATTTTTTCTGTCTCTGAATAAAACCGAAAATCCCGCTAATACTTAACATGAACAGCAGAAGACTGTTGCCAGAATCAAGAAATTCTTGGAGGTAGCTTATGAAAAAGGTTAAGTTCAGACATTCGGGCAGAGCGCTTTATGCCGCGCTCTGTGTCGGGGTCCTCGCGGTCGGCGTCGCTTCGGTCGCGGGATACCGCGCTGCGGTAAATTCGATCACCGACGGACTCATCACTTCGCAGGACGAAGCAGACATTCCCGACCTCGACTATTCAGAGGTCGACGCGATTCTTTCCGACATTGAAAAGGATCAGGCGGACGCAGCCGCCGGACCGATCCTCGGGCTTGATCCGGCTCTGCCGCCGATCAGCGCCCCGACAGGCCCCGAGGCCGCAGCGGGAGACAACCCCGCGATCGTCGACATCACCGACGAGCTCGAAGCGCTCTATTATGAGCAGGCGATAATGATGCCGGTCAGCGGCGAGATTCTCAACCCCTATTCCGAAGGAGAGCTGGTCAGGTCCTCGGGCGGGGTCTGGCGCACACATGACGGAATCGACATTGCCGCCGAGGAAGGCGCTGACGTCAAGGCGATGACCTCCGGCACCGTCACCGACATATATGACGATCCGCTCTGGGGCTGCTGCGTCATCATCGACCACGGCAACACGATGTCGGGCTGCTATTACGGCCTCTCGCCGGAGCTCTTGGTCGATGTCGGAGACGTTGTCAACGCAGGAGATAAGATCGGAACCGTCGGCAACACCGCGGATATAGAATCGGATATCGGCTCACACCTTCACTTCGCACTGAAATATGAAAATCAGTGGATCGACCCGATTCAGTATATCGAGCCGATGAAGTAAAATTTCAGGGGAACCCGAAAGGGTTCCCCGCAATTATTACTCTATCACTCAGAACTTCGGCAGCTCGTCTCTTGTAATGATGACCTCGCTGTCATAGACCTTTTTCATCATGTCGAAATCGGTGTAAGCGTCAGAAAGCTCGGGCGTTCCGTTCTTGACGATATAGTCCCAGTTCCAGACCGCGAACCAGAGCCAATAGGCGTTGTCGCGGACTATCAGGTCGGGGTCGGGCATCGTCGCACACTCGCTCATCGTCACCATTTTGCCGCCGTCAGACCAGTCGTGCATATCGCTGAGCATCGCCGGAGAGGTGCCGTAATCGTGCGCAGCGCCGTAAACGTCCATCGCAGCGATGTCGCAGTATTCGTCGCCGGGATACCAGTCGGCGCTCTGAGCGTTCCATACCCAGATCAGGTTGTCGAGCTCGTGATAATCGGTCATTCGCTCATACATCAGCCTCCAGAGCCATTTATAGGGCTCGGAGCCTGAGGAGCCCCACCAGAACCAGCCGCCGCTCGCTTCGTGTAAAGGCCGCCAGAGAACGGTTGCGTTGTTGTCTTCGAGCTTTTGGAGATAGCCCGAAATAACGTCTATATCGCTGACCAGCTTATAAGCTTCCTCGCTGATCTCTCCGTTTTTCCAGAGCTTTTCGATATCGCCGAGGTCGGTGTGCGCGAGATCTTTGTCGGTGACTGCATTTGAGAGCCGGAAGGTCGTGTTCTCGCTGTAAAAGTCCGGACTGCCGCAGGGCGCGTGCCAGTGCCAGTCATAGACCACCAGACCGCCGTCCTTGCTCCATTCGATCGCGAGGTCATAGTCCTTCGCGGGGCGGTCGTTTTCATAGGGGTAGCTCGGGCTGTCAAAGATAAAGTCAAAGGTTCTGATCGCGGGATATTTCCCGAGGCCGTTATAAAGCGCGTCGGTCTCGGTGTTGTTGCCGTAGTCAGTGCATTGTCCCGCAAGGGTACGCTTGCCGTATATCGCGCGGAGATACTGATAGATATTCTGAGTTTTGAGGTTGGCGTATTCGTTTGAAAGCGTCTCGCTCATTCCCGAGTAGATGCCGTCGTCGATCGAGCTTCCGTTTTCGATCTCGATCGAGTCGACCGAGAACCAGCTCCAGCCCGAGCCGAGAGTGATCGTGTTTGTCCCCTTTTCGAGAAAAACGCCGTCGTTGACCGTTTCTGTCCAGTCTCCCGCCTCAGAATAGATGTCAAACGCCTTCTTGCCGTTGAATAAAAGCTCGTTTTCCTTGTGGCCGTCGGCGGTGTGGCGGACGGTTATTTTATAGAACTGATTTGAGGGAATATCAACGGTGAGCTTAAAGCCCGCGTTGTCCGAGACGTCGACATATCCCGTTCCGGAATAGCCCGCTCTGTCGGTCTTGACCGAAACGCCGCTGCCGTGGCTGCCGTCCTCAGCTTCGAGAAGTATATTAAACTCCGTCGGCTCAATTCCGTCAAAGGTCAGCTTTTCAAAGTTGTAGCTCTCGGCGGGGGTAACGTCCGCAGGGTCGACAAGGGCTCTCTTTGAACTGAACCCGCAGCCCGAAAGGAGCAGCGACGCGGCGACAAGAAGCGCCGCCAGTCTCAGTTTGAATGATTTCACAACAATTCCTCCTTAGTTGAACCTTTCATGTTCATCGCGGAATTTAATCCCGCTTCAGAGCTTCTTTGATTGCCTTTGCGGCTTCGTCTCCCATAGCTTTGTGACCCTTGACGCTCGGGTGGAGCCCGTCGCCGGAGTCGAATTCGGCCTTGAGCTTTGTCGGGTCGGCAGGGTCGCAGACCGCCGATGCAAAGTCGACATATCCGTCAAACCCGCTGTCCTTGCTCATCATCCACTCATTGACCTTTTTGCGGATATTATCGTGCAGCTCCGACGCCCACCATTCGTTCGAGCCGAACGGTGTGATGGTTCCGGCGTAGACCTTGATGCCGTTTTCGTGGCAGGCGCTGATCATCGCCTTGTATTCGGCGATCATGTCGGCCGAGGTGTCGGTCTGCGCGCCGGGAATGTCGTTGGTGCCGATCAGGATAATGACATATCTGACCCCGGGGACGGAAATCGCGTCGCGGGCGAATCTCTCCTTTGCGGGCAGCCCCCAGCCGCCCCAGATCGCGTTGCCGCCGATTCCGGTGTTCACTACCGAGATGTTTTTTGTTTCTGGGTCGGATTGCAGGCTCTGAGCCAGAATATCCGGCCAGGCGTCAAAGCCGTTCCAGGTCGAGATCGAGCCGTCGGTGATCGAATCGCCGAAGCAGATAAGCGCCTCGGAGCCCTCGGAATAGCCGTCGGCGCGGCAGAACGAGAAGTAGCTCCACATCCACGAGGTCGGGTTGAAGTTTTCGCTGACATGGTTCCCCGCGACTACCCAGCTTCCGCAGTCGCCTTCCTGATGAACGGCAGGGAACGCGGGAACCGAGCCGAACTTGGAGCTCACCGCCAGAAATTCGAGGCTTTCAAACGAAAAGTCGATCTCGTCCGAGGTGACCGTTTCGCCGGAGGGAATAGTCACGCCCTCGGTGCCGCCGAAGGTGACGACTGTGTCGGTGGCGGTGTCGATATTCGGCTCGCCGGCCTTTAAGAGCTTCGCGATGTGAACCGACTCGATAACGAGGTCTTCCCCGGGGGCGTCGAGAGTCTCGGAGTGCTCGTTAGAGAAGGTCAGGCGTATCTTTGTCCCCGACATCGAGGCCTGAAACTGGTGGCGGCAGGTCGAGTCGGAAAGGCGGGGGTCTTTAGGCAGCATATCGAGCTGAGAGGGCTGTGTTGCGGCGGCGAAGATGCAGCTCCAGCCGTCTGAAGGCTTGGGCTCCTTGAGCTTTTCGGTCCCGCCGGTGCCGCAGGAAGTGCAGCCCAGACAGAGCGAGAATCCTACTGCGAGTGAAAATATTTTTCTGATCATTGTTTCGGCCTCCTGAAATTATATTTCGTTAATAATATCCTATCATTTCGGCAATAATATGTCAATGCAAAAAATTGAACAAGTCGAAATTTTTAATATTCAAAAAGCAACATTCGGCCCTGACGCGAGCGGAGGATTTGCGCGAAAATATGCCCCCTGCTGCAATTTAGCAGCAGGGGGATTTCATCATTTAAGCGTATCGCCGTTATTCAACACGAGGGTGCTGTATAAAAACAGTGTGTCCGCGCCGTCGAAATCGACGAAGAATTTGAGATTGGGGCTCGGGAGATAGCGGATATCGACCAACGTGATCTTTGAATACGCCTCGATAAGAAGCGGCGCTATCGCCGAGCCGTAGGAGTCGCGGAAGATTATAAGCTCCTTTTCGCTCTCTGCCTCGGGATTTTCGATCACCATAAGCGAGCGCGGGCCGCTCAGAAAGATCTCATAAGGGTCGGCGCCGTCTGCGCGGCCGAGGTCATAGACAGGGCCGTAGTCCTGCTCCTCATAATTATAGACGCTGACCCGCTCAAAGAGGCTGTTCCAGAGATAGCTGAGCTTTTCGCCGCTGAGCGGCAGAGCCGACTGCCCGCTGTAAACGCCGTAGAACGGCTGATCGAGCGTTCGTTCCTCATATTCAAGGCTGAGCGATGAGCCCATTCCCTCGGCGAGGGCGTTCGCGGTCTCGGCGAGATTTTCCTGCCGCCAGTGGGTGTCGGTCTTGTAGTAGTCGCCGATTTCAAGCGTCGGGAAGATGTCGATATATTCCGCGTAGGGCATTTTTTCGCGTATAAGCGAGACAAACTCATCATAATCGAGGCAGGGATATCCGCCCCCCTCGGCGAGAAAATAGTTTTTGTCGGGTATCACCGAGAGATATATCCCGCCGCCGCTGTCTTTAAGATAGGTGTCATATACATATTCAAACCGCGACGCGGCCTTTTCGAGCTTGTCTTCGTTCAGAGGATATTCGAGCTTTGAGGCATAGCCCTTTCTGAGATAGATGCCGTTTGAGTCGAGCTGGCGGAAGATGTAAAATTCGCTTATCGCCTTGATCCGCCTGAAGCTCTCGCGGAACGGAAACTGGTCGGCGGAATATTTTTCAAAGTCGCTTTCAAAATTCTCGGAGCCGAAAGCCGGAAGCTGAGCGAGATTTCGGCGCTCGCTGAGCGAGATGTCCTTGTCCGGCTCGATTATCCCCCAGAGCGAAAGCCCGAAGACCCATAGTCCGCAGAGAACTGCGACAACAATATTTTTTATCCTGTCAGTCATCGTCTTCGCCTCCTTAGAATCTGAAATAGAGGAACGGGTTGAACGAGCCGTCGGCGAGATACCCGGTGCAGACCGCGAGAAGCGCAACAAGCGCGACCGGCTCGGCGATATTCAGCGCCTTTTTGCCCGCGGGCTTTTCTCTGAGCCTCAAAACGGCGTTTTTAATAATCGGAGTCGAGCCGATCATTCCGATCAGCAGAATCACGGCGTAGCTTCTGAGATTATAGACCGCGTCAGCCGAAACGAGCGGCAGACCGCCGAGGCCGAACATCGCGCCGATATTCGAGAACGCCTGAGAAAGCGAGGCGGAGTCAAAGAGAACAAAGCTGACCGCGACGAACAGCAGCTTATAAATGTGCGCGGTGATCTTGTGGCGGTCAAGGAATTTGAGATACCAAAGCTTTTCGGCCATTAGCAGGAGCGCGAACAGCAGCCCCCAGACGATAAAGACCCAGTCGGCGCCGTGCCAGAAGCCGGTCAGAAACCAGACGGTAAGGATATTAAAGAGCCAACGCGGTTTTGAGACCCTGTTTCCGCCCATCGGGATATAGACATAGTCGCGGAACCAGCTCCCGAGGGTGATATGCCACCGCCGCCAGAATTCCGTCGCGCTCTTTGAAATAAACGGATAGTTGAAGTTTTCGGGGAAGTCGAAGCCGAAGATCTTTCCGAGCCCGATCGCCATGTCGGAATAGCCCGAGAAGTCGAAATAAATGTGAACCGAATACGCAGCCGCGTATATCCACATAAACAGCACCGATTTGTCTCCCGAAGCCTTGAATAAGCTTATCAGCTCGGCGAGCTGATTTGCGATCAGAACCTTTTTTGCAAGCCCGAAGACGAATCTTCGGGCTCCTGCGGCCGCCTTTTCGACGGTGTGGGTGCGCTCCTTGAGCTGAGAAGCGATGTCGGAATAGCGGACGATCGGACCGGCGATGAGCTGCGGGAACATCGCTACATAGGCCCCGAGGTCGATCGGGTTTTTCTGCGCCGAGACTGTCCCCCGCCAGACGTCGACGGTATAGCTTAAAATCTGGAAGGTGTAAAAGCTGATTCCGATCGGCAGGGCGATTCCGAGAAGCGGCAGCGAAAGGCCGGTCAGCGCGTTGAAGTTTTCGATGAAGAAGTCGGCGTATTTGCAGTAGACCAGAAGCCCGAGGCTTATCATGCAGGAGAGGATCATGAACAGCCGAGAAAGAACCTTTTTCGCGCGGAACCTCTCGATCAGAAGCCCGAGGATATAGCCCTGAGCGATCGAGATGACCATAAACCAGACGAACCGCGGCTCGCCCCAGCGGTAGAACAGCAGACTGAATATCAGAAGGACCGCGTTTTTAAGGCGCTTTGGGGCGATGAAATAGCAGAGTATCACCGCGGGCAGGAAGTAATAGAGAAAGGGTATGCTTGAAAA
>CANQJB010000035.1 GCA_947624155.1 uncultured Clostridia bacterium
TCATTCTACCAGAAGTGCAGGGACATGTCTATCTTTTTGTCCCGATTTTCTTTTTGCGAAAAATAGTGTACCTTATCACAAGAGTTAGTTGAAAAGATCGACAGGCTTAAAACGGAGCTTGCATCTGAAAAGCAGACTGCTGCCGATGCTGAAAAGTGGATTGCCTTAATCAAGCAATACTCCGAACCCACGGAGCTGACTGCCGAAATGCTCAACACACTGATTGAAAAGATTGTTGTTCATGAGGCAGTCAAAGATTCTGACGGCACCAGAGCCCAAGAAATTGAGATATTTTACCGATTCGTAGGCAAAATTGATTAAAACACGAACCAACGTCTTTAAGTTTGCTAAACGGCGTTCCCCCGCTTTGCCGCGCTTTGCGCGGCAAACAAAGCTCAGTATCAATGCTCCCCACGCAAAAAGGCGGCCGAAAGGCCGCCTTTGCTCATTATTATGTAGTGCTTATTTGCTGCCATTGTTGAGGAAGCCCCAGAGATTGTCATAGAACGGGTCACCGGTCTTCTGGGAATCGCCCCCCTCGGAAGCTTCGGGCTCCTCCTCGGGCTTTTCGGGCTCGGCGGGCTGATATTCGTCGAAATCGGCGGCGATGATGATGAGGTCGATGGTGTCGCTGAGATCGGGATTGAAGTCCGCGCCGAAGATGAGGTTGACGTCGGGCGCAGCGGCCTTGGTGATCGCCTCGGTGAGCTCATAGACATCGCCGGTGCCGATATCCTCGGACATGGTGATGTTGAGCAGAAGTCTCTTCGCGCCGTTGATAGAGGTTTCGAGAAGCGGGCTGGAGATGACCTGCTGAACGGCGTCGGCGACCTTGTCCTTTCCTTCGCCGTGGCCGATAGCCATGTGGGCGTAGCCGGAATCCTTCATTATCGACTGAACATCGGCGAAGTCGACGTTGATCTCGCCGTGGCAGAGAATGAGCTGAGTTACCGAGAGAACGGCGGTCTTCAGAATGTCGTCCGCAAGGGCAAAGGACTGGCGCATGGTCAGGTTCTCCTTGCCGCTAAGAAGCTTCTGGTTCGGGATAACAACCAACGAGTCGACGTTTTTGAGCAGAGCGTCGATTCCGCGCTCGGCCTGAGCGAGCTTTTTGGAGCCTTCAAAGAGGAACGGCTTTGTAACGACAGCGACGGTCAGTATTCCCATGTCGCGGGCAATCTCGGCAACGACCGGCGCTCCGCCGGTTCCGGTGCCGCCGCCCATTCCGGCGGTGATAAAGATCATATCCGCGCCCTTAAGAGCGTCCTGAATCTCTTCCTTGCTCTCCTGAGCCGCGCCCTCGCCGATCTCCGGCTTTCCGCCCGCGCCGAGGCCGTGGGTCAGCTTCTGGCCGATCTGGATCTTAACGGTCGCCTTCGAGTTTTTAAGAGCCTGTGAGTCGGTATTGATCGCAATATATTCGACATTCTGGATGCCGGTCGATACGATGCAGTTAAGGGCGTTGCCGCCGCCGCCGCCAACTCCGACAACTTTAATCTTGGCGAGATCAATGCCTTCGTTTTCCATAATGAATCCCATGTTCAACATCCTCCAATATCCAATATATAATCATAAACTCAGGGCTTATAATCTAAATATAGTATTATACTAGCACAAATCAATTCATTTGGCAATAGGTTTTCAGAATAATTTTCAGGAAAGTTTTATCAATTTTCGACCGAGCTCTGTTCTTCGCCGTCTTCGTCTGTTTCTGGGGCGTTATTTTGGGCGTCGGCGGCCGCCTGTTTATCCTGCTCGTTGAGTTCGAGGTCCTCTTTTCTGATGAAAGAAGCCCCTGCCGCGGCGCTGTGATAGATCAGCCTGCCGGTGTCCTCCTTGCTGAGATTCTGCTCGATTATTGTGGTGATATATCTGAGCTTGTATTCGTAGTCGAGCGAGCTTCCGAAGTCGATGTCTATTCTGTCCTCATAAACCATTCTGATCTTGGTTCTGTCGGTGATGTCGATCGAGGTGATCTTTCCGTCGCAGATCTCGCTGATAGATTCAAGCAGGTCGAGGATAATGTTTCTCTTGTTCTCGTCCTCCGATTCAAACTCCTCGCCGAGCGCGACGTTTTTCAGCTCCATTCCGGTTATCAGAATCATTCCGGCGCGGGGGCCGAGCTGCTCGGTTTCGAGATAACGCCCGCCCTTTGTGATTATTGCGTAGCGCGAGCCCTCATATTCGCAGCAGGCGTAGGCTGTCGCCTCCTGAACCTCGACGATGAACTTGTCGGGCAGCTTTCGCCTCAGCGAAACGTCTTCAATATAAATCAGGCTGTTTTTGATCCTCTCGGCGGTGCGGTCTAGGTTGATGCCGTACATATTTCTGCCGTCTCTTAGCCCGCCGGCGTTGAGGATCTGCTCGTCGGAATAAATTTTGTTCCCGTCGACTATATATTCGTTGATGTTGAAGAAAATCGTTCTCGAAAGGATCAGAAAGATAACGACGCAAATCGAGATCAGCATCAGATAGTAGAGCGACATATTTCTCTTTCGGCGGCGGGGACGGCCGTTAGGGTTCGGCTTCTGCTGGGTCTTTACAACGTCCTGCATCTGATCAATCCTTTCACATTCTCTTTATTTTCGCGCCGACTGACCTCAGCGACGTCTCGATCGACTCATATCCCCTGTCGATATAGTGTAGATTTGAAACGGTCGTCGTTCCCTCGGCGGCAAGCCCGCCGAGCACCAGCGCCGCTCCTGCGCGAAGGTCGGTCGCGACTATCGCCGCGCTTGAAAGCCTCGGTACCCCTTCGATTACCGCGACCCGCCCCTCGGCCTTGATGTCGGCCCCGAGCCTTCTCAGCTCCGGCGCCGCGCGGAATCGGTTCTCGAAGATGTTTTCGACAATCACCGAGGTTCCCCTCGCCTTTGTCAGAACCGCCATAACGATCGGCTGGCAGTCGGTCGGAAATCCGGGGTAGGGCATTGTCCTGACTGTTTTGATCGCTTTCAGCGGCTTTTTCGCGCTGATATATATTCTGTCGGAATAGGGGTAAACGCTGCACCCCATCTGCTCATATACCGAGACGGTGGAATACATATCAGACGGCCTGACGCCCTTTAACATCAGCTCTCCGCCGGTAATCGCCGCCGCGCCCATATATGTCGCCGCAACGATTCTGTCAGGCATAATACCGTATTCCGCGCCGTGCAGAGAATCGACGCCCCTGATTACGACGGTCGAGCTGCCGTGGCCGGTGATATTCGCGCCGCAGGCGTTCAAAAATCCCGCGAGGTCGGCGATCTCCGGCTCACGCGCCGCGTTTCTGATGACCGTTTCTCCGGTTCCGATCACCGCGGCGAGCATTATATTCTCGGTCGCGCCGACGCTCGGCAGAGTCAGAGTAATGTCGGCTCCGGTGACCGCGCCCGGAAGAGTGCAGTCAAGGACTCCGTGGTCTTCAAATATCCTCGCGCCGAGCTTTTCAAGACCCGCGAGATGAAGATCAATCGGCCGCGGCCCGAGCTCGCAGCCCCCCGGGAAGGAGAGCCGGCAGCGCCGCAGTCTTCCGAGAATCGCCCCTAAAAATACTATCGACGAGCGCATCTCTCTCATCAGCTGCTCGCTTATCTCATAAGCGGAGACTGTTCCCGCGTCGATTTCGACCGTTTGGCCCTCGCGGCGGCATTTGCAGCCTAAGGAGCGGAGTATCCGGCAGGAGGAATAGACGTCCGAGAGCGCCGGGCAGTTATGTATCCGGCAGGTGCCGGCGACGAGGAGCGTTGCGGCCAACACCGGCAGCACGCTGTTTTTCGCTCCGTGAACTCCGATCTCACCGCTGATCCTTCTTCCGCCCTCGATATACAGCTTCGATTCTGTCACCGCTATGTCCCCTTTTCAGCATATTATGCTTCTTTCTACCCTGCATAATATGTCAGAAAGGGCTGCGGTGCTACTTTTCGCTCAGAAGTCCCTCTAAAACCGCCCAGATCCTCTCGGGGGTGTCATTGATAAACTGCTCGCTCGCGTGGGCAGACATCTCGCTGAGCGCCGAGGGGTCTCTCATCAGCCCGGCGACCGTTTCGGCGATCAGCCCGGGGGTGATGTCCTTTTGTTCATAGAGAACCGCCGCGCCCGCGCTTTGGAGCACAAGGCCGTTGTAATACTGGTGATTTTCGGCGAGATAGGGCGACGGGATCAGGATCGAAGCCTTGCCCTCGGCCTCGATCTCGGTCAGAGCGCCCATTCCGCAGCGGCTGATGATAAGGTCCGCCGCCGCCATGCAGACGGACATATTGTCGATATATTCCCTGACGATGAAATTCGGGTGCTCCGCGAGGACAATCCCTCTCTCGGCAAGCCCCTTTTCAAACTCCTCTCGGTTGTTTTTGCCGAAGGAGTGAATGTGATTTACCTTGACGTTTTCCTTTATATACCAATCCATCAGTTCGAGAGCGGCGTTGTTGATCGCCCTCGCGCCGAGGCTTCCGCCGGTCGAAAGAATGCAGACAGAATCGTCGAGCCCTAGCTCGCGCTTTGCCTCTTCCTTGGTGATCTTATGCTCCGCGAAGCCTTCGCGGACCGGCAGGCCGGTGACGGTGCATTTATTCCGGAGCGGCTCCTCGAGGCGGTCGGCGGCTTTTCCGACGGTGAGCATTATCCTGTCGACGTCGGGCGCCAAAAGCTTTGTAGTCAGCCCGGGAAAGGCGTTCTGCTCATGGATTGCGGTTTTGATGCCCTTTTTCGCGGCGCATCTGACAATCGGCCCGCAGACATAGCCGCCGGTGCCGATAACGAGGTCGGGCCTGAAGTCCTTTATTATCTTATTGGCGCGGGAGCCTGCGGCCAGAAGATAGGAGGCCGCTCTGATGTTCCGGCCGATATTTTTTAAGCTGAGACGGCGCTGAAAGCCCGCGACTTTCATTGAAGCGTAGTTGAACCCCGCCTCCTCGGCGAGGCGGTGCTCCATTCCGCCGGGGGTTCCGACATAGAGAAATTCGACGTCGGGGCGGTTTTTTCTGATTATCTCCGAAATCGCCAGCGCGGGGTTGACGTGTCCCGCCGATCCCCCGCCTGAAAGTATTACCCTAAGCATAATATGTCACGCTCCTTAAATTTCGCACTGTCGCGAGACCCCGAGAATAACGCCCATTTCGGCAAGCTGAATCAGAAGCGCCGTTCCGCCGTAGCTGAAAAACGGCAGCGAGATTCCGGTGTTGGGGAATGCGTCGCAGGCGACGCCGATGTTTAAAAGCGCCTGAAGGCCGATCTGGAAGGTCAGCCCGACGGTTATCAGCATTCCGAATTTGTCCGGCGCCTTTTTCGCGATATAAAATCCGCGGTAGATCAGCAGCCCGAAGAGGATAACGACGACGAGCCCCCCGAGATATCCGAGCTCCTCGACGATTATCGAGATTATGAAGTCGTTCTGAGATTCAGGCAGCCAGAGATATTTTTGCTTCGACTCGCCGAAGCCGACTCCGAACCAGCCTCCCGAGCCGATCGCTATTTTCGACTGTGAGGTCTGCCAGTTGGCGTCGGTGATAACGTCGTCGTCAGAAGAGCCGAAGCGGCCGATGACATAAGAAAAGTCGATTATTCCGAGCGCCGAAACTATCAGCGCGCCTATTATCGCGATGACAAGCAGTATCACCCCGACCCGCATGAGGTCGGTAAGTGACATACCCCCGACAAAGAGCACGCAGAAGCTCAGCGCGACCATTATCAGAAGGCCAGAAACATGGCGCTGCAAGAGCATATTCGCGCAGACCGCGCCGATTATAAAGACATAGCGCCAGACATCTTTTTTAGTGTTGTAGTTTCCGCGGTCTCGGGTGATTAGAAACGCAAGAAAAACTATCAGAACCGGCTTCATCAGCTCCGACGGCTGAATCGAAAGGCCGCCTGCGCCCTCGGCGCTGCCGCCGATGAACAGCCAGCGCCTTGCTCTCGCGACGGCGTCGCCGAAGAAGGAGGTATAGGTCAGAAGCGCGAAGACGCCGAGAAAGCCGAACATTACCAGCTTCGAGTTCATCAGGATATGGTAGTCGAAGAAGGAGATCATTACCATCGCGATGACGCCGACTATTGCGGCGAAGCCCTGTGTCCTGACATAGTTATATCCGTCTCCCGATTCGGAGAGACCGGCGATATAGCTCGCCGAGAACATCATTATTATTCCGTAGGCCAAAAGGACGATGACGATCGCGAAAAAGAGCATATCCATATTGCCGTCATAAAATCTCAGGCCGGGTTCCTTGCGCTTTGTGCGCGTTTTGGTGACTCCCTCAACCGTCTCGGGCTGCGCCTGAGCCGCAGGCGGGTTTGCCGGTCTGCGCCGTTTCCTTCTGACTGCCGCAGGCGCCGAGGAACCGTTTGTTATGCTGTTGTATCTTCTCTGCGCCACAGGCTCAACCTCCGGTTTATTTTGTGTAAATATACGTTGCCGCGACTCCGAGCGCCCCCGCAATAAGGGTGATTCCGGAGAACACGAAGACGATCTTGTATTCACTCCAACCGCTCAGCTCAAAATGGTGGTGTATCGGCGCCATTTTGAATACCCGCTTGTGGCGGAGCTTATAGCTGCCGATCTGGATAACGTCGCTCATCGCCTCGGCGAGATAGATTATTCCGACAAGCGGAATAAGAAGCTCAAGCCCGCTCGCAAAGCCGAGCGCGACGACGCAGCCTCCGAGGAACATCGAGCCGGTGTCGCCCATAAATACCTTCGCGGGGTGAAGATTCCAGACTAAAAAGCCGAGACAGCCTCCGGCGACAGCGGCGGAAAACGCTGAATATTCCCAGTCGCCTAAGAGCACGAAAATCAGAATGAACGCGGCGGAATAGACAAGGGTCACCGAGGCGCAGAGGCCGTCGACGCCGTCGGTAAGATTTACCGCGTTGACAAAGCCGTAGATCGCGACCGCCATGATGATATAATAGAAGACCCCGAGGTCGATTTCGCCGAGAAAAGGTATCACGACCGAGGTCGTGTCGCCGAGAAGGTGAAGCGCGGCGAGATATAAAACGATCACAACGACCTGGCAGAGGCTCTTTGCCTTCGCGTTAAAGCCCTGGTTCCGCTTTTTGATGACCTTTATATAGTCGTCGGCAAAGCCGATAAGCATAAACAGCAGCGCCGCTCCGAGCCCCAAAAGCAGCTTATAGAGCGCGTTTTCGGGGACGTCGGTCAGGTGGGCCGAGCGATACCGCGAGATGATTAAGCAGCCCGCGAGCGAGGCGATTACCGTCGACGCTGCGAACATGAATCCGCCCATCAGCGGAGTTCCCTCTTTATCCTTCTGCCAGCGCGGGCCGATCTCAAGAATATGCGCCCCGACCTTGAGCTTTTTGAGATAAGGTATCAGTATCACTCCGAAACCGGCCGAGATCGCGGCGGAGAGCAGCCCGACGCTCAGATTTATCCAAAAAGGCATATTACCTATCCTTTCCTGAGTTTTAACCGAGCTCGGCGAGAGCTTCGCGGACTATCTCGCGCTCGTCAAAGTGTATCCTGACGCCGCCGGCGAGAATCTGATAATCCTCGTGTCCCTTGCCCGCGAGAACGATCGTGTCGCGGGGGCGGGCGTTTTTGATCGCCCAGAAAATCGCGTCGCGGCGGTTGTCGATCTCGATATATTCCGTTTTTCCGTCAAGCCCGGCGAGTATCTGGGTGATTATCTCGTGCGGATCCTCGTTTCGGGGATTGTCAGAGGTGACTATCAGAAAATCGGCGTGCTCCGCAGCGGCCTTTGCCATCAGCGGACGCTTTAACGGGTCGCGGTTTCCTCCGCAGCCGAAGAGGCAGACAACTCTTCCCTCGGCGCATTCCTTAACGCTGCTCAGAATATTCTCGATCGCGTCGGGAGAATGGGCGTAGTCCAAAATAACGGTGAAATCCCGCCCTGTCGGGACAACCTCGCACCTTCCGCGCACCCCGTCGATATCCTTTATCAGCGGGACAAAATCAGCGGGGTCATATCCTAAAAGCTCCAGCATCGCGAGCGCGCAGAGGGTGTTAGAGACGTTATATCCGCCCGGCAGCCTGACTTCGGTCTTATAGGCCTTTTTGCCGTGGGTGTACCAATAAAGCGAGCCGTGGGGCATAAGCTTTACTGCCTCGGCGTAAAAATCGGCCTGAGAATTGATTGAAAAGCTGAATTTCGGGCAGCCGATCTCGTTATAAAGCCTCGCGCCGCTTCGGTCGTCGGCGTTGATCAGCGCTTTGTCGCAGAGCGAGAACAGAAGCTTCTTCGCCTGATAGTAGTTTTCCATCGTGCCGTGGACGTCGAGGTGATCCTGGGTGAGGTTTGTGAACGCCGCGAGCTCAAAATGCACTCCGCTGAGCCTTCTTTGCTCCAGCCCCTGAGAGGTCGCCTCCATTATCACATACTCGCAGCCGGCGTCGGCCATTTTTTTTAGCAGCGGGAAGAAATCCTCCGGCTCGGGGGTCGAGGGGGCGAGGCGCTCGGAATGGAGCGACAGATCTCCGATTTCGTCGCCGCAGGTGCCGATAAGCCCGGTCTTGTGGCCGAGAGCGGTCAGGAGCTTTTTGAGGACCGTCGTTACCGTCGTCTTGCCGTTGGTTCCGGTGACGGCGACCATCTTCATTCTGTCCTGCGGGCGGCCGCACCAGTTAGCCCAGATAAGCGCCAATGCTTCTCGGCTGTCTCTGACGACGATCTGATTCCGGACGCCGCAGTCGCGCTCGACGATAAACACCGAAACTCCTTTTTTAGAAAGCTCGGGGATCGCGCTGTGAGCGTCGAAGGTTCTGCCTGAAAGGCAGACAAACAGGCTCCCTTCGCCCATCTGCTTTCTTGAATCAGAGAATATTCCGGTGATTTCAACATTAGGGAGCGAGGTCTCGGCCACTCCCCTGATCAGCTCGTAAAGTTTCATAACTGCCTCTCCGTAAATATATATTCAAACACTTCTATTTTAAACAACTGCAAGATTTTTGCGTCAGCCCGTTTCGTCGTTGACGATGAAGTAGGCTTCGATTATCGTTCCGACCTCGACATATTCGCCCTTATACTGTTCGACTCCCGAGCAGGTTGCGCCGGCCTTCTTCGCCGCTCCTCCGAGCGGCTTGAGATTCAGCCCTAGATTCGTCAGCTTCTCGTTTGCATATTCAAGCGTCTTGCCGGTCAGGTCGGGGACAAGAACATATTCCGGCTGGGTGTCGGGCTCGGTATAAAGCACGACGGTGCAGCCCTTCGGCATCGCGTTGCCGGTTGAAGGCACCTGGCGGACTACCGTTGTCCCGTCGCCGATTATCTCGGCGTTGAGTTCTAAAGCTTCAAGGGTCGCCTTCGCGGTGTCAATATCGGCGTTGGTGACGTCGGGGACGTTGACGTCGAGATTCTGGCGGTCGTCCTCGCTGTATTCGGCGTAGTAGCCCATATAGGGCAGAATTTCGGTCAGGGCCTCAGAAACGGCGGGCGCCGCGACCGCCGAGCCGTAATAGCGGCCCTCGGTCGGCTCATCTATCATGACAAGCATTATTATCTCGGGGTCTTCGGCGGGGTAGAACGCGCAGTAAGAGGACACATATTTGGTGTCGCCGCCCGGCTCGTCGAGCTTCTGAGAGGTTCCCGACTTTCCGCCGATGTTATAGCCCTTGATATATACGTTCGAGCCCTGATTGGTAGTGACGACCGTTTCAAGGGTGTCTCTCATAATCGCTGATGTTTCTTCCGAAATCACCTGACGCTTGATGGTCGGAGTAAACTCCTTGACGATATTGCCGTCGGCGTCGACGATTTTATTGACGACATAAGGGGTGACAAGATATCCGCCGTTGACTACCGCGGCGTAGGCGGTTATCATCTGCAAGGGCGTGATCTTGTTCGCCTGGCCGAAGGAGCTGACCGCGAGGTCGAGAGTGGTCATTCTGGAATAAGGAACATAAATACTCGAAGTTTCGGCAGGAAGGTCGATTCCGGTCTTTTCGGTCAGACCGTAGGCCGCGAAATAGTCGGTAAACGCCTTTGCACCCAGCTTCATTCCAATCGTCATAAACGCAGGGTTGCAGGAATTTGTCATCGCCTGAACAAAATTCTGGGTGCCGTGGCCGCCGTGGGTGGTCCAGCAGCTTATCGGCGGAACGCCGTCGACGACCTTTAGCGAGCCGCTGCAATAATAGGTGTCGAGAAGCGAGATCGCCTGTTCTTCGAGCGCGGCGGAGCCGGTCACGACCTTGAAGACCGAGCCGGGGTAATAGAGAGAGCTTATCGCCTTATTTGTCCACTGAAGATTCCATGCGTCGGAACGCGCGGCGGTATATTCCTCCTCGTTGCCCGAGGCTTTAAGCCCCGCGAGGACTTCGGCGGTCTTTTCGTCGAAGATCTCGGCCGGAGCGTTTAGGTCATAGTCCGGCTCGGTCGCCATCGCGAGTATCTTTCCGGTCTTGCATTCCATTACTATTGCGCAGCCCTTGTCCTTTGCGCTGTTGCTTTCAACTGCGTTTTTGAGCGCCTTTTCGACATAATACTGTATCGTCGTGTCGATGTTTGTATATATCGAGTCGCCGTCCTGAGCGTCATAGCTCTGCTTGTAGCGATACTGTATCTCCCGCGCAAAGGCGTCGATCGCGGTGATCACCTTTCCGTCGACGCCGGTCAGATAGTCGTCGTAATAGCTTTCCAAGCCGTAAATTCCGTAGCCGTCGTAGTGGAGGTGGCCGATAACGTTCGCCGCGAGGTCGTTATTCGGATAATATCTTTTAGCGGTCGGGGTCGCGCCGACAGCTATTATCCCGAGCTTGCTGAGCGGCTCGGTGATCGCCGTCGCGGTCATCTTGTCGACGTCGGTCGCGATAACCTGATAGGCGTTCGGCTTCGCGAGCTTTTCCTTTACCTCCGCTTCGGTTATATCGAGATTTGAACAGAGTGCATTGACTATCTCGCCCTCATAGTTGACATAATCCTCGGGGTCGAGCTCGCCGCTGTTGAGCTTTTTGAGCTGCTCTTGGACCTGCTCCTGATATGTCCTCGGGTCGACGAAAACCGTATAAACGGTTATGCTCTGGGCGAGCACTGAGCCGTTGGCGTCGTAAATCGAACCGCGGTTCGCCTTTATCGTCATTGTCTTGAACTGCTGCTCGTTTGCAAGAGCCTGATATTTTTCGCTCTCCTTGACCGCAACCTTATACATGACCAGCGAAACATAAACGGTCACGATCGCCATTATTGCGAAGACTATCAGATAAAGCCGTGCCTTCATCGCCGATGTGGATTTTTCCATACTGCGGTCTGCCTTCCTTTCCTGAGCGGATGTGTCTGCAATATACAAAAAAGTTAAGCCTGCCGCCGCAATCTTTTTGCAAAGCTCAACTTTCCTGTCCTATAATATTTATTAGCCTAAGCGCCGGGATATGCCTCAGGCGCCGATGTGTTCCTTGATCTCGTTGATCCAGCTTCTTATCCTGATGAATATGTTCCTGTTCTCGGTTTCAACGACTTCGATAACCGAATCGCCGGGCAGCTCGATATATTCGATCTGAGCCTTGTCCAGCTTTTTAAGCCCGAGGACGTTTTCAGCATAGTCCTCGACATTTTTGAGCGAAGTCCTCGCCTCATATTCCGCCGCGAGACCGATATTTTCGTTCTGGAGCTCCTTTAAATCGGTTTCGAGCTCGCTGATCTCGTTGAAGAGCGAGTTGGTCTCGACCTTGCCGTAAAGGATCGCGCACATCGCCATGAGAATGAATGCGGCTCTTAAAAAGAATCGGAACGCGCTTTCCCGCCGGACGACCGGAACGGGGTTCTTTTTCATCTTTATCTCGGGCTTCTGCTTCTCTTGAGGAGCGTTATTCTGCTTGGGCTCATATACCGAAAGATCATAAGCGAGATTGCCGCGGTTTGCCATTTTCGCTCCTCCTTGATTTTAATCCTTGATTTTTTCTATTATCCTGAGCTTTGCCGACCTCGAACGCGGGTTGATCCTCTGTTCCTCGGCCGAAGGCTCGATAGGCTTTTTTGTTATCAGCCTTCCGCGCGGGGTCTTTCCGCAAACGCACACCGGAAACTCCGGCGGGCAGGTGCAGCCCTGAGTGAACGAGGCGAACCTCTGCTTTACCAGCCGGTCCTCGAGCGAATGGAAGGTGATTATCGCGAGCCGCCCTGACGGCTTCAAAAGGTCGAACGCGCTGTCTAAAACGTCCGAAAGGGAGCCGAGCTCGTTGTTGACCTCTATTCTGATTGCCTGAAAAGTCTTGCGGCAGGGATTGTGTTCCCGCCGAACCTTCAGCGGAACCGACTGCTTGATTATTTCGGCCAGTTCCGCCGTGGATTCGATGGGCTTTGATTCACGCAACTTTACTATATTGGAGGCAATGTGTTTGGCATATCTTTCTTCGCCGTATTCAAATATGACACGGCAGAGCTCCTCATAAGAGTAGCCGTTGACGACGTCGCGGGCCGAAAGACCCTCGCGGCTCATTCTCATATCGAGCGGGGCGTCGTCGTGATAGGAAAACCCGCGCTCGCGGTTGTCGAGCTGATAGCTCGAAACGCCGAGATCTAAGAGCATTCCGTCGATTTTATCTATTCCGAGCCCGCGTACTATCTGCGCGACCTCGCTGTAATTGGAGTTGATTAGTCTGACGTTATAGCCGTAAAGCCGCTCGGAAGCAGCCTTTATCGCGTCGGGGTCGCGGTCGATCGCGATCAGAAGCCCCTTTTCAAGGCGCCTTGCGATCTCGAAGGAATGACCTCCGCCGCCGGCGGTGCCGTCGACATAAACTCCGTCCGGCCTGATATTAAGACCGGCTATGACCTCGTCCAGAAGGACGGGAAGATGTCTGAATTCCAAAATAATTACTCCAGTGCCGCGAGCGCAGCATAAAGCGCCTCGGGCGAAACAGACTGTGTAAACGCGTCGTATTCCGATTTGTCCCAAATCTCAACGGTATCCATCGCGCCGACGACATAGACGTCCTTCAAAAGCTTTGCGTGCTCTCTCAGCGCCTGCGGGATAAGTATTCTCCCGAGCTTATCGGCCTCGACCGGAGCCGCGCACTTGACAAAGCGCTGCTTTAAAATTTCCTTATTGAGGCCCTCGGGCAGAGCATAGATTCTGAGAACGAGCTGATTCCAGTTTTCCTCGGAACGCGCGATAAGCTGGTTATTGACGCCTTTGGTGAGGATGAATCTGTCACCGATGACTTCGCGGAATCTCTGCGGAAAGCTCATTCGACCCTTTGAGTCGATGGTATAGAGCAGCTCGCCGCTCATCATCTGATTGAAATTCTCCGAGATCTGCAACAGATTCACCTCCTTTTGCACATTTTTTGATTACATTACCGTCTTTTAACACTAAATTCCACTTGATACCAAAATTATAGCACCGTCTTTCAGGAATTGCAAGCCGTTTGGACTGAAACTGAGATTGGAATTTAGGAGAAGTTTCGGCCCGTCTTTTGGTTATTTTGCACATAAACGGGGTGAGAGGGGTAATTGGAGGCGGTTTTAAGTTGCGATTTAATAGCAGTAAATTGAGAGTTTTCGGTCGAGCCTTTTTCGAAAGGCTGCAATGCAAGCTGGTTTTGTATCCAATCGGACTTTGCAATCAAACAAAGCATTAAAACTTGCTTTTCGGACGTCGCGGTCATAAATGACAGACCGCTTGTCCTCAAAGAGTTTTAATTGCGTTGTTGTACGATTGATTGCTCGTCCTCTTGGTCAAATCCCTGCGCGCACCGCAGATAAGATAAAGGGACGCCCTGCAAGAGAGGGGCGTCCCTTTAAATTTGCGCGTCCGACAGGAGTGCGCGAACCTTAGCGTATGAGCTTGCGCCTAAAAATTCAATAAGAAACTGCGATGAGTTTTATTTGTATGTCTCACCGCTTTTTCATCTCCACATATTCCTCAAGCGTTATGACCGTCGGGCTGTAATAGTATTCCCTGAGCCGGTCGAGGCTGTTTTCGCGGATCAGATACTGTGTGTGCCAGTTCATAAACCAACTCCAGACCGCGCCCTCGCGCTCATAATCGCCGATCGGGGGCAGCGCGCCGATCTCGTGAAGAGCATAGGGCTTCGATTCGGTGACCGCCCTAAGCCTCGGCCATGAGGCGGAATTTGTGGTGCCGTCATAGTTGTCGGAGCCGATAACGTCGCAGTAACCGTCGCCGGGGTACCACCCGGGCTTCACCGCGCCGGAATAGCCGAGCACCCAGATCAGGTTGTTGAGCCCATATTCCGAGGTGAATTTGTCATACATCATTCGCCAGAGCCGGATAAATACCTCCGCGCCGCCCTTTCCCCACCAGAACCACTGGCCGTCGAACTCGTGAAACGGCCGCCAAAGCACGGGAATGCCTTCGTCGCGGAGCTCGCCGAGAACTTTCGTGGCTCTCTCCCACCGCCCGAATAGTAGCTTCTGTTCCTCGCTTTCAGCTTCAAAGAGCTTTTCAAATTCGGGCAGCTCCTCTTTTGAGGCGGGATATGTGTTGCCGATGAGGCCGGTGTGCCAGCAGACCGTGACTACCCCGCCGCGGCCGTGCCATTCCTTTGAGCGCCTGAGAACGCCGTCATAGTCGTCGTGGATAAAGTCAAGCCCGCGGATAACGGGGAGTCTGCCGACCTGTTCGCCGAGGAAATTCATCTCGGATTCGCACCACTTCGGCGAGGGACATTCCTGAACCCCGGAGATGATCCTGCGGCCGTAGTTTTCGCAGATAAAGCGGTAGAGCTCAACCGCCTCGGGCGAGGCGTTTTTGTTTGAAAGTCTGCCGGTCATAATTATCGACCTCCTTTTTGACGAGTATATACCCGATATTTGTTTTTGTCAATATCTTGAGGCTAATAAGATATCAGTATTTGGTCGCGCTAAATCTCATTTAAAGTGCTTATTGCCGCCCCTGCCCCCCACAAAAACTTCCCTCAAAAAAGAGCCGCACCTCCCAGCAGTGCAGCTCTTAATCTTTTCAGCCGATCAGCCTCACGGCTTATATTCGCCCATTTCCTGGAAGCTCTTCAGGTCGTCCGGCATTTCGATTTCGGGGGCGGAGCCGAGATTCACAAGCTTATAAACCGCGCTCATATTCCCCGCGATCTCGATGCCCATTACATTATAAACCATTTTGCAGTCGAGATCCATGCTGTCGAGCCTGTCTTCGGAGTCAAAGTTCATTTTCATCATCAGGTCGTCGAAGGTGACGGTGAGCTGTTCGCCGAGCTCGCCGGTTATCCCCGAGAGAATGCTGCTGAGGTCCTCCGGCTTCGGGAAAACGGTCACCGACCTTGTGCCGTCGTCGTTTTCGACGATTTCGATGTTTGCGAAAAGCGCCTCGCCGAGCTTCGGAAGCCCCGCTTCTTCGCCGGAATCAACGAGCTCGGCGCTGTCGTCGGGGAGGGCATAGTGCTGTTTGATGCCAGACTGAGGCAGTTCGACATACATATGGCTGCCGATTACCGTTGTGACAGTTGTTCCGGCCTCGCCGGCATCCATTGTGACCTGCGAGCGGTCGCCGCTGTATTTCATATTCATTCCGACGGTGGTGGTCAGGCCGCTGAGCTGCTCGTTGTCGAAGCTGATAGTTATATCGACGTCCATTTCAACGCCGCCGGCATTTGCAACATCTGAGACGGCTTTGGAATAGAGCCCGAAGGCCGTAAGCTTTTTGGCGGCGGAGCAGCCGCAGAGCGACATCACAAGAACGACTGCGGCGATCGCTGCGGATAAAATCCTTTTCATCATATCACCCCTGATTACTGAACGGGGACCTCGTCCTCAATGACAGCGGGCTGAGATTCGCTGCCGACTATGTCGGAGATGTCCATAAATGTTCCGCTTCCGCCGGTGACGGTCGGGAGTTGGCCGTTCCACTTTTCGATCTTGTGGTATTCGATTAGCTCCTCGGTCAGCGATTCCGAGATGATCGAGTTTGCCTCTGCCTCTGCGTCTGCGGTAATTCTCATCGCCTCGGCCTCGGCCTCAGCCTTGACCTTGATAGCCTCCGCCTCGGCTTCGGCATTGGTGATTTTGGTCTCCTTTTCGGTCTCGGCCTTCAAAAGCTCCTGCTGAGCTACCTGTTTTTCCTCGATTGCGGTGATGAACGCCTCGGAGAATTCAAAGTTGATGATATTGACGTCGGTAACATAGAGGCCGATGTCGTTGAGCTTTTCGTTGAGACCTTCGACGAGTCCCGCGGAGATAAGGGTGCGGTTTGTGACGCTCTCCTCGGCGGTATATTTCGCGGCGATAGCCTTCAAAACCTCGTTTACCGCCGGAGTAATGAGAACGGCCTCATAGTCTCCGCCGATGTTTTTATAGATGCTGTAAGATTTAGAGGTATCGACGCGGTAGTTGATCGCAAGGGTAGTCTCGACAGTCTGGAGGTCGCTCGAAAACGCCTCGGTGTCGACCTCAAGCTTGGTGATGCGGTTGTCGATCATTACAACATTCTGGATAAACGGCAGCTTGAAGTGAAGCCCTTCCTGCAAAACGCCCTCCTCAACGCGGCCGAGGGTGACTGCGACGCCGGTGTGTCCCGGAGGGACGATCGTCAGGCAGCTCACCGCGATCAGAATGACGAGTATAACAGCGACAACGGCTAAAATAACCTTTTTGTTGATAAATCTTCTCATTATAAAACCTCCTTGTGCCTGCTGAGCAGACTATATTATAATATAACACAATTCAAGGGGAGTGTCAATAACGGGGAAGTGGAGTGAGGGAGAACTTTTGACTCTTCGTTTCTATACAAATCGCCCGAGCCTTAGACCCGGGCGTTTTATTATCTCGAATGCTTATAAACCTCAAGCGCTAAGACAACGACGACGGTCAGCGCGATCATTATCAGTGCGATCAGCATTGTGCCGTTGTTGGCGGCGTCGTTGTCGACGCCTTCGTCATAGATCTCGGCGAAAGCCTGCTCAGAGGTAGTGATCTGATAAACCGGCTCTTCGACAGGCTCGGTGGCGGTGTCAAGAGCGGTTGTCGTCGGAGGCTCGGTGGTGGTCGGCGGGGGAGTAGTGGTGGGCGGAGCGGTGGTTGTCGGGGGAGTGGTAGTCGGCGCGGGGGTAGTTGTCGGAGGCTCGGTGGTGGTGGGCGCGGTCGTGGTCGAGCGCCTTCTGGTGGTGGTTGCGGAGGTGGTCGTCGGGGCGGGAGTTGTGGTCGGGGCCTCGGTGGTCTCAGGAGCTTCGGTTACCTCCGGCGCCTCGGTCTCGTTCGGCATGACCTCCGCGTCGTCGTCGACCTGCTCAAGATCTGAGCTTTCGGTCGCGGCAGGGTCGGGTTCAGCGGGAACCTCCGGCTCGGTTACTGCGGGAAGAGGATCGCCGAAGTTCAATATAGCTGTTGCTCCGTCGATCGGAACCGAGATGCCGTTGGCGCTGAACGCGACGGCGGTGTTATATACCATCGTTCCGCTGAAATCCTCTTTGAGGGCTTTAAAGGTCACCGTCGCGAGAACGCCGTTGGCGGTGGTATCGGAGCCGTTTGACCATGTAAGCTGAAGATTTGAGTCGATATTGGTATAGTAGAATCCGCCCAGCAGACCGGAATCGGAGACCTCGACAAATTCGAGGTACTGATAGTCATATCTGATGTTGCAGCTTACGCTGTTGAGCCCGGGGTTGGAATCCAAAATGACGTCGACGGTGAAGGTGCCGCCGGCTCTCGCCTGAGAGGTCTGGCTGAGGGTGCAGGAGCCTTCCGCGAAAACGGTCAGGCCCATCGCCGATATTGCAATTACAAGTGCGGCAAAAACTGCCGCAAGCTTTTTAGTCATAAAATCTGTCCTTCCGAATTGTTTTGAGATCAGTCTCCGGCTGAAAAACGCGGAGAGCATATAAATACATTCTGTATTATACCACTTCAAAATCCAAAAAGCAATAGGCATTTTTGTAAATTTGCAGTGCGTATCAGCCCAAATATAACAGCAGATTGAACGTTTTTGATAAAAAATACTCAAACCGAGAAAAAAGGGCTTGACAAATACTGAAATATGCGTCATTATATAAGTGCGCTATAACTTGGCCGGAATAACCGGCTTAAATCAAATCGACCGAAAGAGGAGGAATGAAAATGGTTGATATAAACTTTGTTTGGCTCAATTCAGTTCACGAACCTGATTTCACTTATTATGACGGCAGTCACGACTGGTGGCTTCTGGTTCAGACAAAATCGAGCGCAAAAATCCACACAGCCGAGGAAGACGTTATAGTCCCGGCCGACACCGTTCTGCTCTATCCGCCTTTCATGCCTGCGAGCTACGAGGCTTACGGCGGCGAGTACGCAAACTTCTATGTCAGGTTCTATACCGACGAGGACTTCATTTCAAAGCTCAATATCCCTCTCGGCACTCCTATCGCTCTCCGTTCTCCCGACAGCATGGATCACCTGTTCAAGGTCCTTGAAAAGGAATTTTTCTCGGATTTTGCCCACAGTCAGCAGTCGATGGGAATGATAATGAGACTGATGGTGATGAAGATCGCCGAATCGGTCGAGGACAGCACAATGACCGAGCAGCAGCGCGAGCTGATCAATCTGCGCTACGATATCCAGACCCGCCCCGACTATCAGTGGACGGTCAGCGAAATGGCTCAGAGAGTCCATGTCAGCACCGGCTATCTCCAGAGTATCTATAAAAAGCAGTTCGGCGTCTCCTGTATGCAGGACGTTCTGAACCGCCGCGTCGATCTCGCCAAGGAGTATCTTCAGAGCTCGGCGTTCTCTTCCCAGAAGATCGCGCAGCTTTGCGGCTATCAGAGCATCGAGCACTTCTGCCGCCAGTTCAAGATCATCGCGGGAATGAGCCCGCTTCAATACCGCAAGCAGATAATGCTCAAGCAGAAAAAGGCGACGGAAGAGAATTAAAATATAAATTTGCAGGAATATCTGAGACAAAGATATTTTTCGATTTACCGAACGCAGCGTTTGGTAAATCAGGGGACCCCCGGCGAGGGTCCCCTACGTCAAAACAGTCCACCGGACTGTTTTGACTACCCTCCTGCGCTTCGCTTCGCAAAGAGTTCCGCGTCTGCGGACGCGGTGAGGGGCTCTGCCCCTTAACCCTGCGAGCCTTTTGAAAAAGGCTCGACCGAAAACTTTTAATTTTATGTGTTCAGATTGGACACTTTCGCATTTGCTTATCTAAGAAAGGAAATTTACTATGGGACATTTTGCAAGAATTTTATGCGCCGTTGTTGCGGCGGCCGTTCTTCTCTGCTCCTGCGGAGCTCAGACCGCCGAGTTTTCTTATGACGACAACGCGCCCTCGCTCGCCGAAGCTTATAAGGACTATTTCCGCGTAGGCTGCGCGATCAACACCTGGAACCTCGACAACCCCGACAGCCCGGAATACAAGACGATTCTGAAGCAGTTCAACACACTCGTTCTCGAAAACGAGTCGAAGCCCGACGCGGTTCACCCAAGCGAGGACACCTATAACTTCGCTAACTTCGACAAGTTCGTCGATTTCTGCGAGGAAAACGACATCGTTCCCCGCGGCCACACCCTTCTCTGGCACTCTCAATGCCCCGACTGGTTCTTTAAGGACGGCGGAAAAGAGGTCTCGGCCGACGTTCTGATCCAGAGGATCAAGGACCATGTCACGACCATCGTCTCCCGCTATAAGGGCAGAGTAAAGAGCTGGGACGTTGTAAACGAGGTCATCGGCGACGACGGTCAGCTCAGATATTCCAACTGGTCTAAGATCGTCGGCGACTATGACGGCGACGGCGACAAATATGACTTTATCGAGACGGCGTTCATCGCCGCCCACGAGGCCGACCCCGACGCCAGACTTATCATCAACGATTACAGCCTCGAGAGCTCGTCCTCAAAGGCAATAAGAATGTATAACGCCGTCAAGAAGATGCTTGAGGACGGCGTCCCGATCGACGGAATCGGCTTCCAGATGCACATCGGCAACGGCCAGGACGTCGCCGCGATGACCGAAAACTATCAGATTCTCGCGAGGCTCAGAGAAATCAAGCCCGACCTTGTCTTTGAGGTCACCGAGATGGATATGAGCACCTACAATCAGGATCAGTACGGCAACAATATCCCGCTGACCAAGGAGCAGGAGGAGCTCCACGCGAAGACCTATATCGACACCTTCAATATGCTGATGGATCTTTCTGAAGAGGGCCTTCTCGACAGCATCATTTTCTGGGGCCTTTGCGACGGAAACAGCTGGCTCAACGGCCAGCGCGACAACTATCCTTTCCTGATCGCGAGAGAGTTCAAGCTGAAGCCCGAGTTCTTTGATATAATTGATCTCCCGAGAAAGAGATAACTTAATATCGCTTGAGGCGCCGATATGGCGCCTCTTTTTATGCAGTGACATTCGTAATTTCAAACATCCTCTCTCACGTCAATATGTACGTTTGTCAATGATATGTTACACTCGCTTCAAAAAAAGATGAACCTTCTTCCCCTACGAGGAGCCGTAGGCGACGAGGAGGGGAAGAAGAGGGCTTTGCTGCTTCACCACATTATTGCAAGATAATCTTTTAATACCTCTTCCGGGCTTCTGAACTTCAGGCAAGTTTTCGGAATGCTGTTCGACAGCTTATTGTATCTATGAAGCTGCTTCCTGCCGTCCTCAAGGCTGTACATTCTCAT
>CANQJB010000036.1 GCA_947624155.1 uncultured Clostridia bacterium
TGAGTGATTATGAATTTAATATTTTCTAAAGACTTTTGAGTAAGAGTTATCAAAATCTACTACCAAGTCCACCTATATACTAGCACAGAAAAATTCTTTTGCACGCACATTGTGAAATCCGCAGGGTTTATTGTGAATCTGGCAATCTGCGCGGCCGAATTTTCTGTTTCAGCCTGATATTTTCGGTTGGAGTAAGAGTAATCAATAACTTATACCAAGTCCACTTATATTCTAGCACAAAAAAATTTTTTTGCAAGCATTTTGTGAAATTTGCAGGTTTTATTGTGAATTTGGCAATCTCGGCTTAGGATAAGTCTATTTTTTGCCGCCGGGGGACTTCCTGCTTATATAATTATAGTATGTCTGCTGGATCGCTTTGAGGCTGCGCTGGCGGATCAGCACTATATCGCCGGTGGTGAGGTAGAAGGATTTGTCCACCTGGGAGATATAGTCCATATTGACGATGAAGCTTTGGGCGCATCTTAAGAATCTGTCGTCGCCGGCGAGCTCCTCCTCGATCTTGTCTAACCGCTTATAGATATTATATGCTTCGCCGTTCGAGCGGTGAAGAATACACTTGTTGTTGCTCGACTCGATAAACGAAATCTCGGCCAGAGGGATTCTTTTGAGCGCGGAGCGCTGGCGCACCGAGTAGGACTTCTCGCGCATTACCTTATTGACCCGCCCGAGAACCTCGGTGAGGCGCTCGACCGTCGCGGGCTTGACTATGTATCCGGCGGCGGAGACTTCATATCCGTCGATGGCGAAGTCAGAGGTCGCAGTCAAAAAGACTATCGCCCCGTCATATCCTATCGCCCTGAGCCGGTGAGCGACATCTATTCCGAGGTGGCCCTGCATATAGATGTCGAGCAAAATGACGTCGAACCATTCGCCGTCGCGGACCTCGTCCAAAAGGACGAGGCCGTTGTCATAAGCTTCGAGAGAAGTTTCGGCAAGAGCTTCGTCGTTGGCAAAAACCTGCTCCAAAAGAGAGCACACAATTCCCCGATCTATCGGGTTGTCGTCACAAACCGCAATGCGCATACTCATTTCCACCTTTAAAAAGGTTTGAGCCCCGCCAGCCACACGCAAAATCAGACTGGTAAAAGCTCTGAGCAGTGTGCAGTGGCGCGGCATGATCCTAATTAAAAAATACATATGTTATTATACAACAATTTTTATTTGTTGTCAATGAAAATTTGTAAAAAAGTGACTGGAATTTTGAACGTAATTATATATATTCTGCCTGTACTTACAAAAATAAAGTTTTCGGTTCAGCCTTTTAAAAGGTTGGGCCGAAAACTTTTAAAATATGCTATACTTCACATCTCCGACAGCTTTTTGAGGAGCACGCCGACATCGAGCGGCTTTGTAATAAAGTCGTTCATTCCGCTTGCTTTCGCCTTTTCTCTGTCGGCGTCGGTGGAGTTTGCGGTGCAGGCGATTATCTTTACCGTCTTCGCATCGGGTCTCGAAAGCGCCCTGACCGCCTTCGACGCCTCAAAGCCGTCCATAACCGGCATCAGAAGGTCCATAAGTATCACGTCGAATCTCCCAGGCTGCGAAGCGGAGAATTTTTCGAGCGCGGTCTTCCCGTTTTCGGCAAGCTCGGCCTCGATGCCGTTTTCTTTGAGCATCTCGAGAATTATTTCGCCGTTGAGTTCGTTGTCCTCGGCAACAAGCACTCTCGGCAGAGCGTTTGCGCTTGCATGGCGGTTTTCGCCGTCGGCTTCGGGCTTAGACGCCGCCTCGCCTTTAAATGTGAATGTAAAGGTGCTGCCGCTCCCCTTCCGGCTGACGAATGTGATGTCGCCGCCCATGAGCTGCGCGAGCCGCCTGCTGATCGGAAGCCCGAGGCCGGTTCCCTGGTTTCCGGCAGAGACAGTTTCTAGCTCACGCTGGAAGGTGTCGAAAATGTGCTTCTGGAACTCCCCGCTGATCCCCTTTCCGTTGTCAGAAATAACTGCGGAGGTGACGGTTTTGCCGTCGGCAGAGGTGTTCTGGCTGACTTTAAGCTCGACCCTTCCGCCCGCCGGGGTGAATTTCTTTGCGTTGTCCAAAAGGTTGAGGAGCACCTGCTGGATCCTGACCTCGTCGCCTGTTATAAACGGACAGCCGAGGTCATATTCCGCGTTGTAGCTGATCCCCTTTTCGGCCATTGTATTCGCCGAGATCGAATCGACGGTTTCAAAGAGCAGGACAAGATCGACCGGCTTTTGAACCAGTTCGAGGTTTTCCGCCTGAAGACTCGACATATCGAGCATATCGTTGACAAGGGTCAAAAGGTAGTTTGCGGTGACGTCAGACTGGCGGATATAGCTTCTGAGCCGCTCCCTGTCGTCAAGCTTTTGAGACATCAGGTAATTCAGGCCGATAAGGCCGTTCAGCGGGGTGCGGAATTCGTGGCTCATAGTCGAGAGGAATCTGCCCCTGACCCTTGCGTCGGCCTTATTTTCGGCGTAGCTGACATAGAGCCTGACCAAAAGGAACAGAAGGACAAGTATCACAACAACAAACACCGCGATAATGCTGACCGCGAGGCGGTAGCGGTATAAAAAGTCGGTGATATTGTATCTGTACTGATTCTGGATTACCGAACGGATAGTAAAGCTCGCGACTTCGTCCTCGGTCATCGAGTTGATTGCTTTATTGAGAATGTCGATCAATATTCTGCCGTCCTCTTCGGAAGCGCCGTCATAGTCGCCGAAAGCGACAACCGCCGAGAAGCAGAGCTGGTCGTCGAGGCCGAGAACGGGTATTACCTTCAGTTTTTCATAGACCGGCTTCGAGATCCAGTGCTCGACAACATACTGGTTCTGCATCAAAAGATCGGCCTCTCCCGACCTGACGGCGTCGAAGCAGTCGGTGATTGTGGGGTAGTCGACAAGCTCAAAATTCGGGTAGGTTTCGTTGAGAACCTTCCTCAGAGTCTGCGAGCCGGTGGAGATAGCGATCTTGAGGTCGGCGTCATAGCTGAAATCAATGTCGTTTCTCGCGACGACGACCTTTCGGCTTGTCAGATAAGGGTCGCTCATCAGTATTCCCCTTGCCTGCTGGTTCTCCTTATTATATTCAACGCTGGAAACAAGATCATATCCTCCGTCGAGAAGGTATTCATAGGTGACGTCGCCGGCAGGCAGCGGGCTGTATTCAAAGGCGATGCCGCAGACGCTGCTGACATAGTCGAATATCTCGCGCGAGATGCCCGCGAACTCGCCGTTGTCGTCAGAAAAAGAGACCGGTATTCTGTCCTGAACATAGCCTATTCTGACCGAGGGGTGGGAAGCAATATATTCCTGCTCCTCTTCGGTGAACTCGATTTTTGCCCTTGATTCCCCGGCGTATGCCGTTGCCGCCGAAGCGGACAGAATAAGCGCAAGGGCCGCCGCCAGAGCGGTCAGCCGACTGACAAATCTGCGCATTTTAACTCTTTCTCCTCCTTTTTGAAGGCAAGACCCTCGTTTCCAGATATATAAATTATACAGCCCTCCGCCGTATTTGTCAAAGTAAAGTGACTAAAAATTAAGAACGCGCCCGAAAATACAGCATTTTGCCGAATATCGGCGGTTTTCGGCGGCGGAATTTTCAATAATATAACAGGCCGCAGGGCAAACGCCCGTGCGGCACGGTTAAGTTTTTCAGTTTCCCGCGGCTTTGTTCGCTGCGTCCTCAAACTCCGCCGCAGCCTCGGCGATGTCGGCTCCGGCGCCGATTTTTTGGAGCATAGTCCACCAGGCGGTGCGGGCCTCGGCCCAGCCGGGAGTTACCTGATAGTAGTCGCCGAGATATTCGCGCAGAGCGAAATATTCGGTCATCAGGTCGTCGTTTTCATAGATGTTCGGAACATCCTTGACAGGCCAGAAGGTCAGCGAGAGAACCGCCTGAGTGTAGCTGTCGGTGTCCTCGGCGATATAGCGGATAAACTCCTTTGCCGCCTCGATCTTGCCAGCGTCGCCGTTGTCGAAGATCCCGAAGCCCCAGATTCCGCCCTGGAGATTGACGTCGCCGTCGTCGGTCGGAAAAGCGAGCGGGAAGATGTCGAAATCGCGGTCGGGGTTGTTTATTGTCTCGGTGACCTCGTTCGCGACATTCCAGCAGAAGGTCATCGCGATTTCGCCGTTGCTGAAGCGCTTGATGCTGTCGGCGCCGAGAGCGGTGTCGTCGAAATATATTTCGTCAAGGCTCTTAAGAAGCTCGAGAGCCTTGATGTTTTCGGGGCTGTTGAAGGTGTAGCGGGTGTGGGCAGAGTCGGTAAAGCTGCCGCTGTAAAGGTTGTTGACAAGGGCTCTTGTTCCCTGATCTCCTCCCTGACCGCCGCAGTAGACCTCGGCGATTCGCTCAACGCCGTAGTCGTTAAGCGCCTTGACCGCGGAGATAAAGCCGTCGGTGGTCCAGGTGTGGCTGCTTTCGTCGATATACTGCCAAGCTCCCGCTTTCTCGAACAGGTCGCGGTTTACCGCCATACAGTGGGTGGTCATGCAGATCGGGTAGATATAGCTTGTCCCGTCGGAATTGCGGCAGGCAGAGGCGACGGAATCAAAAATCTGAGAGGCGGCGTCGCTCTCCCAGAGGCCGCCGATGTCGGCCATCAGCCCTCTCGCTCCCCAGTTGGCTTCAAGGCGCTCGGGGCCCTCAAAAACAAGGTCGGGCGCGTTTCCGTCGGCGATCGCCTTTTCGATCTCGGCGTCGCCGTCGTCATAGCTGAGTATACGGATCGAGAGATGTATCTCGGGGTGGGTGCGGTTAAAGGCGGTGACGAATGCTGAGACGGTGCTGTTGCTTGCCCAGCCTCCGACCGGATATGTCCAGAGCGCCAGCTCGGTTTCCTTCGGAGCGTCGGGGCTGCCGCTTTCCTCAGAGACTTCGCCGCCGATCCCGGCCGGGCTGCCGCAGGCGGTCATCAGAAATAAAAGCACAAGCAAAGCTGCAAAAAACCGTTTCATTATCGTTTCCTCCAAATTTTAAAGATCAGTTTTCGGCAAGGTGGGTTTTGAGAACCTCGGCGACCTCGTTCATGTCGATAGGCTTCGCCATGTGGCCGTTCATTCCGCAGTCGAGACAGCGCTGAACGTCGTCGGAAAACGCGTCCGCGCTCATCGCGATTATCGGAACCTTTGCCGCGTCGGAGCGTTCGAGGGCTCTTATCGCCTTTGTCGCCTCATAGCCGTTCATCACCGGCATTCTTATATCCATAAGTATCGCGTCGTAATATCCCGGCAGGCTGCTCTGGAACTTATTCAGGCAGACCTGGCCGTTTTCGGCGCGCTCGAGCTCTAAGCCGATGCCCGAGAGAAGCTCCTCGGCGATCTCCCAGTTGAGGTCGTTGTCCTCGGCGAGCAGAACCCTGTGTCCCGCCAGCTCGACAGAGCCGTGGTCCTCGGGGGCGGTGTTCTCGCATTCATCGCCGCAATACTGCCTCAGACTGTAATAAAGAGTCGAGCGGAACAGCGGCTTCGGGATAGTCCCGTTGATTCCTGCTTCCTTCGCCTTTTCCTCGACCTCGTTCCAATCGGCGGAGGTTGTCAGAAGAATAACCGTATCTTCGCTGACGGTTTCGCGGAGCCTGCGCGCGGTCTCGATCCCGTCTATTCCGGGGAGCCGCCAGTCGACAAGGATTATCGGGTAGTCAGCGCCGCTGCTGACGCGGTGGGCAGCGGCCTGCTCAATAGCCGCCTCGCCGCTCAGCGACCAGTCTACACAGCAGCCGATCGAGCGCAGAGTACCTGCCGCGCTCTCGCAGAGCAGCTCGTCGTCATCGATGAGAAGAATATCCATCGGCGGGAGCGACATATCCGCCTCCTGAACGAGCGCTTTTTCGAGGTCTAAGACAACGCGGAATTCGGTTCCGACGCCGAGCTTGCTCTCAACCTCGATGCTGCCCTTCATCGCGTCGACTATATATTTGGTTATCGCCATTCCGAGGCCGGAGCCCTCTGTTTTCTGGACTCTGCTGCTGTCCTCGCGGGAGAAGGACTCGAAGATGTGCTTTTGGAATTCGTCGGACATTCCGATTCCGTTGTCCTTTACTCTGAGGTGAACTCTGACATGGCTCTCGCCGAGCGGCGACGCCTCTTCATAGAGGACCGCGCTGATATTTCCGCCCTCGGGGGTGAATTTGATCGCGTTGCCGAGCAGGTTGAGAAGTATCTGATTGAGGCGGATACTGTCGCAGAAGACGTGTTCGGTCGGAATATCATAGACATAGACGTCGAACCTCTGGCCCTTCGCGTTGACCTGCGGCTGAACGATGTTGACTATCCCCTGCATCGTCTCCTGGAGGGACATCTGCTCCATGTGCAGAGTGAGCTTTCCGCTCTCGATCTTCGACATATCGAGTATATCGTTTATCAGCCCGAGAAGGTGGCGGCTCGAAAGCGCGATCTTTTTCAGACAGTTCTGAACCTGCTGCATATTGTTGAGGTTTGCGCTCGCGATCGCGGTCATTCCGACGATTCCGTTCATCGGCGTTCTGATGTCGTGGCTCATGTTTGAGAGAAACTCGCTCTTTGCCTGATTGGCGTGCTCGGCGGCGCGCTTCGCCTCGTCGAGCTCGCGCATCTGCCTGCGGGTCATGATTATGTACCAGGTAAACACCGTCAGAAGCCCGAGGAGTATCAGAAGGCAGCTCAAAAGCGAAGACCAGCCCCAGGAGCTGCTTAGGCTGTTCACAAGTCGGTCGATCTGTCCGTAGGGCATGAACAGCATCAGGTACCACTCGGAATAGGGCAGCTCGGTGCTGTAAAGGTGGCGCCGCTCGCCCTCGATGGTAAATTCGCAGGTATAATCCCCGCCGGAGGCCATGATCTTCTTCAGCTCGGAGATATACTGCTCGCCGGTCATTCCGTCGGCGTCGTCATAGCGGTTGAGAACGCGGGTGAAGTAGTTTTCGTCGGTGATGTCGGTGTCGCGGACAATAAACTCGCCGTCGTGGTCGATGATAAAGTAATAGATCATCGCGTTGTCGGAATCGAGCGAAAGTGTGTCGCTTATATAGCTGATCGGCAGGGCGGCGACAAGAGCAACGCTCTCGCTGCCGTCGGACATAGGATATGCGGCGGGAATGCCCATAAGAAGGGTTTTGTCGCCGAAAGCGTCATATCCGACCGCCATTTTTTCCTCGCCGTCCTCGAGCGACTTCAAAAACGCCTCGGAGTCCTCCGCCTCGATCTGGCTGCCGTAGAGCATCTCAAAGGAGCCGTCTCGGCCGTAAAGCGCGAGGTGATTAAATCCCCTTGCGCGGGCGTTATAGCTGAGGGTCACCTGCATCGTCGTCCGGTTTTTAACGCTTTCGGGGGAGCAGGAATCGACGAGCCCGCTGACCTGAGAAAGACGGAGCTGAATAGCTGTTCCGAAATGTGAAGCCGCCTGCTCGCTCATTCCGGCCATATAGACCGAGCCGATCTCACCGATCGCCTCGGCGCCCCGGAGATTCATTCGCACGGCCAGATACATAAATACCGCGACGCAGAGCATTGAAATACAGACCAGACTTATTATCAGATTTCGGGTTGCACTGTGCTTCATTTATCCGATTCTCCTTTCGTTTCGCGGCCTGCTGAACAGACCGGAACCGTCGGCGCGGCGCAATAATCACAGTTATTATATCACAGCAGCTCAAAATTGTAAATCGGTTTTTTCAAATAAATCAAAAAATTCCGGATTTCTTTCAGGGGGTGAGGGGAGACGAGCAGAAGAACGTGAAATTTTGCTCACTTTCAAACAGCACTCACCCCGCAGGCCAACCGGTCGGCGGGGCGCTCAATTTGCAGCATATTTTCGTATAAAGCAATTAAAGACGAGCCATTTCAAGAAATCAGAAATAATAAGTCACCTCGGCGGCACATCAATATGTCAGTCAATTCCCCTCTTTATCGCCAGCCTCGGAATACGACTTAAAATTCTCGCCGCCATAAACATTGACATCGAGGGTTATTTCCCGCCCGGGGAAGCCCTCGCGGCTGATTATTATCTCCCCTGCCAAAGGTTCTCCGCTTTGGCTCTCGGCCGAGGACAGCTCGGAATAAAGCTCCGGCCGCGAGCCGATATAGCCCGCGCCGATGTCCGCCGCGGCGCTTATCATCGACGCGAGAAGCGCTGCCGAGATCGCGAAGATCGCGAGCGAAACAAGCGTTTCGGCGAGTGTCTCGCCCCGCTTTTGTTCAAATTTCAAGATTATCCACCCCTTCAATCGCGGCGCTCTCGGCGTCGACCTCGATTTTAAAGAATGCTTCCGACTCCGCGAGCCTCTCAACGCTGCCCCAACCGGTATCAACCGTTTCATAGGTCTCGGAAATTTCCGGTTGGCTGACCGTTATTTTCGCGGTGAAGCCGAGAACCGGGCCGTTCTCAGAACCGACTCTGACCACAATTTTGCCGGATTCGAGTGATATTTTAATGCTTACCTCATCGAACTCAAAGCCGCTCGGGCTTATTTTAAGCTCAATGACAGGTAAAGGCTCCTTCTGCATCGGCTTTTTGATCTGCCAGTTTTCGGGCAGAAGCCCCACGGCATTTGAGCCGAGCGCATCGCAAAAATCCTCCCAAAAGAGCGAATAAACGCTGTCCTGCTCGGGGAGTGAGAAGTCCTCGGTCAGCTCAGCGGAGACGACCTCAAACGGGTTGAGCTCGGAATATTGCGGCCTATAAGTGTATTTCGCTTCGGCGGAGAAATTGAGCTGCTTCCTAATCAGCTGTGCTGCCGACGAGACCGCGAGATAGCTCTGGCGGCTGCTCAGGGAATTTGCCCCGCTCAGTGCGCCGGCCGTGGCGGCGTTCAGGGCTGCAGTGCCGCAGAGCGAACAGGCGAGCAAAAGCAACAGCGCGAGCAGAAGCGTTGCGCCGCGCGGGTTTTTCCTGCGGATCATTTTGCGCCTCCGCTCAGCTCGTAAAACGCGATGCTGCCGCTGACCGTCAGCCCGCCGGAGCGCAGGTCGCCGTCAGAGCCGAGGCTGAGGTTCTCAACCTCGGAGCGGAAGCCGAGGCCGTTCATTCCGGCGAGCGTTTTGCGCGCATCGGCGAAGCTCCCAGCCTCAAATCTGAAGCTTATCACCCGCTTGCCGACGCCGCCGTCCTGCTTGATTCCCTCGGAGCGAAGGTCGGGCAGCTCTCCGCCAAAGATTTCGGAGAAGCCGAGCATTATCTCGGGCAGGTTGTCGTAATCAGGCAGAGGGCTGACCTCGGAAGACGACTTTGCCGCCTCGATCTCGCTTTTCATTCTTTCACACTCCGCCGCGGTTTCGGCAGCGAGCTCACGCCGCTCCAGCAGCTCGCCGGTCTCGGCCTCGATCTCCGAAAGCCGCGCGCTCACCGGAAGCTGCACCGCAAAAACATAGACCAGCGCGACGAGCGCCGCAGCCGCGGCCATAATGACGGCGCAAAGGCGCTTTGGAATTGTCTTTCTGAGCATAACTAATCGCCTCCCGCCTGTTCGCCGTCCGGCTCGCGGAGCGTGACCGTGAGCTTTGCGGAGCTGCCCTGACCGCCGACCGACGACAGCTCGGCGCTTTCGACAATGTCATATTCCTCCAAAGAGAGGATCAGCTCCGAGACCTCGCCGAGGGTCAGACCGGCCAGCTCGAGCGAGAGAGTCCGCCCTGATATTGTCAGACTTTTGACGCCGCAGACCGGAAAAACGCCCTCTTCGACCAGTTCGAGCACGCTGTCGCGGTCGGGCAGGCCTCCGCCCGAAAAGCACCATCTGAGATATTCCTGCGAGAGCTCGGGATATTCCGAGGCGACCCGCTCCAGTTCAACCGTTTCGGCTTCGAGGCGCGAAAGCTCGGCCTCGGCCGCCCTGACCCTCTCTAGCCGCCGGCTGACGGCAAGCTCAGAGAACAGCGCGGCAATAAGAAGCACAGCCGCGAGCGACGCCGCAAACCCGACAGGGCTGAGGCGGCCGCGGTCCTTTTTAGCGAGATTTAAAGTCCTTTTTGCGCTCATTGATGACCGCCTCCCAAAACCGCGCCGAGGGCCGCAGGAAAACCGCCGAATCCGCCGCAAAATTCCTCGCATCCGAGAACCGGCAGCCCCAGCGCCTCGGAAAGCGCGGCTTTCAGCCGTTCATCGCCCGAGGCGAGGTGGATATGCGCGACCGGCGCGCTTCGGCTCAGATAGCGCAGAGCCCTCTCGACAATACTGACAAGCCCCTCGCCGCCGTATTCAGCGGAGTAGGTCCACTCATATCTGCCGCCGTCGGACATAAATATCCGCACGGCGCCGCTTTTCGCCTCGATTACACAGTGGCGGTGAGCGCAGGAGAGGTTTCCGAGCATCAGGTTTGAATACGCCGCCTCGGCGGGGATCGCCGAAACGAGGTTGATTCCCTCGCGGGAAAAGGCGCTTCTCAGCGCTTCGATCCGCTCTTTCGGGGCGGCGGCCGCGAGAATCCCCGCGCCCTCGCCGAGAACGGCATAGTCGAAGACATAACTTTCGGGCGGAGCCTTAAGGTAGTCGCGAAACTCATAGGGCAGATTGGCCTCTATCTGCTTTTTGGTCTTAAATTCCGACGCGATTTTTCGGCAGCAGCAGTCCTCCGGCCGAAGAACTACCGCCGCGCGGCGAATTTTCAGCCCGCGCTTTTTAAACTCTCCCGCGAGCCCCTCGGGACAACTGGGGAGGGCGAGACCGAAGCTCTCATATCCCTTTCCTCTGCGGATAGCGAGCCTCGCGCCGTCGCGAAGGTCGATTCCGGCAATTCTGAACATATCACCAGCCTCCGAAATTCTGATAAATAATAAAAACGCGGTCGGTGATCGCGTCTCCGAAGAGCGCGGCGATCAAGGCCGCGGCTGTTATCGCCGGTACAAAAGCGAAGGGCTTGCGCCTTCCGATTCTTAAAACTGCCGCTTCGGCAAGGCCGAAGACCGAGCAGAGAAAGAGCATCAGCAGCGATTTTTTCGCGCCGAGCATCATTCCGCCGAGGACAAAACAGGCGATATCCGCCTCGCCGAGGGCGGGCTGACCGAGAACCTTTCCGGTCAAAAGGGCGCAAAGATATATCGCCGCGCCGAAAATCAGGGAAAACGCCAGTCTTCCGGCGATGTCGTTCGGCGGCGCGATCGCCCAAAAAGTCATAACTGCCGCAAACGGCGAGGTCAGCAGAATGTCCGGGACGGTCAAGGTCCGCAGATCGCTGACGGAAGCCGAAAGAAGCAGTGTAAACAAAACAATATTTTCGAGGGCCGCGAGGCTGAGCCCGCAGGCCGCCGCGATTATCAGATATGCCGCGCCGAAGACGGCTTCGGCGGCGAAGCTCCCCGCGCCGATCTTTTCGCCGCAATATCGGCATTTTCCGCGCAGAAAAATATAGCTCAGGACCGGAACGAGGTCTCGGGGCGAAAGCTTTCGCCCGCAGGAGCGGCATTCCGAGCGGCCGCCGATAAATCCTCTGCCCTCGGAGCTTCGCTCAAGCGCGCAATAAACAAAGCTCCCGACGCAGGCCCCGACAGCGAAAAACCAGACGAGGATAAATGCCGCAGCGGCGGGAGAAAAGTACGAAAGGGACATTATGGATTAACAGGGGTTTCACCCCAATAGGCTACGGCTTTACCGTTTTCAATGTTGACAGTTAATTCTTTACCTTTATGAGCCTTTGATTCACCCGTGAAAGGATTATCACTTTTATGAACACTGCAAATCTTGCAACCGGTTACTTGAGCAATTTCACTGTGTCCAACAAGGGTCAAATTATTGCCCTCTTTAGTGAAATAATAGGTTATCGTGCCGGTTTCATCTGCATGATAAATCATATAATTAGTTTCCGCGAGGGAGCAGGCAGTACGCGCATTTGCGAGGTCGACGCTTTCGCGGGCAGAGTCGAGCTGAGCGCTGAACACCGGAATAGCAATTGCGGCGAGGATCGCGATTATCGCGAGCACGATCAGAAGCTCCATCAGGGTGAAACCGCGCTTTTTCTCAGAAAATCTCATCGTCGGCCTCCTTTGTCGGTCACGCTCAGACTATTCCGTTATACATACTAAACATCGGGGTATATACCGCGATGACGATAACCGCAGTAAAAATTCCGACCGCCGCCGTCAGCGCCGGTTCGATCAGCCTCAGCGCACGGTCAGACATCGCCGCGGCCTCGGACTCATAATATGTTCCCGCGCGCTCAAAGCTCTCGGCGAGCGAGCCGGACTCCTCCCCCGCGGCCGCAACCTCGGCGAGCATTTCGGGAAGCCAGCGGTTTTCGCTCAGGATCTCGGAAAGGCTCCGCCCCGATTCGAGGCTTTCCGCCGCAGATTCGAGAGAGCTGCCGATAACCCGGTTGTCTAGCACCCGCGCGGCGGTTCTTATCGACTTCGACGTCCCGAGCCCGGAGGACGCGAGGATAGAAAAAGTTCCGGCAAACTGCCCCGCAGCGCTCAGCCTCTCCGCTCTGCCGATCAGCGGCAGACGAAGCCTGAGCGATGAAATCAGCAGACGTCCGGAATCGGTGAACGAAAACAGCCTCAACGCCGCCGCGAGGAGCAATATTCCCGCAGCGATCAGCGGCCAATATGCCGATAAAAAACGAGAAACCGCCGCGAGAGCCCTTGTGATCAAAGGCAGCTCGCCGCCGGCGTTTTCCAATAGACCCAGCATCACCGGCATCAGAACGGTCATTACAACTCCCATAACTATCGCCGACAGAGCCAGCAGCAGAACGGGGTATATCATCGCCGAGCGAAGCTTCTGCCTGATTCGGTGGGCTCTTTCGTAGTATCGGGAGAGCCGCTCAAAGCAGATTTGAAGCGTTCCCGACTCCTCGCCCGCCCTGACCGTTTCGACAAACGCGGCAGGGATCAGCCCGCGGTGCTTCTCAAGGCTCTCGGCTATTGAGAGACCCGCTTCAATATCGGCGGAGCACTCGGTCAGAATCTTCTTTATTTGGCGGTCTGAGCTGCCCTCGGCGGCGAGTTTAACCGCTTTGCCGGTTGAGATACCGGAGCGAAGCATTACCGCAAGGCGGGACGCCGCAGAAGCAAGGGAATTCGGCTCGATTCCGAATCCGAAATTAAAGTTGATCTGCCTTTTGACAGAGGTCTTTTTGATGCTTTCGACGGTCTTTCCGTTGCGACGAAGCTCGGCGATCGCCTCAAATTCGTCAGCGGCTTCGATTTTGCCCTTTGAAAAGGCACCGGAGGAGTTTCTTGCGGTATATCTGAACAGAGCCACGCAATCATCTCCTGCGGACAGAATCGAAAACCGGCCGCCGTCGGCATAAAACTCTACGGTCGGCCCGAAAGCGCGGCCACTCAAAATTCAGCCGCCGCTAAAGCCCTTGTAAACTCGTTCACCGCGGTAATGCCGCAAAAAGCGGGCAAAAACCGCTAAGACGATTTAAAGCTGCATATTGGTTAAATTATAGCATTGATGTCGAATTTTGTCAATAGTTTTCGGAGAAAAATTTCATTAAATTTTTCCCTTCTCAAAATACCTTGATTTTTCCTGCGAAATGTACTACAATATAATCATATCACCGAGAGGAGGACTAAGCTTGAAATATTATCTTGCTATCGACATCGGGGCGTCGAGCGGACGGCATATCGTCGGCTGGCGCGAGGACGGCGGAATTATGACCGAAGAGGTCTACCGCTATCCGAACGGGGCAAAGGCCGAAAACGGCGGACTTGTCTGGGACATCGGCGCGCTCATCAAGGAGATAAAAGCCGGAATTGCCGAGGCAAAGTCGCGTTTCGGGGAGATCGCGAGCCTCTCGGTCGACACCTGGGGCGTCGACTATGTCTTAATGGCCGGCGAGCGCGAGATACTCCCCTGCCACGCCTACCGCGACCCGCGGACCGAAAAGGCGATCAAAGAGGTGCATAAGCTCGTCCCCTTTTCGGAGCTCTACCGCCGCACCGGCTGCCAGTTCCAGCCGTTCACGACAATATATCAGCTCTTTGACGACAAGATGAAAGGGCGGCTCGAATCCGCCGACAGTATGCTGATGATGCCGGAATATCTGATGTATAAGCTCTGCGGGAATAAGGCGCGGGAATATACCGAGGCGACTACGACCGGCCTTATCAACGCTAAAACAGGCGAATTTGACCTCGAACTGATAAGGCGGCTGGGGCTGCCCGAGAGGCTTTTCCCGACGGTCGAAAAGCCGGGGACGGTTATCGGCGAATATGACGGGATCAAGGTGGTTCTCTGCGCTACTCACGACACCGCTTCGGCGGTCGAGGGAATACCGATGGAGGGAAACGCGCCGTATATATCCTCCGGGACATGGTCGCTGCTCGGAGTCAAGACCCCCGCGCCGATAACCGACGAAGCGAGCGAGCGCGCAAACTATTCAAACGAGGGCGGAGTCGGATATAACCGCTATCAGAAAAACATCATGGGAATGTGGCTGATAAACGAGCTGAGGCGGGAGCTCTGCCCCGAAACGCCGTTCGGAGAGATCGAAAAGCTTGCCGAGAAAAGCGGCTGCGGAATTATTCTCGACGCGAACGCGCCGGAATTTCTCTCGCCGAAGAGCATGAAAGCCGAGTTTGACAAAGCCTCGGGCGGCAGACTCAAAACGCCGGGAGACTATTTCAGATGCGCTTATTTAAGCCTCGCCGAAAGCTATCGGGTCGCGCTCGGGGAGCTCGAAGCTAACACCGAGGCGCGCTATGACCGGCTTTATATCGTCGGCGGAGGGGCAAAGAACGGATTTTTGAACAGTCTGACCGAAAAATATACCGGCAAAAAGGTCGTCGCTCTGCCGATCGAGGCGACGGCGCTCGGAAACCTTAAAATTCAGATGGAGGCGGAATTATGAGCTTTGAAAACGCAGTTAAAGAATACCGGCGCTTCGGGGTCGACGCTGAGGCGGCAATCGAAAGGCTGAGGCCGGTTCCGGTCAGCCTGCACTGTTGGCAGGGCGACGACGTCAGAGGGTTTGACACCGACCCCTCGAAGCCGCTGACCGGCGGCATTCAGACGACCGGGAGTTATCCCGGCAGGGCGCGCACACCTGACGAGCTGATGTCTGACATCGACGCTGCGCTGAAGCTCTGCCCCGGGACAAAGAAGATAAATCTGCACGCGAGCTACGCGATATTTGAAAACGGCGACTACGCCGACCGCGACGCTCTCGAACCGAAGCACTTTGAAAAATGGGTGAGCTTTTGCAAGGAGCGCGGGCTCGGCGCGGATTTCAACCCGACATTCTTCTCACACCCGAAATGCGACCCGCTTACCCTTTCATCGCCGAACGAGGAGACCCGCCGGTTCTGGATCGACCACGGAAAGGCCTGCATCAGGATCAGCCAATATCTCGCGGAGCAGCTCGGTCAGCCCTGCATTATGAATATCTGGACCGGAGACGGATTCAAGGACATTCCCGGCGACAGGCTCGGCCCGCGGGTCAGATATAGAGAATCGCTCGACGAAATTCTCTCGGAGCCGTTTGACTTTGAAAAGGTCAAGCCCTGCATCGAGTCAAAGGTCTTCGGGATCGGCGTTGAAGCATATACCGCAGGCTCCTCGGAATTTGCGCTGAGCTATGCGGCGATGAATAAGGAAAGATGTATCCCTCTGATGGACAACGGCCACTATCACCCGACCGAGGTCGTCAGCGACAAAATTCCGGCGCTTTTGGCGTTCTTCCCCGAAATTGCTCTTCACATCACCCGCCCGATCCGCTGGGATTCGGACCATGTGGTTTTATTTGACGACGAGACCCGTGAGATCTGCCGCGAAATTGTCCGCTGCGGAGGTCTCGACGGGCGGGTTCGGATCGCTCTCGACTATTTCGACGCCTCGATCAATCGCGTCTCTGCTTGGGTCACAGGGTTCAGAAACACTCAGAAAGCGCTGCTTTATGCGCTTTTGCAGCCGACCGACGAGCTGAAGCGGCTTCAGGACATCGGCGATTTCACAAGGCTTATGGTGATTCAGGAGGAGCTCAAGACCGCTCCCTTCGGAGAGATCTGGCAGGAATACTGCCGCCGCTGCGGCGCGCCTGCCGACGGAGAATGGTTTAAAGAAATCGAAAAATATGAGCACGAGGTTCTGGAGGCGAGAAGATGAAGGACATAATGACCGCGCCGTTTATGACCGAGGCGGTGAGGACAGTAACTAATATGTATAACCACGGCTGGGACGAGCGGAACGGCGGAAACGTCAGCATTATGCTCGACGAAAGCGAGCTGCGGGATTATCTCGATATGAGCGTGATTCGCGAAATTCCTACCGGCTTCGGCGCACCCTCTTTGGACGGCAGATGCTTTTTGGTCACAGGCACCGGAAAATACTTTAAAAACGTTCGGTATGACCCCGAGCGGAATCTCGGGATAATCAGAGTTTCGGACAGCGGCAGGACCGCCCAGCTTCTCTGGGGATATTCGGACGGCGGGAAATTCACCTCAGAACTCCCCGCCCACCTGATGAGCCACGCCGCCCGCCTCGAAATCAACCCCGCGAACCGCGTTGTAATGCACTGTCACCCTGCGAATCTTCTCGCGATGACATATATCCACAGCCTAGACAGCCGCGAGTTCACCCGGACTCTATGGCAGATGTGTACCGAGTGCATCGTCGTCTTCCCGGACGGCGTAAATGTCCTGCCCTGGATGCTCTGCGGCACCAACGAGATCGGCGAGGCGACTGCCGAGATGATGAAGACCGCGCGGCTTGTCGTTTGGTCGCAGCACGGAATATACGGCTGCGGCGCCGACCTCGACGAAACGTTCGGGCTGATCGAAACCGCAGAAAAGGCCGCCGAAATCTATCTCAAGATCGCTCACCTGCCCCGCCTGAACACAATAAAAGACAGCGAGCTGAGACAGCTAGCAGAGCATTTCAATGTCGAGCCGAGAAGGGGATATCTTGATGACTAAAATTTTATGGATTATCACCGTTGTCTCGCTTGCCGTCATGATAATTTCGATGGCGGTGATGGGCGTTAAGATTTTCAGCGGGAATTTTGAAATTCTCGCCGAAGCATACGCTTTTTACATAAGCTTCGCCGCCTGCACGGTTTCAAATCTTCTCCGGGCGTTCTTAAAATCAAAATGCCCTCATTGCGGGAAGATCCTTCTTGTCAAGGGAAAATACTGCTATAAATGCGGCAAGGAATTGTCCTGACCTTAAATCGTAGCGCGGTTATCGGCGCGAGTGAACGCGCAGGCGATTCGGAAAATTTTTACGGGGAACCCGCCCGGGGCTCCCCGTAATATATGTTTTTCAGCCCAGCATCACGTCGAGAAGCATCATCACCGCGAATCCGGCGATTATCCCCATTGTAGCGAAATAGGGCTGCTCGCTCTGGTCCTTTTGGCATTCCGGAATCAGCTCATGCACCGCGACGAGTATCATCGCGCCGGCGGCGAACGAGAGCGCATAGGGCAGGATCGTCTCGACATAGACGACGAGCAGCGCTCCTAAAACTCCGGCGATCGGCTCGACTATTCCCGAAGCCTGACCGATCATAAAGCTGCGAAAGCGTGAACAGCCCTCGCGCCGAAGCGGAACCGAAACCGCCGCGCCCTCCGGGAAATTCTGGAGCCCGATCCCGAGGGCGATCGTCGCCGCGCCCATCAGCCCCTCGCCGGTCAGACCGCTGTTTTTAAGCGCTCCGAACGCGACTCCGACCGCAAGCCCCTCGGGAATGTTGTGAAGCGTTATCGACAGAACCAGCATTATGATGCGGTTCAGGCGTTCGTTGGGCTTGCCCTGCGCGCTGTCGGCTCTGCCTCGGGCGAGCGAGACGGCCTTGTCTGAGGCCCACATAAACACCGCGCCGAACAGAAACCCCGCCGTCGCGACAAAATATGCCGGAAGGCCGGATTCCGAAGCCTCGGCCCGCTCGATCGCGGGCTGCAACAGGGACCAGAAGCTCGCCGCGATCATTACGCCGGAAGCAAATCCGAGCATCAGGTTCATCGCCTTTCGGTCAGGCGATTTGAAAAAGACGACTGTCGCCGCGCCCAAAGCCGTCAGAAGCCATGTGCCGAGGGTGGCGATCAGCGCCGTTAATACAAGATTCATACAGCACCTCCTATAACCCATTATATTTTTGAACGGGTATATCGGTGAGTGCCGAAAGGGAGATTTTATGACAAGGATACTTTTTGTCTGCCACGGCAATATCTGCCGCTCGCCGATGGCGGAGTTCATTATGAAGGAGAAGGTCAGAAAGCTCGGCCTCGCTGAGGATTTTTATATCGAATCGGCCGCGACCAGCACCGAGGAGATCGGAAACGATATTCACTACGGCGCGAAAACGAAGCTGAGAAGGGAAAACATCCCGTTTTCGCGTCGTGGCGCGCGGCAGATGAGCCGAGGCGACTACGCGAGGTTCGACTATATAATCGGAATGGACAGCTATAATATCCGGAATATTCTGAGAATAATCGGGAGCGACCCCGAAAAGAAGGTTTATAAGCTCTTAGATTTCACATCTCGCGGCGGAGACATCGCCGACCCGTGGTACACCGGCAACTTTGAACCGACCTATCGCGATATTAACGAGGGCTGCGATGGGGTGATTGAGAGGGTGAGGGGGAGGTGAGGGGCTGAGTAACTCAGCTAAAAAGGGTGGTTGAAAACTTTTAATTCAATGAGCTGCTGCCGGGCGCTCATCGGTAACATTCAATATAACCAGCGCATAATATATCCCGAGGGGACAAAATTCCCTCTCGGGATTATTTTTTGAAAGGAAGGTCATTCAGTGAACCTTGCAGATATGCTTGCGGCGGAATCGGAAAAGGGCTGCGCGAGCTGCCCCCGCGACAGCTCGATGAGCGCGTTTCCTGCCGAAACACCGCTCGGAATGGCTTATGTGCCGTATCAGAAGTGGAAAAACATCTATGAGCCCTCGGTCGGCCTCGACAGAGGAACCGTATTCGAGGACCTCGACAAGCCTTTTTTGGGGGAGAAAGCAATATGAACGAGAGATCAAAGCTTCTTAAAAAGGTGCAGATGTATTCATTTGCAGTAACCGACGCTTCGCTCTTTTTGGACACACATCCCGACTGCGCCGAAGCGCTCGCATTTTTCAACAAATACAGAAAGCTCTATGACGAGGCCAAGGCTGAATTTGAGCGCCAGTACGGCCCGCTTGAGATCTGCTCAGAACAGAACGCCGCCCGCTGGGAATGGACAGACGGCCCGTTCCCCTGGGAACTTTCGGCGAATTGACGGAGGTGAAAGATAATGTGGAAATATGAGAAAAAGCTTGAATATCCGGTCAGGATCAAGAAGACCGACCCGACCGCCGCGAAGATAATCATTTCGCAGTTCGGCGGCCCCGACGGCGAGCTCGGCGCGGCGACCCGCTACCTCAGCCAGAGATATACCGCCCCGACCCCCGAGGTCAAGGCGATACTCAACGACATCGGCACCGAAGAGCTCAGCCACATGGAGATGGTCTGCGCGGTCATCTACCAGCTCACCCGCAGCCTCACCCCGAAGGAGATCAAGGAGAGCGGCTTCGACGTATATTTCGTCGACCACACCAACGGCCTCTACCCCGTTTCGGCCTCGGGCGACCCCTTCAGCGCCGCGATCTTCCAGTCGACCGGCGACCCGATCGCCGACCTCTATGAAGATATGGGGGCGGACGCTACAATCACATAAGTATAACTTTTTCAGAAATTCCAGTGAATTTCTATGGGAACATTCCTTGTTCCGGGGATTCTTCTTCCAATATTTATGTAATCTATCAGCGTATCGACGGTTTCGCGGTTGAGATGTTCAAGATTGGTATATCGCTCGATCAGCTCGCGGCGGTTGTCGCCCAGCTCCAACTGACTGTCAAGCTCGCCGATCTTTTTTTCGTTCTCACAGATTTGCCGCTCCATACGGTCGCGCTCACCGATAAAATCTTTCGACATCTCGGTATAGTCGCCATCGGAAATCAACCCCTTCACCTTATCCATATAAAGCTCGCGAATCCCCTTTGAATATTCCTCGATTTTCTTTCGGTAGATTGAGTTGTCGACAATCAACCGTTCTTTCTGCTCTTTAAGATGGGTTCCGAACTCAATGCTTCGTTCCAGCTCGTCTTTGTCGAGATATTCTTCCGACAAGCGATTGATTTCAGCTATTACCATTCTTTCAAGTCGGTCGACCGAGATAAACGCTCCCTCGCAGTAATCCTTGGAAAAGTGATGAGTTGTGCAGTGCAGGTATCTTCGGTCGCCTTTTTTGCCTGACCCCATTATATATCCGCAATAGGCGCATCGGGTTTTTCGAGCAAATATTCCGATTTCTCCAACATCAAAGGGTTTTGCTTTCTGAGCAATAAGCGCCTGAACCTTATTCCAAAGCTCACGGTCTATGATTGGCTCATGAGTTCCCTCGACAATATACCATTCGCTTTTGGGACGGGGTTTGCACTGTTTTGTCTTATAAGATACGCT
>CANQJB010000037.1 GCA_947624155.1 uncultured Clostridia bacterium
ATTTCGGCAGGGCGAGGGATATGGAGCTTGCGACGACGTGCAGGGTTTGGGGAAGGCACTCCCCAACAAGATTCCGCGTAAGACAAAATGAGCATACTTGCGAAATTTGGGCCCACGGTAGAATCTTGCTCTTAATAATTACATTTTCATCAAAACTACGAAAATGATAAAAATAACTCTTGACAAATTTTAAAAACATGATATAATATAATTACATCAAAAAGCTAAGAATGATACAATTAAGTTGCCGACAAGGAGTAAAAATGAGAAATTTTGATTTTAAGGCCGCATACCAAAAGCTCATTTGCCCGGAAATTTTGGGATATCTCACGAAAATCCACGAACACAAGGGCAGACAAAAGTTTCTTGCGGAAGCAAAACCAAGTGAGCTTTCCAAGTTGCTTGAAATTGCGCAAATTCAAAGCACCGACTCTTCCAACAGGATCGAAGGTATCATCACGACCGACGACCGCATTAAAAATCTCGCGCTCGACAAAACCACGCCGCGAAATCGAAGCGAGCGAGAGATTGCGGGCTATCGCGACGTGCTGAGGACAATACATGAAAACTACGAGTACATCTTCCCACACCCAAGTTACATTTTGCAGATGCATCGCGATTTATACAAATTCTCGGGAGCGGCGGCAGGAGGGGCATACAAATCCTCCGATAATGTCATCGCCGAGGAACGTCCCGACGGTACAAGAGTAGTGAGATTTCAACCTGTATCCGCAATGGAAACGCCGGACGCTATGAACAGCCTATGCGCTGCTTTTAACGAAGCGATTGGCGATGAAAGCATAGACCCGCTTGTTCTGATTCCCGTATTCATATTTGATTTTTTGTGCATTCATCCGTTCAACGACGGCAACGGAAGAATGAGCCGATTGCTGACGCTCCTGCTTCTTTACAGAGCAGGATATACCGTCGGAAAGTATATCAGTATTGAAAAGCTGATATCGGATACAAAGGAAAACTATTACGAAGTGCTTCAGCATAGCTCAGATAAATGGCATGAGGCAGAAAATGACTACATTCCTTTTGTAAGCTATATGCTCGGGATAATTCTGGCGGCATACCGCGACTTTGATTCAAAGATGTCGCTTCTGGACAGCAGGCTTTCAAAGCCGGACAGGGTGCGCGAAATTATCAAAAACAGGCTGGGGAAGATAACGAAATCGGAGATAATTGAGCTTTGTCCCGACATCAGTCAGATAACCGTTCAGAGGGCGCTTTCCGAGCTTTTGAAAAGCGGCGAAATAAAGAAAATCGGCGGCGGGCGCTACACATCATATGCATGGATAGGAGAGAAATAAATGATTACAGGCGAACTCAAAAACAAAATCGACGGGTTATGGGACATTTTTGCTTCGGGAGGGCTCGTCAACCCGCTCGACGTCATCGAGCAGATAACATACCTTATGTTCATTCATGACCTCGACGACACCGACAACCTCCGCTCTAAGGAGGCGGCTATGCTCGGGCTTACGCATGAGAGCATATTTAACGGCGAGATCGAAGTCGCAGGACAGATGATCGACGGGCAGCAGCTCAAATGGAGCGTTTTCCACGACTTCCCCGCGGCGCAGATGTATGCGGTAATGCAGGAAAAGGTATTCCCGTTCATTAAAAACCTGCACGGCGACAAGAACAGCGCCTACTCGAAATATATGAGCGACGCAATATTCAAAATACCCACGCCGTTGGTGCTGTCTAAGGTCGTGGATTCTTTGGACGGCATATATAAGCTGATGAGCGAGGCGCAGGCCGCCGACGTTCGGGGCGACACCTATGAATACCTGCTTTCGAAAATTTCGCAGTCGGGCTTGAACGGTCAGTTCAGAACGCCGAGACATATCATCAAGATGATGGTGGAACTGATGGAGCCGCGAGCCGACGAGATTATCTGTGACCCTGCCTGCGGAACGTCGGGATTTTTGGTCGCGGCGGGTGAATATCTAAAAGAAAACCGAAAGGAAGAGGTATTCTTCAACAGGCAGAACAAGGCTCACTATATGAACGAAATGTTCCACGGCTATGACATGGACCGCACTATGCTGCGTATTGGCGCGATGAACATGATGACCCACGGAATCGACAATCCGCATATCGAATACCGCGACAGCTTATCCGATCGCAACACCGACAGGGGCGCTTACAGCCTTATTCTCGCTAACCCGCCATTTAAGGGCAGTCTCGACGCCGAAACCGTCGCAGGAGATCTTCTGAAAATTTGCAAGACAAAAAAGACCGAGCTTTTGTTCCTTGCGCTGTTTATAAAGATGCTTCGGGTAGGTGGAAGATGCGCCTGCATCGTTCCCGACGGAGTTCTCTTCGGCTCGTCGACGGCTCACAAGGCGATCAGAAAAGAGCTTATCGACCAAAACCGCCTCGAAGCCGTTATCTCGATGCCCTCGGGGGTGTTCAAGCCCTACGCCGGAGTATCTACGGGAATACTCATATTCACAAAAACAGGTTTCGGCGGGACTGAGAACGTCTGGTTCTATGATATGCGCGCCGATGGCTTCAGCCTTGACGACAAGCGCACTCCGGTCAGCGAAAACGACATTCCCGACATTATCGCGAGGTTTAAAAACCGCCTTAGCGATGAGGAAAAGAGCCGCGGGCGAACCGAAAAATCATTCTTTGTTTCAAAAGATGAGATCAAAGCCAACGACTACGACCTCTCGATAAACAAGTATAAGAAGACGGAATACGTCGCCGAGGAGTACCCGCCGACGGAGGAGATCTTGGAGGAGCTCAGAGGGCTTTATAAGGCGCTCGGCGAGACCATTGAGGAGTTGGGAGGGGCGGTCGATGAGTACAGCAAATAAAGTCCCACTCAAAAGTATAGCGTCATTTTCAAAGGGCGAACAGATAAGCGGAGATTTGCTTTTGAAGGACGGCGAATACCCATATTTGAACGGCGGAATTAACCCCTCTGGTATGTGGAACGAATATAATGTTGAAGCCGATACAGTCACTGTCAGTGAGGGCGGAAATTCCTGCGGTTACGTCAATTATATGGACACTCCGTTCTGGTGCGGCGCACATTGCTATTATCTGTATGACGTAAAGTGCGATGTTAAGTTTTTATATCACGCTTTGAAAAGCTCGCAGAATAAATTGATGTCTTTAAGAAGCGGCGCTTGTATGCCCAATATTAAGAAAAAAGATTTGGGTGAATTTGAATTACCTGAGCCCCCGCCTCTTGAAATCCAGCGCGAAATAGCGTATAATTTAGATAAGGTCTCCGAAGCGATTGAGCTTTGCCGAAAAATCCTCGAAAGATTGGATTATCTCGTCAAGGCGAAGTTTGCAGAGATGTTTGGGGATATCATTCATAACGAAAAAAATTGGCCTTATGTAGCGCTTTCTGATGTAGCAGAAATTAAGATTGGCCCTTTTGGCTCATTGCTTCATAAAGAGGACTATGTTAAAAATGGTCATGCAATTGTAAACCCCTCTCACATAATAGATGGAAAGATAGTAATTGATGAAGATTTGACCATATCAGATGAAAAGTTTGAGGAATTACAAGCATACGAGCTAAAATTAGCAGATGTTGTTCTCGGAAGACGAGGAGAGATGGGACGTTGCGCAATAGTAGAAGAAAAAGGTATGCTTTGCGGGACGGGAAGTATGATAATCAGACCAAATGGAAAAGTCATCCCGTATTTTCTACAAGCTATTTTGTCAAGCAAAGAATACAAAAGGATTTTAGAAAATAGCGCCGTCGGCGTAACTATGCCGAATCTTAACATCCCAATTGTATCGTCAATAGTTATCCCCTTATTTCCAATGGAACTTCAAAGAAGCTATACAGCATTTCTAATGTATAATGGACTCGCAAAATCAGCCGTCAAAAAGACGCTCGAAACAGCGCAAACGCTCAAAAACGCGCTGATGCAAAAATATTTCGGTTAGGAGTGATACTGTGTCCAACTTCGACTTTCTCAAAACCGACGAGGGATTCGCGGGCTTTGCCGATATAGCGATCTCCGCCGAGAACCTTCTTCATATCGACCCCGAAGCCTGCGTGATAAACTGCCGCAGGGCGATGGAGTTTGCTCTGAAATGGATTTATTCCGTCGACGACGAGCTTAAAATGCCCTATCAGCAGACCCTTGTCTCGCTGATGAATACCTCGGATTTTAAAGAGATAGTCGGCGCGGATATTCATAAGCGAATGGACTATATCCGCCGCCTCGGAAACGCCGTCGCCCACGAGGGAAAGAAAATCACCGACGAGCAAGCCGAGCTTTGCCTTGAAAATCTCTTTTATTTTCTCGATTTTGTGGCGTACTGCTATGGATATGACTACACCGAACCGAAGTTTGACCGAGAGCTTCTGAAGCTCACCCCGCAGGAAGCCCTTTCTTATGCCGACGGACCCGATATCGACCTTGACAAGCTCTTAGAAGAAAATAAGGCGCTCAAGGCTGAACTGACAGCCCACCGCGCCGAGAAGCAGAAGACCTACGCCGCGAAGCCTTTGGAGCTTTCGGAATATGACACCCGCAAGCTTTATATCGACGCCATGCTCACCGACGCCGGCTGGGTCGAAAAGAAAAACTGGGGCAACGAGGTCGAGCTTCAGGGAATGCCGAACGCTTCGGGCGTGGGCAGAGCCGATTACGTCCTCTACGGCGACGACGGCAGACCGCTCGCGATAATCGAAGCCAAGCGCACCTGCGCCGACGTTTCAAAGGGCAGGATACAGGCGAAACTTTATGCCGATATCTTGGAAAAGCAGTACGGCCGCAGACCTGTCGTTTTCCTCTCAAACGGCTTTGAAACGCGAATCGACGACGGACAGTATCCCGAGAGAAAGGTCGCGTCCATATATTCAAAGCGCGACCTTGAAAAGCTGTTTAATCTTCGGAATATGAGGACGAGCCTTGAAAATATCTTCGTGAATAAAGATATTGCGGGGAGATATTATCAGGAGAGCGCGATAAAGGCGGCTTGCGAATCGCTAGGCAAAAAGAATCGCCGCAAGGCTCTTTTGGTCATGGCTACGGGTTCGGGCAAAACGAGAACGGTCATCGCTTTATGCGACGTTTTATTGCAGCGTGGCTGGGTCAAAAATATCCTTTTCCTTGCCGACCGCAACTCGCTCGTCACTCAGGCGAAGCGCAGCTTTGTGAACCTTCTGCCCGACCTCTCGGCGACAAATCTCTGCGAGGCTAAACCCGATTATACGGCGCACTGCGTTTTCTCGACCTACCAGACTATGTATAACGTCATCGACGACGCGAGCGACGGCGAAGGAAAAATCTTCACCTGCGGGCATTTTGACCTCGTGATCTGCGACGAAGCCCACCGCTCGATTTACAACAAATACAAGGATATCTTCGACTACTTCGACGCCCCGCTCATCGGTCTGACGGCGACCCCGAAGGACGAAATCGACAAGAATACATATGATATTTTCAAGCTTGAAAGCGGAGTTCCGACTTACGGCTATGACTTGGCGCAAGCGGTTAAGGACGGTTATCTTGTTGATTTTATGTCGGTCGAGACAAAGCTGAAATTTATTGAGCAGGGCATTTCCTATAACGATCTATCCGATGAGGATAAGGAAATATATGAAAGCACCTTCAAAGACGAGGATGGCAACTATCCCGACCTCATAAGTTCAACTGCTCTGAACGAGTGGATATTCAACGAGAACACCATAAAACAGGTCCTTGACACGCTGATGACCGACGGGCTGAAAATCGACTACGGCAACAAGCTCGGCAAGACAATAATCTTTGCAAAGAACCACACCCACGCTGAAAAGATTCTTGAGATATTCAACAAGGAATACCCGCATCTTCGCGGCTTTGCTCAGGTTATAGACAACTATATCGAATATTCTCAGGCGGCTATCGACGACTTTTCCGACCCGAAAAAGCTCCCTCAGATAGCGATTTCGGTCGATATGCTCGACACGGGAATAGACGTCCCCGAGGTTTTGAACCTTGTGTTCTTCAAGAAGGTTATGAGCAAGGCGAAATTCTGGCAGATGATAGGAAGAGGAACACGCCTCTGCCCGCACCTCATCGACGGCAAGGACAAGGATAAATTCTACATATTCGACTTCTGCGGAAACTTTGAATTTTTCAGAATGAACGAGGGCAAACCGACCGCCAACATGATAGCCCTGCAAGGGGCGATATTCAACCTTAAGTTCCAGATCGTCTATAAGCTGCAAGACATGGCGTATCAGACCGAGGAGCTTAAAAAATTCAGGCGCGAGCTTGTCACCGAGCTTTCCGGTATGGTAAAAAAGCTCAATAAAGAGAGCTTTGCAGTTAAACAGCACATTAAATACGTCGAGATGTATTCAAATCCCGAGGGGTACAATCTGCTCACCTACGGCGATACTTTGATAGTCGCGGAGGAACTTGCGCCGCTGATAATCCCCGAATTTGACGACCCGAAAGCCGTCAGATTCGACGCTTTGATATACGGCATAGAGCTTGCATACCTTGCCGGAAAGAAGTTTGGCAGGCATAAAAGCGACCTCATCAAAAAAGTCACATCAGTATCCAAGATAGCGAACGTACCGGAGATCATGGCGCAGGCTGAGCTCATCAATAAAATACTGCACACGAATTATGTCGATACCGCCGATGTAAACGATTTTGAGTATATCAGAGAGAATATCCGAGGGCTGATGAAATATATACCCGATGGAAGCGGGATAATTTATAACACCGATTTCACTGATGAAATTTTGTCCGTAGAATGGAACGAAGCGGAGCTTGAAAACGACGATCTCAAAAACTACAAGGCTAAGGTCGAGTTTTATATCCGTCAGCATACCGACAGCGAGGTAATCGCAAAGCTCAAGGGAAATATCCCTCTGACCGAAAGCGACATAAAAGCGCTTGAAAACGTGCTTTGGAACGAGCTCGGCACCAAGAAGGAATATGAAGCGGAGTATGGCAAAAAGCCGCTCGGAGAGTTTGTCCGTGAGATAGTCGGGCTCGATATGTCGGCGGCAAAAGAAGCGTTTTCGGAATATCTCAACGACGTCTCGCTCGACAGTCGGCAGATATATTTTGTGAACCAAATTGTCGAGTATATCGCGCACAATGGCGTGATGAAGGACTTTTCGGTCTTACAGGAACCGCCGTTCACCGACTATGGCAGCATAGTTGACGTGTTTACGGACATCACGGTTTGGAATAACCTAAAAATGATTATCGACAGCATCAACGCAAATGCGGCGGCGTAAATAAATAATATGATGGCAGAGCTGTTTTCGGATGTTCGGAAACCGCTCTGCTTTTGTGATTATAAGGATATAAATATTTTAATACTTTCTGATTTTTGGTTGTGCATATATAGACGGTGCAGTGGGGCCGATAGGCCCGGCAGGGCCGGTTGCTCCGGTTGCCCCCATAGGTCCCATAGGACCTGTCGGCCCGGTAGGTCCGACGCCCGCAGGCCCCTGAGGCCCTGTTGCACCGGTGGGGCCGGTAGCGCCAGTAGGGCCGGTAGCACCGGTTGCTCCGATAGGCCCGGCAGGGCCGGTAGCGCCAGTAGAGCCGGTAGCACCGATTGCTCCGATAGGCCCGGCAGGGCCGGTGGCTCCTGTTGCACCTGTTGCTCCTGTTGCACCAACTGCTCCGGTGGCTCCTGCTGCACCCGTTGCTCCGGTAGCTCCCGTAGCTCCGGCGGGGCCGGTGACGCCGGTCGGGCCGATTATAAACCCGCCGTTTCCGAGTCCGCAGCCGAAGCTGTAAACATTGGTTCCGTTGGGATAGCGGCAGTCGCCGGCGCCGTTTTGAAGTGCGCCGCAGCCGCAATTGTTGTTTTGCATTTGATTTCCTCCCTGTAATTAGTTGTTTTCCGTCCTTTTTCGCTCCGCAAAGAGCCTTTTGTTGAAAAGATACTCCGGGGTTTCGCGGAGCCGCCCCGCGAGCTCGTTATAGCTTTCGGCGAGAGAACTTTCCCCGAGCCGGTCGCAGATCACGCAGAGCTGCATATAGGGCAGATAACCGCCGCAGTCCTCGGGGACAAACCCGCCCGAGCGCTTACGAAACTGCACCGGCGCGAGGGAATACCAGAGCTTTGCAGCCCCGAGATTTCCCCGCTCGAGAAGAATTCTGCCGATCTCGCAGCAGACGTCTGCCCTCGGCTCGCCGAGAAGAAGCGTTCCGAGAAGCGCGGAATCCGCCTCGGCGTTTCTGCCCCGGCTTCTCAGAAGACCGCTCAGCTCAAAGAGCGCCGACACGCGGTTTTCTGCCCACGCGCTCCCGTCTTCGGCGCACTGTCTGTAATACCTCTCGGCCTCGTCGGGCCGCCCCGCGCCGAAAAGCTCCCGCGCGTAGTAGTATTTCATTCTCGGGTCGAGCGGCTTGCCCTCAGAAACCAGTCTGTCGAGGATTTTAAGATTGCGCCCGGGCGGGTTCGGCCTTAGCTTTCTGTGGCAGACCGCCGCCTCGCCGCGGATTATCTTCCCCCGCAGTTCGATCGCCTCGTGAACGGCGCCGACAAACCGAAAACCCGCGCCCGCCCTGACTATCCTCTCGCGGTCATAGCTCAGAATTACCTTTCCGCTTTCGTCGAACGCGGCGTTATATGGCAGAATCACAACATCGGGCCGCTCGGTTTCGATAAGCTCGAAAAGCCGGAGCCATTCTCCGCGGTCTTCGATCACATCGTCGGCGTCGAGCCAGGCAAGATAATCCCCTTCTGCCTTTGAAAAGGCGAAATTCCTCGCGGCGGAAAAGTCGTCGCACCAGTCGAAGAAATATACCTTGTCGGTATATTCCCGCGCGATCTCAACGGTTTTGTCGGTCGATCCGGTGTCGACGATTATTATTTCGCTGAAAAGGCCCTTGACGCTTTCAAGGCAGTTCGGCAGCGCGAGCTCCTCGTCGCGGACTATCATGCAGAGGCTGATCTTCATTTTCCGTCGCTCCCTTCGGGGCTCCCCCAGAATCATTCTATGTGAGCGGAGGGCAGTAGGTGAATATATGACTTGATAATAAAAATCACATCTGAAATCATCAATGTTTTGCTTTTTAACATCGCAGGTTTGAAAAATTTGTGAGCTCCGACAAAATTACGCTTCAAATAATGTGTAATTTGCACGTTGCGGCGAAGGGTCAAAACGTGGTATTATAATGTATCGCATAAAAATGCGTAAGCACGGATAATTATTCAAGGAGGCAATTATGAAAAGATTTTTAGCCATAGTGCTGTCGCTGGTTCTCGTCGTCGCCCTTGTCGGCTGCGGCTCGAAAAAACGTCAGCCGATCAAACTGACCCTCTCGACCGAGGACTCAGAGGCGATCCTCGCCGCCGCCGGCATCACTCTGCCCGACGTCGAAGTCGCCGCCGGTGCGGGAACCACCGTTCAGTGGTTCGCGTGGTACGACCCCTTCCACAACTATGAAGAGGACGAAGTCGTCAACACCGGTTACTTCACCTTCACCGAAAAATATCACAACGAGATCGAGTGGATCGAGACCGACTACTTCGAGCGCAACAACGACCTCGCAAACCTTCTCGTCGCGGGAACCGCGCCCGACTTCTCGCCCGCCGGCTCCTCAAACACCGCCGTCTTCCCGATGAGCTGCGTCAGAGGAATGTATCAGCCGGTCGACGACTACCTCGATTTCACCGACCCGCTCTGGTCGGGAATCGCCGAGACCGCCGAATATTTCTCCCTCGGAGGCCACCACTTCGCGATCGTCACCGACTCGATGTTTAAAGACGTCGTCGGCTACAACCGCAGAGTCATCGACGAATGGGGCTTCGACGATCCTTATGAGCTCTATATGAACGACGAGTGGACATGGGATAACTTCTATGATATGTGCATGGACTTCTCCGACGCCGACTCCGACCGCTACGCTCTCGACGGCTGGTATGTCACCAACGGCATCTGCGAGGAATCCAGCGGACACTATGTCATCGAAAAGGACAACGAGACCGGCAAGTTCTATTCCAACATCGACGACCCGATCATCGAAGTCGCTCAGAACATGATTTACGATCTCGTCAAGAACGACTGCTGCTACCATTCCGGCAGCGACTACTGGGCAAACCGCAACGACGCTCAGTACGGCGCAGGCATTAAAGACGGCCTCTGCCTCTTCTATATCTGCGACATCAGCGGATTCAGACTCCCCGTTGACGAAATGAACCAGATCTGGGGCGACATCGGTTCCGGTGAGTTTATGTTCGTTCCGCTCCCGAGATATCAGGACGGCGACGGCATCTATTACCTCAACTCGACTCCTTCCGGCTATATGCTGATCGCGGGAGCCCGCAACCCCGAGGGCGCTGTTCTGCTCTCGATGTGCGACCGCTTCAAGATTATCGACCCGACCGTTATCTCGATCGACAAGAAGCAGCTCAAGGAGACCTACCTCTGGTCCGACGAGCTCCTCGATATGTATGACCTCTGCTATGAACTCGCTCAGGCCAACCCGAGAGTATTCTACACCGGCGACCTTCCCGAGAATCTCCAGAACGCTTATAACTCTCTCGACTGGGGTATCCGCAGAAACGGCGGCGCAACAACCTGGGCTCAGCTCAAGGAGCAGAACGCCGAGTCGATCGCCTATTACATAGACGAGCTCAACTCGATGATCGACAGCTATGAATACACCGGAGAATTCCAGGGATAAAGACTTTTTATGATTCTTATGACGGGAAACCCCTAGCGGGTTTCCCGTAAACCTTTCCTGCATGGCCTACGCTCGCCGCTCCGGCCATAGATGTATAAAACTCGGGAAGTAAATTCCCGAGTTTTATGTTTTTATGCTCGGTTCCGAGCGGAGCTATAAATCGCACAAATTAAATTTGGGGTTCCCAGTAAGAGGCTGCCGCAGGGCGGCCTCTTGTCGCGTAAACGCAGAAAATATTGATAGATTCTAATACCGATAAATTCCGCCAAAAATCGCGGCAGAGCAGGATTTCACTGATTTAGATTATAATACATCAAATTTCAGATTAGAAAACTCGCAAAATCGGCAGTCTCGCCAAATATAGAGATTAAAAAATGTCAATAATTACTCTTGAACTCAAATCGGATATTGTGCTATAATAATCATGGCATTATGTCGACAATCACTGTTTTCAATAGGAGGAAACGATATGAAAAGAATTATGGCACTCGCGCTCGCGCTGATTATGGTTCTCGCAATCACCGCCTGCGGCTCAAAAAAGCGTCAGCCGATCCAGTTGACTCTCTCGACTGAGGACTCCGAGGCGATCCTCGCGGCAGCGGGCATCGCTCTGCCCGACGTCACCGAGGCTCCCGGCGCTTATTCAAATGTCCAGTGGTTCTGCTGGGGCGACCCGTTCCAGAACTATTCCGAGGACGAAATGGTCAACACCGGTTACTGGACCTTCAAGAACAAGTATGAATGCGACATCACTTATGTAGAAACTACATACAGCTCCCGCAACGACGACCTCGCCCGCCTTATCACCGGCGGCACACCTCCGGATCTCTGCTCCGGCGGCTCAAACGCGACCGCGATCTATCCGATGAACTGCATTCAGGAAATGATTCAGCCGATCGACCCCTATATCGACCTTTCCGACCCGCTCTGGGCTCCGACAAAGGACCTCGCCGACTACTTCGTTCTCGGCAACAACCACTATCAGATCGTTCTGACCTCAAAGCCCTCGAACGTCGTTGTCTACAACCGCAGAGTCATCAACGAATGGGGCTTTGACGATCCCGCTCAGCTCTACTTCAACGACGAGTGGACCTGGGACGTATTCTACAATATGTGCATGGACTTCTCTGACGGCGACGAAGACCGCTACGCTCTCGACGGATATGCTTATGTCGGAATGTTTATGCAGTCAGAGGGCCAGCAGGTCCTTGTCCACGACGAGAACGGCGACTTCGCTTCAAACATTGACTCGCCCGAGATCGAGCGCGGAATGAATATGCTCTATGACCTTGTCAAGAACAACTGCACCTATCACGAAGGCAACAACTACTGGGCGCTCCGCGGAAACGGCACCTTCGGCTCCGGAATGAAGGAAGGCTCCTGCCTGTTCTATGTAATCGGCGAAAGCTTCTTTAAGGCTCCCGTCTCCGAGATCGAATCGGTCTGGGGCGATATCACCAACGGCGAGCTGATGTTTGCTCCTCTGCCGAGAGACCCTCAGGGCGACGGCAACTACTATCTCGAAACCAGCTTTGAAGACATCAACGGCAGCCTCGCGATCGTCAACAACGCGAAGAACCCCGAAGGCGCGGCTCTTCTCGCGGCCTGCATGAGATTCAAGAAGATCGACCCGATCGTCATTCAGATCGACAACAGACAGCTCAAGGAAAAATATCACTGGTCCGACGAAATGATCGAGATGTCGAACGAGTGCAAGGAGATCGCCGACCGCCATGTCGTTATCGACCTGACCGGCAACCTGCCGAACAACCTTCAGGGCGCGATGGGCAACCTTGGCGGAAACGCGATTGCCCGCTCGGCCGATCCTTCCTCCTGGGCTCAGATCAAGGAAGAATATAAAGAGCAGGTTCAGTATTACATCGACGAGCTCAACGCGATGGTCAACGAATACGACACCTGACGGCTCCGCCTGACTGGAACATTAGGAGAATAAAATGAAAAGACTTGCGGCAATTCTGCTAACGGTTCTGATGATCGTCGCACTTGTCGGCTGCGGCTCTAAAAAGCGCCAGCCGATCCAGCTAACTCTCTCAACCGAAGACTCCGAAGCGATTCTCGCCGCCGCCGGAATCAGGCTTCCTCCCGAAGAGGAAGCCCCCGGCGCCGGAACCAACGTTCTCTGGTATTCCTGGTACGATCCGCTCGAAAACTATAATGAGGACGAGATCGTCAACACCGGCAACTGGACCTTCAAGCAAAAATATCACGGAACGGTCCAGTGGGTCGAGTGCGTATATGAAAACTATTACGACGACCTCGCGAACCTTCTGACCGGAGGAACCCCGCCCGACGCTACTCAGGCGACGGTCGGCGTAATGGCTCTTTATCCGATGAACTGCATCAAGGAAATGATCCAGCCGGTCGATCAGTGGATCGACTTCGACGACCCTCTCTGGGAAGCGATGAAGCCGGTCGCCGACAACTTCGTTCTCGGCGGGAAGCATTATCACATCGTCACCGACATTTCCTTCAACAACGTCGTCGTCTATAACCGCAGAGTAATCGACGAATGGGGATTTGAAGACCCAGCTCAGCTCTATTGGAACGACGAATGGACCTGGGACGAGTTCTATGATATGTGCATGGACTTCACCGACGCCGACGCCGACCGCTTCGCTCTCGACGGCTACGCCTATGCGGGCGGGCTTCTCGAATCGACCGGCGACCTCTTCTTCGGCCTCGACCCCGACACCGGAAAGTTTTATGCAAACCTCGACTCCCCCGCGATCGAGCGCTCTCAGGATCTGATCTATAACCTCGTCAAGAACGGCTGCTGCTATCAGCGCGGCGGCTGGGCGCTCCGCGAACCCGGCTTCGGCGCGGGAATGAACGAGGGCCTCTGCCTCTTCTATATAATTGCGACATGGGGCTTCACCGGCCGGGTCGACGACATCTCCCCGATCTGGGGCGACGTTTCGCAGGGCGAGGTAATGTTCGCTCCTCTGCCGAGAGACCCCCAGGGCGACGGTGTCTACTATATGCGCTCCGGAATCAGCGGATACAGCATCATCTCCAACTCCGGAAACCCCGAAGGCGTCGCGCTTCTCGCGGCCTGCGAGCGTTTCAAGATTGTCGACCCGACCGTCATTTCGATCGACAAGAAGCAGCTAAAGGAGATATATCTCTGGACCGACGAGATGCTTGAAATGTATGACGAGTGCTACCGCCTCGCGGCCGCAAACCCGGTTATGGACATCAACAACAACCTCCCGAGCAACCTCGGCGACGCTCTCGGCGCTTTGCAGAACGGAATTATCCACGGCGGCTCCGAGCCGGCGTCCTGGGCTCAGCAGAAGGAGAAATATGCCGAGCAGATCGGCTATTATGTCGACGAGCTCAACGCGATGATCGAAGACTTCAACAACGGGGTATAAGACTCCGAAAAGCGAAAAATTAGGAGAAAATTTATGAAAAGACTGATGGCAACAGTTCTCGCGATACTGATGGTTGTCGCGATAACCGGCTGCGGCTCTAAAAAGCGCCAGCCGATCCAGCTTACCCTTTCGACCGAAGACGCCGAGGCGATCCTCGCCGCCGCCGGAATCACCCTGCCCGACGCCGATGAGGCCGCCGGAGCATACACGACTGTCCAGTGGTTCTGCTGGGGCGACCCGTTCCAGAACTACTCCGAGGACGAGATCGTCAACACCGGTTACTGGACCTTCCAGGAAAAATACGGCGGCGATATCGACTATATCGAGACCGACTATTTCGAGCGCAACGACGACCTCGCGATGCTCTTAACCGCCGGAACCCCGCCTGATCTCTGTTCCGGAGGAAGCGGCTCGACCGCGATGTATCCTATGAACTGCATCAAGCAGATGATCCAGCCGGTCGACCCCTGGATTGACTTCGACGACCCGCTCTGGTCAAACGTCAAGAATATCGCTGACTACTTCGTTCTCGGCGAGAACCACTATCAGATCGTTCTGAACACCAAGCCCGCGAACGTCTGCCTCTATAACCGCAGAGTCTTCGACGAGTGGGGCTTCGACGATCCTGCCGAGCTCTATTATAACGACGAGTGGACCTGGGACGTATTCTACAATATGTGCCTCGACTTCTCCGACGTCGACGAAGACCGCTTCGCTCTCGACGGATACCCCTACTCCGGCGCGCTTGTTCAGTCGACCGGCCAGCAGTTCTTGCAGGTCGACGAGTTCGGCCACTTCTATTCCAACCTCGACTCCCCCGAGATCGAACGCGCTCAGGATATGCTCTATGATCTCTGCAAGAACGACTGCAACTACCGCGGCTCCTCGGGCAACCGTTGGGACAGACGCGATATGGACGGCGGCCCCTGCGGAATGAAGGACGGCAAGCTTCTGTTCTATATCCTCGGCGAGAGCTTCTTCACCGCTCCGGTCGAAGAGATTGAGGGCAACTTCGGCGCCATCTCCGAGGGAGAGCTGATGTTCGCTCCCCTGCCGAGAGACCCCCAGGGCGACGGCGTCTATTACCTCGAAACCAGCTTTGACGACATCAAGGGCTCGCTCTGCATCGTCAACAACGCGAAGAACCCCGACGGCGCGGCTCTTCTCGCAACCTGCATGAGATTCAAGATCATCGACCCCGTCGTTATTCAGATCGACAAGCGCCAGCTCAAGGAAGTCTACAAGTGGTCCGACGAGATGCTCGATATGTCCGAGGTCTGCAAGGAGCTTTGCGACACCAACCGCGTTTTCAGCCTCGGCGGAAATCTTCCGGATAACCTTCAGAACGTTCTCAACAGCCTCGACTGGGGAATCGCCCGCTCGGCGAATCCGACCTCTTGGGGCCAGATGAAGGACCAGTACCGCGACCAGCTCGACTATTATGTCGAAGAGCTGAACGCGCTGATCGAAGAAAATCAATCCTGATAAAACCCGAGCTCCGTCCGCTTAACCGGCGGGCGGAGCTTTGCGCTCAGGCCGGCGCTCCTTAATTTGCCTCGGGAGCGCCGCCCGCATTTTAACGTACAGAGGCTTTTAAACGGAGGTGTCTATGAAAAGAATAATCGCGGCGGCGACGGCGCTGGCGTTCGCTCTTGCGCTTGCCGTTCCCGCCTTTGCGGTCGACGGAATTGTCACTGTCGACCTCGACAAGACTTATCAGACGATCGACGGCTTCGGCGCGTCATATACCTGGTACGGCGACTGGCTCGCGACAAATATGCACGCCGAAGAGGGATATGACTGGATCTTCAACGACTGCGGATTCAACATTCTCCGCTTCCGCGACCTGAACCATGTCGGCGACGAATATCAGAACGCGCTGAACGGATATCCGGCCTATTATTCCTACTACAAGGCCGCCGTCGACCGCGGAGTCGATCCGCTGGTGCTGGTGACCTCGTGGGGCCAGTATGACCGCGACCTGCCGTGGGTCGCCTTCACCGAAAAATCAGACAAGGGATACAGCTACTACACTCTCGCAAAGGACGAAAACGGCGAGTATATGTATGACGAGCTCGCGCAGTTCTGCGTCGAGTCGGTTAAGCTCTTCTTCGACGCCGGAATACCGGTAGATTACTTCTCAATCTCAAACGAAATCGAGCTTCAGGAGCGCCACACCGATGAAAACGGCAACGCCCGCGAGGAGGCAGGCTTCTTCCTCGGCCAGCAGGAGGACGACTACCACTGCTGCTACTGGAAGGCGCACATCGCGGTCTATGAGGCGTTCAAAGAGGCTTTCGGAGAATATGCCCCGAAGCTGCTCGGCGCCGAAACGATGGCGGGATATCAGGATCTTCTGCACGGCTACCTCGACGACGTAATCGAAAAATGCCCCGAGAGCTTAGAAGTCATCGGCCACCACCTTTACGGCACCGACCTCTCGCCCGCAAACTTCAAGAAGATTGCCGACGAATTTACTCCCGAATACCGCCTCTGGGAGACCGAGTGGTATAACAACGACTTCTTCGGCCACGCCGAGGTAGTCACCGACGAGCTGATAAACGAAAATATCAGCGCCTATCTCTATTGGAACGGCGTCTGGATCGCCGACCTCGGCAACTGCCTGATCGAGATCGGCGGCGCTGACGAAAGCTCGGATATCCAAAGGATCGGCAACCACTACATTATGACCCACTTCGCGAAATACATCAAGCGCGGCTATCAGCGCGTCGACGTTGCCGAAGACCTCGGCTCGAAGATCGCGGCGTTTAAGTCGCCTGACAGCTCGAAGCTGGTCATAATCGCGATGAACCCGACCGAGGAGCACGACTATATGACACTCGACCTCGGCGGAAAGAAGATCTTAGGTTCGTCGAGCGTCCTCTCGACCGAGGGCGAGAACCGGTTCTCAAACAAATATCTTGTCGACAACGGCGAATACGAGGAGGATATGTGGCTTCCGCCGCGCAGCCTGATGACCCTTGTTTTAGACCTCGAACCCGACCCGAACTATGTTGAGCCGGTCGTTGAGGAGAGGATCAACCCGTTCGTTAAAGACCCGTCAAAGAGCGGCGGGCTTTCAACGCCGGTTATTATCGCGCTTGTCTGCGCCGGAGCGGTCATCGTTGCCGCGATAATTACGACATTCGCGATCACCTCGAAGCACACCAAGAAAATTGCAAAGGCCGAAGAAAACACCGAAAGCAAAGGAGAATAAAATGCGTTTTGTCTGTTATACCCGCCGCGCGGTCAGCGAAGCTGAATATGCGCCACGTCTCGGGCTGAGTATGCACCTCGGCTATGAGACCCCCGACGGCTTCAAGCCGCTCAACCACAACTACGGCGTCCTCTTTGTCAAGGCGACACAGGACCCCGTGAGCCACGCTCTCAGGCCGAAGAGCCTCAGAAAGCCGTTTGTGCTGCCTGTCGGGGGAGGATTTATGATCGCCGCCCTGCGCACCGAGCCGAACGGCGACCCCGACCCCGAATCGAAGGGCTGCGCGGTCCTCTTTAAGACCGCTGACCTTGTCCACTATACCGAGCTAGGGCCGATAAAGCTCTGCGACGACTATATCGAGGACGTTTCACTCAAAACCTGCCCTAACTGCGGGTCTTTAGTCGTCAAATACTATGCCGGCGGGAAGCTTTTCCGCCGCAAGCTCGACGAAAACTGCCGCCCGACCGACGACGTCAAGGAGTGCGGAGACCTCGGCGCGAGAAGCGTTGAGACCGGAATCGAGGGGGCTTATGACGCGAGGGAGTTTGAGGTCAGCGCCGAAAAGGCGGATTATGCCCTCAAAAAGCTGCTGACGCCCGTCGCTGTCTCGCTTGAATATGACAAAGAGACCGAGGCCGAAAAGCTCAAAGATTTCAGAGTCACCGTTCACTATTCCGACGGCTCGACCCACAAAAAGCGCGTCGACTGGAGTTCTCAAGAAAACGGCGAGGCAAAGGGCAGGATACACCTCGACCACTACTCCTTCCCGATCGCCGAGAACCGCGCCGACCCCTGCGTCTACTTCTATAAGGGCGATTACTACTTTATCGCGACCAACGACGCCGATGGCAACCACACGATCTATGTCCGCCGCGCAAAGACGATTCCAGGGCTGGTCGACGCCCCCGAGAAGCTGATTCTCGACTCCAAGACATATCCCCATGTCGGCGGGCTTCTCTGGGCGCCGGAGTTCCACAATGTCGCCGGAAAGGAATATATCTTCCACGCCTGCACCCCCAAGGAGTTCGGCGACGAGCAGTCGCACGTCATGGTATTAAAGGACGGCGGCGAGCTCGACGACCGCGACAGTTGGGAGGCGCCGCGCAGAGTTCTCAAAAAGGACGGCAGCCCGCTCTATGACAAGGGCATCACCCTCGATATGACGACGATAGAGAGCGGCGGAAGGGTTTATGTCGCCTGGAGTCAGCGCCAGTTCAACCCGATCGACCTCGGCGCGTGGGTATATATCGCCGAGATCAACCCCGCCGAGCCCTGGAAGCTGATAAGCGATCCGGTTCTCCTGACCATGCCGGAATACGGCTGGCAGAACAACCACACTCTTGTCGACGAGGGGCCGTTTGCCCTCTACCGCGACGGAATGATCTATCTGACATTCAGCTCGGCGCTTGTCGATACTACCTACTGCGTCGGAATGCTGACCGCAAAGCAGGGCGACGATCTTCTTGACCCGAATGTCTGGACAAAGGGCAACTACCCGCTGATGCACTCGCTCGTCGCCCCCGGTGAATACGGCCCCGGCCACAACGCCTACGTCACCGACGAATACGGCGATGTCTGGAACACCTACCACGCCCGCCCCGGTATCCGCGGGCCTCGCTCTTCGGGTATCAGGCGCGTTCATTTCGGCTTCGACGGCGAGCCGGTTCTCGACCTTACCGAAGAGAAGGACCTTCCCGAGAATATGAGGGATGTAACCGTTAAACTTAAATAAATATGGTTTTCGGACCGGTTAAAAACGCGAGAAAAACTTTTGTGAAAGCGTTGACATTTTTGCGAGAATGTGATATTATATTCAAGCGGCTTGATTCCGCTTGAATAGCGAGGTGTGGCTCAGCTTGGTAGAGCGCCACGTTCGGGACGTGGAGGCCGTGGGTTCGAATCCCGTCACCTCGACCAAATAAAAGGTGTACCTTGTGGGTACACCTTTTATTTTGATACAGTGTGGCGGGCAAGAAATCACGTCAAAGTGCAAAAATGGCGATAGAAGCAGCAAAGGCGCTACGGACGCTTTGGTTTTTAGAGAGCGAAAGTATGAGCACTTTGGGTCATGGACGCGATATTTCTGACCGCTCCGAAAATCTGTCTTCTGACCTCTAACTTTTGACACGGCAACAGCATTTACTTTTTAAGGATTAAATCGAGGGAAGCATTATCCATAGCAGCACGGGACATTTTGCGGCGAATGCTGACGCGCTTGCCAAAATCTGCCTGATTGAGCATGGAAAGGGCCTGCTTGCGGATGATATTCAAATTCAGCGGAGAGTTGGCTTGATAGTGATAAGGAACTAATTGAACTTATCAACTGTCGGCTGACGGTTTCGGGAGTGCATACGAAGAAATCCCGTCTGATTTCATGTTGTAAATCAGACGGGATTTTCTATTCTGCAAATTTTATCTTTATTTCCAGTTTCCCATTATTATAGATTGCCTCAATACATCCACCCATGCGTTCTATAAGTAACTTAGCGATAGACAGTCCTAATCCGGTTGAATTTCGATTCGCTTCTACCGTGTAGAAACGGTCAAACAATCTACCAACCGTCACTGCGGTCAGATTGTGTGCCGTATTGCTGAATGTAACACATCCGTTCTTATCCATCTTTATAGATAAATCACCATCTGAGTATTTTAGTGCGTTGCTGATGATATTGGAAAAGATACGATTGACTGCGCCCACATCCAGGTCACGGTAAATAGGTTCCTCCGGCAAGTCAATTTCCGGCTGTATGCCCTTTTCCTGCATAACCGCATAGAAAGACAGCAGGTTTTCCTCCAACGCCCGGACAATATCTATATGCTCCGGGTTCAAATCTTGTGAAGATGAAACTACACTGTATCGGAACAGTTCTTCTGTCAGGCACTTTAATACTTCCGTCCTGTTTTTAATTTGAGAGAGATA
>CANQJB010000038.1 GCA_947624155.1 uncultured Clostridia bacterium
GAAAACGGCGAAAAACGCCAAAAAGTAGACATCTATTACAGGTTTATAGGAAAAATCGATTGAGATTAAAAAATCGTCACCATAATGAAAGGAAGCAGGCGTTTCTGAGCCCGGAAAAGCTGTATGAGCCTATATGATATTTTCCGATTTTCGGTCTTTGGTCGTTAAAGAGTTCGATGACATTGCCGCCTAAGAGCCAGCGCCCGCCGTCCCTTCTAAGCGGACATTCAAAGCCGTCCCCGGGGTCAACAAGGTCTTGGCGGAATTTCTGCAAAAGCCGCATGACCGCCCAACGCTGAAGCTTTTTGAGCTGACGCGGATTCAGCTTTTTCGCGATATCCGTCTTTTCGACGTCGCTTATAAGCCCGCTCATCGCCTCCCAAAAGATGTCGAAATTGCGCTTTGCAAATTCGTTCTGCCAAAGGGCGGAGTTATAGCCGTAATCTCCTTTTTTGATGATGAAATCGGTGTAGTATTTTCCGTCGGAGGTTTTTGCCATGACCTCACTATTTGTCAGAAAATCGAGCTCGTCCTCAATATATGGCGAGGGAACGCCGAGAGCGCGGGCGATTTCGGAGGGCTTCAGCGGCTTTTCATAAGCCTCGTATAAAATGTTCTGCTCCAAAAAGTTAGTTACTATATGAACGGTAAGATCGTTGCCGTTAAGATAGGTCGGAAAATCACCGGTGCTCCATACATTAAGCCTGCGGGGTATCTTGTTCTCCTGTGTATTCATCTGTTCAAGTCCTTTCTTTAAGGTCTGTCTGCCGTCAAAAAGCCGCCTTTTAACGGTCCCCTCCGGCACTCCGAGGGCTTCGGCTATCGAAGCTACATCCTCGCCGTTGAAGTAATACCTGATAAGCACCTCACGGTGGAGTCGTGAGAGCATAAGCAGCTCGCGGCGGAGCTCTTTCGCCTCCTCGCTTTGGACAAGCTCGTTTTCAAAGTCGTCTTCGGAGCGAAGGGAGTCGCCGAAAACGTATATCGAGACGTATGGATGCCGATATTTTGTGCGAAGGCGGCTGTTGAGCTTGTATATAAGGGTGTTTGCAAGCCATGTCTTCGGGTATTCGATTTTCCCTCCGCGTTTGAGATATGCGAAGGCGGCGAGATAGGTGTCGGCGACGAGGTCGTCGGCGTCGTTCTGCGAGCTGAGCTTTGAGCCTGCAAGGCGGTTTAGGTAGCCATAGTGGCGCAGCAGTTCTTCTTTTGTCATTTTTCGGAGCTCCTGATTGAATATTCACAAGTATAGTCGCCGCAGAGCGGACACAGTTCGGTAAAAAGACCGCCTTTTTGCCGGAGAAGCCGGTGTACGGGCGGTCATTTTTATTTGTGGATTCTTGACAGCGTTTTTACTGAAGCACAAAAACCAAGTCATCGCCGTCAAGCTCATCTGTTTTTATAAATCCGACTGTTTGATACAGCTTTTGAGCTTTGATATTGAGAGCTTCCGCAGAAAGCTTGATCGGCATTTTAGGGTCGGCGGCTCTCAATATTTTTATCGCGAGCTTCGCGGCGGCTTTTCCGTAACCCATTCCCTGAAAATTTCGGTCAATAAAATAGCTCCAATTAAACCCCGGGGCGGCGCCGCTCCATTTTCTGAAAACGATAAACCCGATACGCTCGCCGTCGGCTTTGCAGATCACGCAGGGGACATTGTCGCCTGGGGCAAGATAAGCTCTGCCGATCGAAAAGCCTGCAGGATTGACATAATCCTCCTGCTCCGGGGTGATACTGCACTCCGCGACGGCGTACCAAAGGTCGTCGTCGTTTTCAATTTTTCTGATGCTGACGGTCTCGGAGCGCCACGCGTCCCTCGGAAGATCATTAAGCAGCTCCGAAAGTGTCTTTTCCATACTGTCTCCTTATCTGTTCGATCTTATCAGGAAAAGCACGGCGATTGCGGCGCTTATAAAAGTGCTTATGACGAGGGCAATAAATACCCATGTCGACTCGGGCTCGCCTATCATTTCGGTCAGCTTGATAAATATTCCGAACGCAAGCTGTATTAGCGCGGACAGAAATATCATTATTGACAAGATGCGGTAATTTTTCATGCTGCTTCTTCTCAGAATTTAAGATTCTTCGGAGTTCTCGAATAGGGCTGAACGTCGCGGATATTAGCGACGCCGGTGACATACATCAGAAGCCTTTCAAGCCCGAGACCGAAGCCGGAGTGAACAACTCCGCCGTAGCGCCGAAGATCGAGGTACCACTCTAAGGTCTCGCGCTCCATTTTCAGCTCGTCCATTCTCGCGGACAGCTTTTCATAGCTTTCCTCGCGCTGCGAGCCGCCGATCAGCTCGCCTACTCCCGGGACCAGAAGGTCGCAGGCGGCGACGGTCTTTCCGTCGGGGTTGAGCTTCATATAGAACGCCTTGATATCCTTCGGGAAGTCGATCAAAAATACCGGCCCTTTAGCAATCTGCTCGCAGATATAGACCTCGTGCTCCTTGTTGAAATCCATTCCCCAGGAGACGGGGTTCTCGAACTTAACGCCGCTCGCCAAAAGCGCGTCGACCGCTTCGGTATAGGTTATCACCTTGAAGTCGGAGCTGACAACGCTCTCGAGCTTTGTAATCAGGTCGTGCTTTTCGGCGACGAAGTTGTTGAGAAATTCGAGCTCCTCGCGGCAGCTCACAAGAACATCGCCGATGACGTATTTGAGCATAGCTTCCATCACGGCCATGTCGCCCTTCAGGTCGCAGAAGGCCATTTCGGGCTCGATCATCCAGAACTCGGAGGCGTGATAGGGGGTGTTGGAATTTTCGGCGCGGAAGGTCGGACCGAAGGTATATACCTTTCCGAACGAAAGGGCGAACGGCTCGACATGGAGCTGTCCAGAAACGGTCAGGCAGGCATGCTTGCCGAAGAAGTCTTCCTGATAGTCGGCGTCCTCGCGGGTGGTGACGGTGAAGCACTCGCCCGCTCCCTCGGCGTCGTTGCCGGTGATTATCGGGGTGTGGATATAGGTGAAGCCGTTTTTGCGGAAAAATTCGTGGAGCGACTGGGAAATTACCGAGCGAACCTTGAATACCGCCATAAAGGTGTTGGTGCGGGGTCTTAGATGCGGGATCTCGCGGAGAAATTCAAGACTGTGGCGCTTTTTCTGGAGAGGATAGCTCGAATCACTGTCGCCTAGGAGAACTATTTCGTCGGCGTTGAGCTCAAACGGCTGCTTTGCTCCTTCGGTGATGACGAGCTTTCCGCTGACTTTTACCGAGCAGCCGGTCAGAAGCTTTGAAATATCGGAAAAGTTGCCGATTTTGTCCTCTTCATAAACGATCTGGCAGCAACTGAAGCAGGAGCCGTCGTTCAAGGAGATAAAACCGACCTTGTTTGAGGAACGGTTTGTTCTGATCCAGCCTTCGAGAGTTATTTCGGCGCCGGGGACAAGCTCGGCTTTCGGCTCGAGCCCGCGGACGCTCTTATAAATTTCGTCTATCAAATATTTCATTTGTGACGCTCCTTTCAAAAATATGAAAATTATTATAGTACCTTAAACTGAAATTGTCAATAGTCAGCCGCGCGCGGCGGAGATTTTTTTGAGCGTGTCGCGGTCGATCTCGGCCTTTAGCTCTTTGAGCCAGCCGTTCCAGCCGACTTTATCCGCGCCGTAATTGAGCTGCAAGCTGTATTCATGCTCCTCCCAGCTCGAAATATCTGCCTCGTTGTGAGAGATGACTGCCTCTAAATTGTCGAGCGCCTTATAAAGCTTGGCTTCCTTTGTCTTCATCTCATACATTTCAGCGTAAAGTTCTTCAAAGCTGCGGCGGATATCGTCGGGAAGATTCTTTAAAAGCGAGCCGAGCGCGGCTTTTTCGTTGTCTTCGTCGCTGTCGGTCTTTTTAAAGCAGGGTATGTCCCCCGTCACCGCCTCGCCGAGATCGTGAATAAGGCACATTCTTATCACACGGTTGATGTCTGTATCGGGGAAATCGCTTTCCAGAAGCAGCGGCATCAGAGCAAGGCGCCAACTGTGGTCGGCGACGCTTTCACGCCTCTCGCCGTCTGTCCAGTTGTGGCGAAGATTGGTCTTCATAGTGCTGACAAGGCCGAGAAAGTCGATAAATTCGCGCTGAGTCATTTTACACACCTCCTGCAATATTCCTCGCAGAGCCTGATTAGCTCCGGCATTTTAAGCTCCTCGGGGCGGGCGGTCAACGAAATTCCGGAAGCGGAAATTATCTCGGAAGCGAGCTGCTTTTCGACGCCCATTGAGCCTGAAAGCCCGTTGACAACCGTTTTTCTCCTCTGAGTAAAGATTCCGCGGACGAGCCTGAAAAACAGCTCTTCGTTCGGAACATTCGGCGTTTTTTCTCGGATCATGAGCCGAATTACCGAGCTGTCGACATTCGGCGGCGGCATAAAGCTGCCTCTGCCGACATTAAAAAGCCGCTCCGCCTCGCTGTAAAAATCTACCGCGACGGTGACAGCGCCTGACTCTCGGCTCCCGAGAGGCGCGCAGAGCCTGTCCGCGGCCTCTCGCTGGACCATAGTCGTTATTGAAACGACCGGCAGGCGGCTTTCGAGAAGCTTCATTATAACCGGCGAGGTGATGTAATAAGGGAGATTTGCGCAGATCGCGACGCTGAGGCCCGAAAATTCCTCAGCGATCAGCTCTTTGAGATCGACGTCGAGTATATCGGCGTTGATGATTTTAAGGTTATGGTATTCCGACAGCGTTTCCGAGAGGATCGGCAGCAGCCTTTGGTCGAGTTCGATCGCTATGACCTTTTCGGCGCGCTTGCAGAGCTCGTTTGTCAAAACGCCTATCCCCGGTCCGATCTCAATTATTCCGAAGCCGGCGCGGGCGTTGCCGAGCTCGGCGATTTTCGGGCAGACTGAAGGGTTGATAAGAAAATTCTGGCCGAGACGCTTTGAAAAAGTAAAGCCGTGGCGGTTCAGAAGTGATTTTATAACCGCAGGGTCGTAAAGATTATCCATATCGGGCTCCTTTTTTGGTTTGGAATATTATAGCATACTGCTTTTTGCGAGTCAAGTTGACTTAGCCGGGTCTTTGTGCTACAATGGCGAAAAAGGAGGGAAAGCAGTGAATTATCAGGATATCAACGCGGAAACTATCGACCGCTGGATCGCCGAAGGCTGGGAATGGGGCGTGCCGGTCAATCATGAGGTCTGCGAAAAAGCGCGGCGTGGGAATTGGATCGTTTTGCTTACGCCGACAAAGCCTGTGCCTCACAACTGGTTCGGCGAGCTTCGCGGAAAAAAGGTGCTCGGCCTTGCATCAGGCGGAGGGCAGCAGATTCCGATTTTATCTCTTCTCGGCGCGGAATGCACTGTGCTCGACTACTCACAAAAACAGCTCGAATCAGAAAGGCTTGTCGCCGAACGGGAGGGCTACGACGTTAAAACAGTCCGCGCGGATATGACAAAGCCGCTCCCGTTTTCGGACGGTGAATTTGATTTGATATTTCACCCGGTCTCAAACTGCTATGTCGAGGAGGTAAAGCCGCTTTTCAGAGAGTGTTTTCGGGTGCTGAAAAGCGGCGGGGTTCTTCTTTCGGGGCTTGACAACGGCATTAACTATCTTGTGAATGAGGACGAAACGAAAATCGTGAACACACTCCCCTTCAACCCCCTGAAAAATCCCAAGCAGATGAAGGCTCTTGCCGACAGCGACAGCGGCGTGCAGTTTTCTCACACCGCAGAGGAACAGATTGGCGGCCAGCTAGAGGCGGGATTTATTCTAACGGACATTTATGAGGACACAAACGGAAGCGGGTTCTTGCACGAGCACAACATTCCGTGCTTTTATGCAACGAGAGCAATAAAGCCCTAAACAGTGAATAAACCGCCCGACGGTGCAGATAATAGCTCCGAAGGGCGGTGTTTTAATGGACAAGAGAGTGTGGTATGAGTATATGGCAGCGGCGGACGCTGCTGCGCTTCTAAGCCCGATACAGCTTCGGGATTATCTCGAAAAAAGGCACCCTATCGGCAGAAAGCCGCACAGGCAGGAACGGGAGCTGAACTGAAAACGGCGGTTATCTAGAGCCGCCGCTAAATGTATTCAAATTTAACGGGGAACCCGCTCGGGCTCCCCGTTTGTTTCGATATTACTTGATCATCGAAGCGACTTCGTCGGCGAAGTTGTCCTCGCGCTTCGCGATTCCCTCGCCGCGCTCATAGCGGACATACTCGGCGATCTTAATCGAGCCGCCAAGCTCTTTAGCGCACTTGTCGACATACTTGCCGACGGTGAGCTCGCCGTCCTTGATGAATTCCTGATCGACGAGGCAGTTCTCGGTGTAATACTTGCCGATCTTGCCGTCGACGATCTTCGCAAGAACCTGTTCGGGCTTGTTCTTCATCTTGGGATCCTCGGTCATCTGAGCGAGAATGATCTTTTTCTCGCCGTCGAGAACGTCAGCCGGGACATGATCTCTGTCGAGATAAGGGGCGTTCATCGAAGCGACCTGGAGAGCGACGTCCTTGCCGCAGACAAGGGCCTTTTCGCCGAGATCGGTGTCGAGCTTGACGATAACGCCGATTCTGCCGCCGCCGTGAACATAAGAAACGAGAGTTCCCTCAAGGCGGGCAAATCTGCGGATCTGAATGTTTTCTCTGATCTTGAGGAACAGCTCCTGGAGCTCTTCTTCAACGGTTCTCTCGGAACCGGCGGCCTTAGCGGCCTTGAGAGCGTCGACATCGGCGGGGTTAGCCTCGATAACGGTCTTTACGACGGTGTTTACAAAGTTCTTGAAGTCGTCGGTGTTGGCGACAAAGTCGGTCTCGGAGTTTACCTCGACGATCGCGCCGACATTTCCTTCGACGGCGGCGATTACAAGACCCTCGGCGGCGATTCTGCCGGCCTTCTTTGCCTGAGTGGCGAGTCCCTTTTCGCGGAGAATGACAATTGCCTTCTCGAAATCGCCCTCAGCCTCGACAAGAGCCTTTTTGCAGTCCATCATGCCGACGCCTGTTCTCTCACGGAGAGCGGAAACGTCCTTAGCGGTGATATTAGCCATATATTTACTTCCTTCCTGTAATTTAAAATTAAATGAGCGAAGAGCGGGTTATTCGGCTTCTTCCTCGGGAGTGGGAGCGGCCTCGCCTTCAGCGGCGGTCTCGCCCTGTCTGCCCTCGATGATAGCGTCGGCAATAGCGCCGGAGATCAGCTTTACGGCTCTGATAGCGTCGTCGTTGCCGGGAATGACATAGTCGACCTCGTCGGGGTCGCAGTTGGTATCGACGATCGCGACGACGGGGATTCCGAGCTTTCTCGCTTCGGAGACGGCAATCTTCTCTCTCTTGGGGTCGATGATGAACAGCGCAGCGGGAAGCTTGTGCATATTCTTGATGCCGCCGAGATATTTTTCGAGCTTTTCGATTTCGAGCTGGAGCTTGACGACTTCTTTCTTCGGGAGAAGGTCAAAGGTGCCGTCGGTCTCCATCTTGTGGAGCTGCTCGAGTCTGCGGATTCTGGTCTGAATGGTCTTGAAGTTGGTCATCATTCCGCCCAGCCAGCGAGCGTTGACATAGTGTGCGTTAGCTCTGAGAGCTTCCTCGCGGACAGAATCGCCGGCCTGCTTCTTGGTTCCGACAAAGAGAACCTCACCGCCCTCCGCGGAAAGATCGCGGATAAACATATAAGCCTCTTCAAGCTTGCGGACGGTCTTCTGAAGGTCGATGATGTAGATTCCGCTTCTTTCGGTGAAGATGTAAGGTGCCATCTTCGGGTTCCATCTTCTCGTGGGGTGTCCGAAATGGACGCCGGCTTCGAGAAGCTGCTTCATTGATACTACTGCCATTGTAGTAACCTCCTGTTTTGGTTTTGTTATATTTAACCCTCCGCCTGTCTTAACTTGCATACACATCGGTGACCCGACGACCTCTGCAAAAGGACAGACGTGCGAATTACCGGAGAATTATACCACAGCGCGGAATAAATTTCAAGAGGTTTTTAAAAAATTTTTCTCAAAATCTGTGTTTTTCCTCGCTTTTTTCGGTTTTATCGCTGCCGCCGGGCAGAAATTCCGCTGCGGTAACGAGTATTGCGTCCTTGCCGATCAGGCTGACGTCCTCAAATCTGACCGAAAGATCGCTGTCGCGGCCCAAAAAGCCGAAGAGCTTCGGCCTGCCGTATATTATCATTGACAGGACATTTGAGGTTTCGGAGTCAAACTGAATATCGTCGGCGCGGCCGAGTATCGTTCCGGTCTTGGTGTCGACTATCTCCTTCTGCCTGAGTTCTGAAAGCGTGCATAACATAAAAGATCACCCCGTCAGATTATATGACGGGGTGCGCGGAATTATCAGCCTTTTTTGAAATCAGACTCAATTCGACCCGTTCTGGCCGGCGTCCCGGTTTCCGCAGACTTCCTCTAGGCTCTTGGGATAAAACTCGCTTGTCGGGAAGCAGATCTTGTCAAAGAGCTCGCAGGGGCTCTCGGTCGCCGAGGTGCATTCCTTCGTCGGTACCTCGTAGTCAAACGCGGGAAGCATCACCGGAACGCTTCTGAGAAGCGAGACGATTGAGAAAAGGCCGAGGGTGCAGCAGATCATCTTTCTTGAAGGAACGGTTACCGCAGTTTCACAGGTCGCGTCGGTGCAGGCGCTGAACGCGGGAATTGTCACAAGCCTCAGACCTAAAACGATCGGGTCGGCAACGGCGACAGTCGCGCGGGGCGGGTTGTTGTAGCAGCAGCCGTTCTGCGAAACGGCGCCGTTGTCGTCGGAGCTGAAGAGCTTTGTGCCGCCCTCGCTGCCATAGAGTATCACCTTTTTGGTGAACGCCGCCGAACCGGTCACGACATTGGTCGGAACGGCGAGGGAAGCGCTCGCCGACAGCTCTACCTCGATGCTGAAGGTGTAAGTAATATCCACCGAATAGAAGCCCTTGTTGAACTGAATCGGCTCGATCGAGAAATAAGCGCTGGTTACTTCGCAGCAGCGCGCCTTTGCGTAAGCGGCTTCGTTTACGAGCTGGTTCGACTCGAGATCCGGAAACACGACCTCAAGGTCTTCAAGGCAGTCGCGGTCGGAGCAGCTGTCAAAAACGCGCTCGGCCTGAACGGTGACTGCTTCTTTAAAGCCGTAGGGGTTGTTAGCAAATTCTGCCATATAAATCCTCCTGAATAAGTATTAAAGTTCTAAGACTTCCCTACATATTATTCAGAAGCCGTTTATTTAGTGACAGACTCCTTTTATCAGAAAAGCGTTATCTGAGAGGTTTCGGGCATATCTCCGAAAGCTCCCAGAGAGGAAAGCTGCTCGATTACAGTCTTTGAAACTCCGGATTTGAGGGCAAATTCCTCGATTGAGATAAAGTCGGCGCTTTGCGCGGCTTCATAGAGCGACTGGGCGGCCTTTTCGCCGACTCCCGAGAGCGAGATAAACGGCAGCCTGAGCTTTCCGTCTTCGAGCTTATAGATAGTTGCGTGGGACTTATAGATGTCGATCGGCAGGAACTCATAGCCGCGGCAGAGCATTTCGTTGATTATCAGAAGAGTTTCCATTGTGCCGGTGTCCTTTGCGGAGCGGTCCTTGCCCATCTGCTGGAGCTCGTCGATCTTGTATTTTGTCGCGAGCTTGCCCTTGATCGCGGTCTCGGCGTCGAAGTCCTCGCCGCGGACGGTGAAGATCGCGGCGTAAAATTCAAGGGGATAATAGACCTTGAACCAGGCGAGCCTGATCGCGGCGGTGACATAAGCGGCGGCGTGAGCCTTCGGGAACATATATTCGATTTTCATGCAGCTGTCGATATACCACTCGGGGACATCGTGGTCGCGCATTGTCTGCTTCATCTCGTCGGTCAGGAGCTTGGGCGCGTTGCCCTTTCTGACTATCTCCATTATCTTGAAGGATAAGCTTTCCTCGATACCGTGGTATATAAGATATGTCATGATGCTGTCGCGCGTTCCGATAACTTGGTCGATGGTGCAGGTGCCGTTGTTTATCAAATCGCGGGCATTCCCCTGCCAAACGCCGGTTCCGTGTGAAAGACCGGAAATCTGGAGAAGATCGGCGAAGGTCTTCGGCTTTGTCTCCCTGAGCATATCGCGGGTGTTCGGAGTTCCCATTTCGGGGATAGCGAGAGTTCCGTTAGACCAGCCGAGCTCTTCTTCGGTAACTCCGAGCGCCTCGGGAGAGGTAAAGAGCGAATAGACCTTTTCGTCACTCATCGGGGTGTCGGTAATCTTGAGGCCGGTCAGGTCTTCAAGGTATTTGTATATTGTCGGGACATCGTGGCCGAGCTCGTCAAGCTTCAGAATCGTGTCGTGGAGAGAGTTGAAGTCAAAGTGAGTGGTGATTACGTCGGAATCGACCTTTTCGGCGGGGTGCTGAACGGGGGTGAAGTCATAAACCTCATATTCCGAGGGAATAACGACCATTCCACCGGGGTGCTGACCGGTGGTGCGCTTTATTCCGGTGCAGCCCTTCGTCAGGCGGGAAATCTCGGCGTTGTTGGCGGTCTTGCCGTGCTCCTCGAGGTATTTCATTACATAGCCGTAGGCGGTTTTGTCCTGAATTGCGGAGATGGTTCCGGCCTTGAAGACGTTTTCTGCGCCGAATAGGACTTCGGTGAATTTATGCGCGCTGGACTGATAATCGCCCGAGAAGTTGAGGTCGATATCGGGCGACTTGTCGCCGTGGAAGCCGAGGAAGGTCTCGAACGGTATATCGTGGCCGTCGCGCTTCATGTCGGTTCCGCACTTGGGGCATTTTTTCGGCGGAAGGTCGAAGCCGGAGCCGTATTCGCCCTTGGTGAAGAACTCGCTTTCGTGGCAGTTGGGACAGACATAGTGGGGAATGAGCGGGTTGACCTCGGAGATTCCGCACATCGAGGCGACAAAACTCGAACCGACCGAGCCTCGCGAGCCGACCTGATAGCCGTGGGCGACAGAATCGGCGACAAGGCGCTTCGCGATGACATAGAGGACCGCGAAGCCGTGCTCGATTATTGAATTGAGCTCCTTTTCGAGCCGGTTATATACGATCTCGGGCAGCGGGTCGCCGTAGATTTTCTTTGCGGTGCTCCAGCAGATGTCGGTCAGCTCTTCGTCGGCGCCGTCGATATGAGGAGTGAAGGTTCCCTTCGGGAAGGCGCGGAGCTCTGGGTCGGTCATATCGGCAATCAGATTGGAGTTGGTTACAACGACCTCATAGGCCTTTTCCTCGCCGAGATAGCTGAACTCGTCGAGCATTTCCTGGGTAGTTTTCAGATAAAGCGGGGCCTGAGTGTCGGAGTCGGTATACATCACCGAGGTCAGGATACTGCGGAAAATGCCGTCCTTTTCGTCGAGGAAATGGACGTCTCCGGTCGCGACGACAGGTATTCCGAGCTCTTCGCCGAGTTTGACGATAGTGCGGTTAAAGTCGCGTAGCTGCTCGATCGAACTGACGCTGCCGTTGCGGAGCATAAACATATTGTTTCCGATCGGCTGAATTTCGAGATAATCATAAAAACGCGCGATTTCAAGAAGCTCGTCCCAGGGCATTCCCTGAAATACGGCGCGGAACAGCTCCCCCGCCTCGCAGGCGCTTCCGACGATAAGGCCCTCGCGGTGCTTTATCAGCTCGGATTTCGGAATGCGCGGGTATTTATAGTAGTAGTTGAGATTTGAATAGGAAACGAGCTTATAGAGGTTCTTAAGGCCGACCTTGTTCTTTGCGATAATGATCTGGTGATATGTCGGGAGATGATTTATGCCGCCGTTCGCAAGATAGACGTTCAGAGAACCGACATTCGCCGCAGGCTCGCGCTCGAGGAGTTTTTTGGAGAGAGCTATGAATATTTCGGCGTTGACCTCGGCATCGTCGCAGGCGCGATGGTGGTTGAAATTCCCGAGGCCGAGAGCTTTTGCGACGGCGTCGAGAGTGTGTTTTGACTGCCCCGGGAGCATCGCGCGGGAGAACGGAACGGTGTCGATATATGTAAAGTCAAATGACTTGCCGCTTCTTTCTGCCGCCGCTTTGATAAACGACGTGTCGAAAGAGGCGTTGTGGGCGACTAAGACCGGATTGTCGCCGCAGAAGGAGATGAACTGCTCAAGTGCTTCGAGCTCCTTCGGCGCTCCGGCGACCATGTCGTCGCGGATACCGGTCAGCTCGATTATCCTCGCAGGGATAGCGCGCTCGGGGTCGACGAATATGTTCATTCGGTCGACCACCGTGAAGTCCTTGACCTTGACGGCCCCGATCTCGATTATTTTTTCGGTTACGGCGGAAAGTCCTGTCGTTTCGAGATCGAAAACGACAAACTCGCCGTCGAGATTGCGGCTGTCAGAGCCGACGGTGACGGTTACGTCGTCGTTGACCTGATAGGCTTCGAGGCCGTAGATGATCTTAAACTCTCCGCCCTTTTTGCGGATAGAGTCGACCTCATACATCGCGTCGGGAAAGCTCTGGACAACGCCGTGGTCGGTTATCGCGAGCGCGGACATTCCCCAGTCATAGGCGCGCCTGACGATGTCGACAACGGGGGTGACGCCGTCCATAGTAGACATATTGGTATGGCAGTGGAGTTCAACTCTCTTGACCGGCGCGTCGTCTATCTTTTTGATACGTTTGACAATGCTTATATCGCGCGGCCTGAGATTGTTTTCTTCATCGAAGCTGTCATACTGAATTTCGCCGCTTATCAAAAGGGTCTGGCCGACCTTGATTGCTTCGAGAATGGCGTCGGCCTTTTTAACCATTTCGATTATTTTTACGGTTATCGAGCTTGTGTAGTCGGTGACCATTACGGTTATGATCTTCCGCTTTTCGTCGCGGGTTGTCTTTGAATCGACTCCGAAGACGTCGCAGAGAACTGTCACCTTTCCGCTGTTTTCGTTAAGCGTTGACAGCTCGGATATAGGCTCGGCGCCTCTGTATTCGCGGCCCATTATGACGGTCGCATCGGGCTCGATTCCGGGAATGTCGATGGTGCAGTTTAGCATCGTCAAGGTCTCGGATTGGCCGGATGACTTGCCGTAGGACTGCGGCGGTGGCGGCGGTGGCGGCGGAGCGATATGCTCCAACAGCTCGTCGTGCAGCTTTAAGTGCTCGTCGCTGTCGACGGTCAGATTTCCGGTAAGGGTGATGTTCACATTCCGAGCAAAGTGGCTGCGGATAAGCTTTGAAAGCGCCTCCTCCATTCCCGCAGAGCGAAGGAGCGACTGCCCGCCGTTTTTGAGGTCGATCGTCAGCTCGTCGCCGCTGACGGTATATTCGGCGTTGTCGAGAAAGCCGTTCACCGGGACGCGGCGCTTGAGCTCCAAAATCAAATCGGGAAGCGCTTCGGCCGAAAACAGCTCAGAGGGGTATTTCGGGACGATATAGGCGTCGCGCAGACCGAGATTCTGCCTCAGAACTTCGGCGAAGGTCTTGATGCTGTCAAACGGAATAAGGCGCGAAAAATCAACCTCAACCGCGAGAGAGGTGTTGTCGCGGGAAAAGGCCATTCGGCGTATCTGACCGCCGAGAACCGGCTCGGGAAGAGAGTCGGAATATGCCGCGAAAAATTCGCCGACCGTTTTGTCCATGTCAAACTCCCCCTTTGCCCTAAAGCTTGTCTATTTCGCTGAGAAGCGCGGTCAGGGCGTCCTCCTCAGAAAACTTGCCGATTATCTGATCTTTTTTGAAAATTACCGCGCAGCCGTCGCCTCCGGCAAGGCCGATGTCGGCCTCACGAGCTTCACCCGGGCCGTTTACAACACAGCCCATGACCGCAACGGTGATGTTTTTGTCGATGCCCTTGACCGCCTCCTCGACTTTGTGAGCAAGGCCGATCAGGTCGATTTTGGTGCGCCCGCAGGTCGGGCAGGAGACGATTTTTACCCCGCCAGTCAGACCCAGCACGCGGAGGATATCAAACCCGGCCTCGACCTCGCGGACGGGGTCATCGGTCAAAGAAACGCGGATCGTTTCGCCGATTCCGTCGGCGAGGAGCGAGCCGATACCGATTGCGGATTTGATCAGACCCATTTTATATGTACCCGCCTCGGTCACGCCGAGGTGCAAAGGATAGCTTGTCTTTTGACTTATCAGGCGGTAGGCGTCGACGGTGCGCTTGACGTCGGAGGATTTCAGCGAAATTACGATGTCGTCGAAGTCGCAGCGCTCAAGCTCGGCGATTTCGGCCATTGCGCTTTCGCAGAGCGCTTCGGCGGTCGGAGAGCCGTATTTTTCAAGAATTGATTTTTCCAAAGACCCGGAGTTGACGCCGATTCGGATTGGTATTCCGCGCCTGCGGCACTCGTCCGCAACGGCTTTGACGCGCTCGCGGGAACCGATATTGCCGGGGTTGATCCTGATTTTGTCGATTCCCCTCTCGGCAGCGCCGAGCGCGAGGCGGTAGTCAAAATGAATATCGGCTACGAGCGGCGCCGATACCTCGGATTTTATCGCGGGAATCAGATCGAGCGCGGCAGCGTCGGGAATTGACACGCGGATTATCTCACAGCCGGCCTTTTCGAGCGCCTTTGCCTGGGCAACGTTGCCGGCGATGTCGGTTGAAATCACGTTAAGCATCGACTGGACATAGATCTTTCCGTTGCCAAGTGTAATGTCTTTTAGATTTACAGGTTTTACTTTGCGCATCAGTTATGCTCCTAAAAAAGTTTCTTTATGTCAAATACCGTTACGACGATCATCAGCCCGAAGAGAAGCATCAGGCCGACGAAGTGGATCATTCCCTCGACCTCGGGCTTTACGGGCTTGCGGCGGATAAGCTCGATCACAAGGAAGAGCGCCCTTGCGCCGTCGAGCGCGGGGATCGGGAGAAGGTTGAAGATTCCGACGTTTATAGTGATAAACACGACAAACGACATCAGGTCGAGAAGCATTTCGCCGACCGCGATACCCTGAGAGGTTTCGCCGACAACACTGCCGATCGCGCCGACAATTCCGACAGGGCCGGAAAGGTCGTTGATCGAAAATCTGCCTCTCAACAGATCAATCAATGTCAGCCAAATCATTCTGCCGACCGAGACGAACTTACGCGAAGAATAGCTGATAACTGTCAAGGGATTGACCTTTTCACCCACAACATAGAAATCAATCACAATTCCGGTGCTGCCGGATTCGTCGGTTGTCGAGTCGAACCTGACGCTCGGCAGAGTGACCTTTTGGCCGTCTCTTATTACAGTCATTTCAAAGACGCGATCCTCGTCCATCTGGAACTGATAGGAGATGTCGGTGTCGCAGAAGACGCGCATACCGTTGACCCTGATTATCTCGTCGCCGGCTTCAAGCCCGCTGAGGTGAGAGGGAGCGTCGTCAGAATAGAACCCCGCGACGCGGGTCGAGGTGACGGCGTCGCTGAGTGAGGTCACGATCAAAAGGATTACAAAGCCGAGAATAAGGTTCATCGCGGCCCCTGCGCAGACGATTATTAGGCGCTGCCATGCGGGTTTTCGACCGAAGGCGCGCGGGTCGCTCGATTCTTGGTCTTCGCCCTCCATTGAGACATAGCCGCCGATCGGCAGAAGACGGAGCGAATACTTAGTCTCGCCCTTTCCCCATCCAAAAAGCCTCGGACCCATTCCGATTGAAAATTCGTTTATCCTTACTCCGCAGGCCTTTGCCGCGGCAAAATGCCCTGCTTCGTGAATTATGATGATTATTCCGAAGACCAGCGCGGCTACCAAAATATATACAACAATCATATAAACCTCTCTTTCGGATCAGATTCCTTTTTTATATCTGTCCCTGACATATTCGCGGGCGGCGGAAACAGCCCCGACAACGTTTTCGACCGAGCTGATCGGCCCCGGAGATATGCTGTCAAGAGCTCCGCTGACCAGCTTTCCGATATCGAGAAAACCGATTTTTCCGGCGAGGAACAGATTGACCGCTTCTTCGTCGGCGCCGCTCACTATCGCCGGAGCGGTTCCGCCGAGCGCGGCGGCTCTAAGCGCAGTTTTGATGCAGTCAAACGCCTCAAAATCGGGCTTGTAGAAGGTGAGCTTACCGTAGTCCCAGAGAGACAGGCTCTTCGAGGGGCTTTCGAGGCGGGCAGGATATGTCAGCGCATACTGGATCGGTATTCTCATGTCGGGAACTCCGAGCTGAGCGATCACAGCGCCGTCTTTGAACTCGACCGCAGAGTGAATGACGCTCTCGCGGTGAATTACTATCTCGATCTCAGAGGCGCTGACGCCGAAAAGCCTCATCGCTTCGATAAATTCAAGGCCCTTGTTCATCAGCGTCGCTGAGTCGACTGTTATCTTCGGCCCCATCTTCCAGGTCGGGTGTGCCAGAGCCTGCTCAACCGTCACGTTTTTCATATCCTCGCGGCTCTTGCCGAAGAACGGCCCGCCCGAGGCAGTCAGAATTATCTTCTTTAAATCGCTGCGGCGGGAGCCCTGAAGACACTGAAAGATCGCGGAGTGCTCGCTGTCGACGGGATAGAGGTTTATTCCGTTGCGCTTGACGGCGTCCATAACAAGCTCGCCGCCGGAGACAAGCGTCTCTTTGTTCGCAAGGGCGAGATCCTTTTTGGAATTTATCGCGGCGAGAGTCGGCTCAAGGCCGATCGTGCCGACAACGCCGTTGAGGACAAGATCAACGCTGTCAAGCGAAGCGGCTTTACATAAGCCGCCCATTCCTGTCAGAATTTTAACTCCGGTGTCTTTGGTCAGGCTGTAAAGCCCGTCTGCCTTTGATTCGTCGTAGATGCAGGCATATTCCGGCTTAAACTCGCGAATCTGCTCGGCGAGCTTTTTAACGTTTGATTTTGCGGCGAGGGCGCTGACCTTAAGGCCATGCATTTTCGCGACGTCAAGAGCCTGAACGCCGATCGCGCCGGTCGAGCCGAGAATAGAAATTGAACTCATATCAGACCCCTCACCGTGCGCTTATCAGAAGCCAGAACGGAGCGATGTAGATCAGGCTGTCAAAGCGGTCGAGCGCTCCGCCGTGGCCCGGCATTATGTTTCCGTAGTCCTTGATGCCGCATTCGCGCTTAATTAACGAAGCGGTCAGATCGCCCATCAGCCCGAGGAGGCAGCAGATGACACCCGCAATCGCCATTCCGATCAGAGAAATTCTCTCGTCGCCCTCCCCCATTCGGGAATTCAGGAACAGTGCGTATCCCCAAAAGGCGAGCGCGTTGGCGGCCATTCCGCCGAGAAGCCCTTCGACGGTCTTCTTCGGGCTGATCTCGGGGCAGAGCTTATGCTTGCCGAAAAAGGTTCCCGCGAAATAGGCGCCGCTGTCGGCGACCCATGCACCCATGAAGACGAATATCATCTGACTGATCGCGAGGTCGTCGAAGTATTTGACGAAAATCGCGAGCGAGGTCATGCAGGCGGTTATAAGCAGATTATATGCCGCGCAGACATAGAACGGGCCTGCGGTGATATTTTTGTGGAATACAAGCAGTATCGCGGTTGCAATTACAATATATGCAAAAGAGGCGGCAATATACGGAAATATAAGAACCGCGAGGTCGGCGGCTCTGCCGGCAAAGCGCTCGGAGGAATCGGCTGAAAACGGCTCGGAGTATTTTTCAAAGAAAACTGCAAAGGGGCAGAAAAACGCATAGAGCGCGCCTGCAATTGTAAAGGCATAGTTCTTGTCAAGCTTTTCGGCACGCGAGAGCTCATAGACCATAAGCGCGGCGACAAGCCCGAGCGCAATATTGAACACGACTGTGTGATATAAAAGAACGACGATCACCAAAAGCGCGATTCCGACCGCTCCGGAAATTATTCTTGTCTTCATCTTGCGTCACCATATCTTCTGCTGCGGCTCATAAATTCATTCACGGCAGCTTCGAGATCCTTCTTTGAAAAGTCACACCAGAGTGTGTCGGTAAAATAGAGCTCGGCATAGGAGATCTGCCAGATCAGAAAGTTTGATATTCTGATCTCCCCGCCTGTTCTGACCATCAGATCAACCGGCGGAACGCCGTCGGTCTGCAAAAACGATTCAAAGCGCTCTTCGGTCAGGTCGTCGGGACGAAGGCTCCCTTCGGAAATAAGCTCGGCGGAGCGCTTCGCGGCGCGGACGATGTCGTCTCTGCCGCCGTAGTTGATTGCGAGAATAACGGTCATGCCGGTGTGGCTTTTTGACTTTTCCTCGGCATCAAGCATTTTTTTGCGGAGTGTATCGGAAAGGCGCTCTCGACCGCCGATGAACCGGAGCCTGATATTTTCGTTCTCATAATTGACGAGGTCGTCGAGGTTTTCCTCAAACAGTCTCATCAGCGTTGAAACCTCCTCGTCGGAGCGCTTCCAGTTTTCGGTTGAAAAGGCGTAAAAGGTCGCGAATTTTATCCCCATCGAATCGAGGTCGCGGATTATTCTGCGAAGGGTTCTCGCGCCCTCGCGGTGTCCGGCAGTACGCGGAAGGCCGCGTTTTCTGGCCCAGCGGCCGTTGCCGTCCATTATAAAGGCGATATGCTGCGGCAGCTCGGCGGAGCCGGCTTCTTTTTTCAGCATTGTTTTCACCACCGTATTTTAAAAAATTCTGCCGAAGCAGCCCCACAAAAGTGAAGCTGCTTCGCTCAGCTATGCTGCTAAAAACCGGATTATACGGTCATAATCTCTTTTTCCTTGACTGCGACGGCCGAGTCGATGTTCTCGATGTATTTGTCGGTCAGCTTCTGAATGTCTTTATCAAAGAGCTTTACGTCGTCTTCGGTCAGTTCGCCGTTTTTCTTCATTGTCTTGACCTTTTCGTTTGAATCGCGGCGGATCGCTCTGATCGCGACCTTAGATTCCTCGCCGAGCTTCTTGATGTCCTTTGAGAGCTCCTTGCGTCGCTCCTCGGTAAGCTGAGGGAAGGCAAGGCGGATAACGGTGCCGTCGTTGGCGGGGTTGATTCCGAGATCGCTGGTCTGGATCGCCTTTTCAATCGCCTTGAGGGAGGATTTGTCCCAGGGCTGAATTACCAAAATTCTCGCGTCGGCAACCGAAACGGCCGCCATCTGCTGAATGGGTGTCTGAGTGCCGTAATAGTCGACCGTGATCCGGTCGAGAACGGCGGGGTTGGCCCGTCCCGCTCTGATTGCGGCGAAGTCTGAGGCCAGAACCTTCATGGTCTTTTCCATTCTTTCCTTTGCGTTATCGAGTACGTCTTTCATCTTGATTGCTCCTTTCAGAATTAAAAGTAAATTTTAACAGAATATTATTTTACAAGGGTGCCGACCGGCTCGCCCATGCAGGCGCGGCAGATGTTGTCGGGATCGTCGATTGAGAAAACGATTATCGGTATCGAGTTGTCGGCGCACATCGCTGCGGCGGTGGAATCCATTACGCCGAGGTGCTGGGTCAGAACGTCGTTGAGGCTGAGGGTGTCATATTTGACGGCGTCGTCGAATTTGTGGGGGTCCTTGTCATATACGCCGTCGACCATAGTCGCCTTGAGCATTACATTCGCCTCGATCTCGGCGGCTCTGAGGCTGGAGGCGGTGTCGGTCGAGAAGAACGGGCTGCCGGTGCCGCAGCCGAAGATCACGATCCTGCCCTTTTCGAGGTGGCGGATAGCTCTCGCGCGGATATAGGGCTCGGCGAGCTGCTGCATAAATATCGAGGTCTGAACTCTGACGTCAACGCCCATTGATTCGAGGACGTCTGCGACGGCAAGGGCATTCATCGCGGTGGCAAGCATTCCGATGTGGTCGGCTCTTGTGCGGTCCATAGTTCCGCCGGAGCGGCCGCGCCAGAAGTTGCCGCCGCCGACGACAATTCCGATCTCAACACCGGCGTCATAAGCCTTTTTTATCCCTTCGCAGATTTTTCTGATTTCATCGAAATCAAGACCTGTTCCCTTTGAGCCTGCGAGAGATTCGCCGCTCAGCTTCAAAAGGACTCTTTTATAAGCAGGCGCCATAATATCACATTTCCTTTCAAGAAAAATTCCTACATAGATATAATACACTAAAAACCGCAAAATGTAAAGACGGTTTTTAGAAATTTTTCAGTAATTTG
>CANQJB010000039.1 GCA_947624155.1 uncultured Clostridia bacterium
AATTCAGATATTATGACGCTCTCGTCGCCGATGAAATTATAGAAGCTGCCGATCGCGTTTGAGCCCCCGCCGACACAGGCAATCACCGCGTCGGGGAGCCTGCCCTCCTTTTCGGCGAGCTGCTCCTTGATCTCCTTCGAGATCACCGCCTGAAAATCTCTGACGATAGTCGGGAACGGGTGAGGCCCCATCACCGAGCCGAGGCAATAGTGGGTGTCAGCGACGCGGCGGGTCCATTCGCGCATCGCCTCGCTGACGGCGTCCTTGAGTGTCGCGGTACCGGTCTTGACCGGAACCACCTCAGCGCCGAGAAGCCTCATTCGGTAGACGTTAAGCGCCTGGCGCTTGGTGTCCTCCTCGCCCATGAAAACGACGCATTCCATTCCCATAAGCGCGGCGGCGGTCGCTGTCGCAACGCCGTGCTGTCCCGCGCCGGTCTCGGCGATAAGGCGGGTCTTGCCCATCTTCTTCGCCAAAAGCGCCTGCCCGAGAACGTTGTTGATCTTGTGAGCACCGGTGTGGTTGAGATCCTCGCGCTTGAGATAAATTTTTGCGCCGCCGAGGTCTCGGGTCATCTTTTCGGCGTAATAGAGCCGCGAGGGTCTGCCCGCGTAGTCGTTTAAAAGGGCGGTCAGCTCGCGGTTGAACTCCGGGTCGTCCTTATATCTGTTATATGCCGCCTCGAGCTCGATGACGGCGTTCATCAGCGTTTCGGGGATATACTGCCCGCCGTGGATTCCGAAGCGTCCCTTTGATTCTGACATAGTTTTCACTCCTAAATATTTTCTGAGCGGACGGCCTCGATAAACCGCCGCATTTTTTCCTTGTCCTTGTTTCTGTCGGTCTCGATCCCCGAGCTGACGTCGACGCAGTAGGGCCGGCAGCGCCTGACCGCGTCTGCCGCGTTCTCGGGGGTCAGCCCTCCGGCAAGGATAAAATCCCGCCCGAAATTTTCGATCAGAGACCAGTCGAACAGCTTTCCGGTGCCGGTTCCCGAATCGAGTAAAATGAGGTCGGCGGGGGAGAGCCTTGCACGCTCGGCGTCCGATTCCGAGCCGATTTTAAACGCCTTGATGACCTTAAAGCCGCAGCTTTGAAGCATTTTGATAAAGCTTTCGTCCTCAGCGCCGTGGAGCTGGGCGATGTCGATAATGCCGTCCTCCAAATAGCCCGCGACCTCGTCGAAGCCGTTGTCGACAAACACCCCGACCGCCGGGATTTCGGGGCTCAGCGCAGCTTTCATCTCTTTCGCGGTCTCGCGGCTGACGCAGCGCCAGAACTTCGGCGCCAGAACAAAGCCCGCAAAATCAGGCCGCAGAAGATTGACCGCTTCGATGTCGCTGACCGACCTTAACCCGCAGAATTTGATTTTAGTCATTTCTCAGCTCCCGAAGCTTCGCGCTTTTGTCCTTCGCGCGCATCAGCGCCTCGCCGACAAGTACCGCGTCGGCGCCGATCTCGGTCAGCGCTCTGACGTCCTCGCGGCTGCCGACGCCGCTCTCCGAGACAAAAACTCTGTCGCGGGGGACAAGCCCTCGCAGCCTGCGGCTGTTTTCGCAATCAACCGAAAAGTCGCGAAGATTTCTGTTGTTGACCCCGATCACCCTCGCGCCGCAGTCGAGCGCAAGCGCAATTTCGTCTTCGCTGTGGGCCTCGACCAGCGCTGACATTCCCAAACCGTCGCAGACCGCGATATAGTCGCGGAGCTGCGGCTTTTCGAGTATCGAACAAATCAGCAAAACCGCCGATGCCCCGAGAACTCTCGCCTCGAAAATCATATATTCGTCTACGGTGAAGTCTTTTCTGAGGCAGGGGATCGCGACCGCCTCGGCGATCTCGGCGAGATATTCGTCTCTGCCGAGAAATTTTGTCGGCTCGGTCAGGACCGAGATCGCGTCCGCTCCCGCGGTCTCATATTCAATCGCAATTTTAAGATAGTCGAAGTCCGGCGCGATCAGCCCCTTTGAGGGCGAGGCCTTTTTGCATTCGCAGATAAAGGAAAGCTCCGGCTTTTTGAGCGCTTTTTCAAACCCGAAGCCGAGCTTCGGCAGGCTGAGCGCCTGAGCCCTGATCTCGGCCAAAGAGACGATCTTCTTTCTGAGTTCGGTTCTTTGGGCCGCGCTTTCGGCGAGAATATTCAGTATATCCATCACTTGTTGGTCTCTTCGACAAATTCGGCGAGCTTTTTGGCGGCCTTGCCGGAATCGAGGGTGTCTCTCGCGAGGAGTATTCCCGATTCGACCGAGTCGGTGAGCCCGGCGATATAGAGCGCAGCGCCGCAGTTTAGAAGAACGGCGTCGCGAATCGGGCCGCTGAGCCTGCCGTTGAGGAGTTCTCTGAGAGCGGCGGCGTTTTCGTCGGGCGTGCCTCCGGCGAGGTCGGATTTTTTGCAGCGCTCAAAGCCGAACTGCTCCGGAGTAATGATATATGTCTTATACATTCCGTTGGCGAATTCGCAGACGGTTGTCGGCGCGCTGAGAGATATTTCGTCCATCTTGTCCTGGCCGAAGACGACCATTCCGCGCTTGATTCCGAGGTTCATCAAAACCTTTGCGAGCGGCTCGCAGAGCGATTCGTCATAAACTCCGAGAAGCTGATAGGTCGGGTGAGCGGGGTTGGTCAGCGGGCCTAAGATGTTGAACACCGTTCTGATTCCGAGCTCGCGCCTGATCCCGCCGACATATTTCATCGAGGGGTGATAGGTCTGGGCAAAGAGGAAGCAGATGCCGATTTTTCTGAGAATTTCGGCGCTTCTCTCGGGGGTCGGGTCGAGCTTGACCCCCGCGGCCTGAAGGCAGTCTGCGGCGCCGCAGTTTGAGCTCGCGGCGCGGTTGCCGTGCTTTGTGACCTTTGCTCCTGCAGCCGCCGCGATTATCGCCGAGGCGGTTGAAATGTTGAAGGTCCCGGCGTTGTCGCCGCCGGTGCCGACTATTTCGAGAGTATCGAGGCCGTCGGTGTCGATTTCGAGCGCTTTCGAGCGCATCGCCGCCGCGCAGCCCGAGATCTCGTCGATCGTCTCGGATTTTGTGCTCTTAGTCGAAAGAGCGGCCAAAAACGCGGCGTTCTGGGTCTGGGTGGTCTCGCCGTTCATTATCTCGCTCATGACGGTGAACGCTTCGTCATAGCTGAGATCCTGTTTGTCAACGATTTTAACTATTGCTTCTTTTATCATGATAATTCCTCCTGAAATATTGTATTTAAATTAAATTTTCAAAATGAAGTTTTCGAGCATCTTTTTGCCGTCGGGGGTCATAATGCTCTCGGGGTGGAACTGAACGCCATAGATCGGGTATTCGCGGTGCTCGACCGCCATTATCTCGCCGTCTTCGGTCAGCGCGGTCACCTTCAGGCAGTCAGGGACAGTGCTCGGGTCGGCGGCAAGAGAGTGATATCTCGCGACAGGCGCCTCGGTCGGGCAGCCCTCGAATAGCTTTGAGTCGAAAAGCCTGACCACCGACTGCTTGCCGTGCATCAGCCGCTTGGCGTAGGTCACAGTCGCGCCGTAGGCCGCGCAGATCGCCTGGTGTCCGAGGCAGACCCCGAGTGTCGGGACGCTATTTGAAACCGTCTTCGCGACTTCAACGGTCACTCCCGCGTCTTCCGGGCGGCCGGGGCCGGGGGAGAGGATTATGTGAGAAGGCTTAAGCTCCGCGATCTCTTTGACGCTCAGCTCATCGTTTCGTATCACTCTGATGTCCGGCGAAATGCTGCCGATAAGCTGATAAAGGTTATATGAAAAGCTGTCGTAATTGTCAATCAGAAGAATCATAGCTCAATATCCTCCGCCTGTCTTAGTGCGCTTAGGACCGCCGCGGCCTTGTTAAGGCATTCCTCAAATTCCTTTTCCGGAACCGAATCGGCGACGATCCCTGCGCCGGAGCGCACAAACACCCGCCCGTTCTTTTTATATGCTATTCTGATCGCGATGCAGGTGTCGAGATTGCCGGTAAAGTCGATATATCCGATCGCGCCGCCATAAATCCCGCGCTTGTTTTTTTCAAGCTCGCCGATAAGCTGGCAGGCTCTTATTTTCGGCGCACCCGAGAGAGTTCCCGCCGGAAGCACAGCCCCGACCGCGTCGAGGGCGTCGAATTTCGGGTCGATCTCGCCCCTGACAGTCGAGCCGATGTGCATAACGTGGGAATACCGCTCGATCGAGTGGTATTTCTCGACCTCGACGCTCCCGAACCGGCTTATCTTTCCGAGGTCGTTTCTCCCGAGGTCAACGAGCATATTGTGCTCCGCGAGCTCTTTTTCGTCGGATAAAAGCTCCTGTTCCAGCCTGCGGTCCTCTTCGTCGGTCTTTCCGCGCGGGCGGGTACCGGCGAGCGGGAAGGTGTGCAGAATGCCGTTTTCAAGCTTGACAAGCGTTTCGGGCGAGGCCCCCGCGACTTCGACGTCGGTGCCGCAGAGATAGAACATATAGGGCGACGGGTTGATCGTTCTCAAAATTCTGTATGTGTTGAGCAGACTGCCGTCAAACGGCGCGCTTAGGCGGTTTGAAAGCACGATCTGAAAGATGTCGCCCTCGCGGATATGCTCCTTTGCGCGCTCGACCATCGAGCAGAATTCCTCGCGCTCAAACAGCGGCCTGACCTCGCCGAGAAGCTTTCCGCCGCGCTCCGCGGGTATCTCTCCGCGCTTTGAAAACAGAAGCTCGGCGAGCTCGGTCAGCCCTTCAGCCGCGGCGAGGTAGCCGTTTTCGGGGTCGTCGAGCGGAATGTTCGCAATCAGTATTATCTTCTGGCGGAAGTTGTCGAACGCGATAACCTTGTCAAACAGCATCAGATCGAGGTCGCGGAAATCCTCGGCGTCGGGTGTGTCGACATGGGCGGCCGGCTCGACGTCGCCGAAGTAGTCGTAAGCGAAATAGCCGACAAGCCCGCCGGTGAAGGGCGGCAGCCCCGGAATCTTCGGGCTTATGTAATCCGCGAGGATTTCTCTTATATATTCTGCGGGGTCGGCGGTTGTGATATTCCTGCCGCCCGCGCTAAGGACGCCTTTTGAATAGGTTATCTCCATTTTCGGCTCAAAGCCGAGGAATGTATATCTTCCCCACTTTTCCTTTCCCTCGATCGACTCCAGAAGATAACAGTGCTCCGAGAGGGTTTTGAGTATTCTGAGGACTTCAATCGGGGTGAAGCTGTCGGCCAGAAGCTCGCAGCTCAGCGGGCAAACCTTAAACCGACCCTCCGCCGCGATTTTTCCGACCTCTTCGATATCCGGCAAAAATTTCATATATAAATCTCCTTCCAACAAAAAACGCCCAAGGCAGCCAAACTGCCAAGGACGAACAGCAAATTGCTTATCCGCGGTACCACCTTGATTCGCCGAAAAGGCGCGCTCAGCGGGATACTGAAATATCCCCGGCAACTGACGTATGCCAACACGTTGCAGAATACTCGGCAAAAGCCTTTGACTGCACCCTCGGCGGCCCATTATGACGATCAGCTCTCGGCCCGGCTCTCAGCCACCCGGGCTCTCTGTGCGCGCACTTTGATCTATCGCCTTTACTCCCGCTTCAACGGTTTGCACCATTATACTACCGCGTCGCAATTTTGTCAAGCGTTTTGGGCAAAAATTTGGACGCCCCTTTCGGAGCGCCCGACGGTTTACTGATTGTCTTCGATATATTTGACGATATCGGAAACGGTGCGAATGTTTTCGACCACCTCATCGGGGATCTCAACCCCGAATTCGTCCTCAAAGGACATTATCAGGTCGACGACATCAAGGGAATCCGCTCCGAGGTCGTCAGTAACTACTGAATCATAGTTTACTGTCTCGGGGTCGACGTCAAGCTGTTCGGCGATAATTCTCTTTACCTTTTCATAGATCATTTCTGTTACCTCCTGTCAAAATAATTGCTGATGTCTTAGATATAGTGTAGCGTCTGTTCCTCGATTTGTCAATAGGATTTTGAAAAAAGATTGTTCGGCCTGCCCCGCTCCCTCCCAATTTGGCGTCGCTTTCCTCTCCTGTTTAGCGATTCTTTTCCCACCGCTTTTCTGATCGTTCAGAAAAGCGGCGAACGGGATTTCAAACTCTGTATCAAAATCAAATAAACGCACTGAATCTGCAATCCTTTAAAAAACTTGACCGAAACTTTTAATTTATGCGCTAGGATACCAGCCCCGCGATCTCTTCAAGGCTCAGCCCGGGGTGGAGCGCGAGATTCAGCGCGCCTGCGATAAGCTGCGCCGAGCAGCCGACCAGTTTGTCTATCGACCGCGGCGTGACCATAAGGTTCTCGCCGCCGCTCCGGCCGAGATCGGCGATCGTCGGCACCCCTATCGCGATGCACGGAACGCCGAGCGACGCCCTCGAAAGCTCCTTCCGCGCGTTAAGAACCCCGCTTCCGGGCGAAATTCCGGTGTCGGTGAGCTGAATAGTCCTGCCGAGGTGGTCAAGCTCTGAGCAGGCGAGCGCGTCTACCGCGATCACTGCTGAGGGTCTGACCGTCCCGCAGACCGCTTTGATCAGCTCTCCCGCCTCGATTCCCGTTTGGCCCATGACCCCGGGCGCGACCGAACTGACCTCGCCGATGCCGTCGGTTATCAGCTCCGGCGCGTTTTCGCGGATATGGCGCGTCGCGAAGATGTGCGAGCAGACCCTCGGCCCGAGGCTGTCGGGGGTGATGTCCTCGTTGCCGAGCCCCGCGATCATCACGCTGCCGCCCTTGCCGACCAGCGAGGCGATCTCTGCGGCGAGCTCCTTCGCGCAGCTCTCGAAATTTTCGGGGCGCATATCAAGCCGCGAGCCTGTCTCGAGGGTGATATATCTGCCGACCGGCTTCCCGATCCGCTCCGCCGCCTCGGGAGTTATCACCTCGACCTCGGTGATTAAAAACCCCTCTGTCTTTCTCTCAAAGACCTTTATTCCCTCCGGCAGCTCGCCGCCTAAATCGACCGAGTTGGCGCTTTCGAGCGCGAGGTCGGTCCTTTTTCCCGTCAACATTATCAAAAAACGCTCCTTTCAAAGAATATTTTCAAATTATTATGAGAAAAATTTGAAAAAGGGCTTGCAATTTTCGCAAAGTGATGATATATTATTTCTTGATACTTGTTGAATAAGTAAGGAGTCATTACCCTTGTTGCATTTTCTCTCAGTCATGCAATTAGCTTATCCAAATAAGTGGATTTCATACCCCGCAAGGGGCGCTTAGACGAAGGAGGTGTCTTAATGGCAAACATTAAGTCTGCAAAGAAAAGAGTAAAGGTAATCGAGACCAAAACCCTCAGAAACAAGATGATCAAGAGCTCTCTGAAGACCGCTGTCAAGAAGGCGGACGCGGCGGAAGGTTCCGAAAAGGAAGCCGCTGTCAGAGCCGCTATCAAGAAGGTTGATCAGGCCTGCGCCAAGGGTATTCTTCACAAGAACACCGCTGCCAGAAAGAAATCGCAGCTTGCACGCAAGCTCAACGGCTGATTTTTGCAACTGACTCCGTCGGGCTTTTTGGCCGGCGGAGTATTTTTTGCGTTTTGCGGCAGAATAATGTCGCATTGCGCGTGACTGTATTGCGAAAGGACCGAATTATGAAAAAGCTTTTGATTTCGCTGCTTGCGCTGACTACCGCGCTTGCAATGACCGCCTGCGGGCCGTCCGGCGATCCGTCGGAATCAACTCCGACCGACCCCGCGCTCCCGACCGTCGCAACCGCCGACACCGGCGAGCCCGCCGTGACCTCTTCCGAGCCCGCGAGCGAGCCGACAGTAACCTCACCGGCGACAACCGCTTCCGAGACGACTACCGCCTCAGAGACCTCCGCCCCCGAGACTTCGGCGACAACTGCGGCGACCGCCGCCGATAGCACAACGACCGCCGCGACCACCAAGGCCGCGACTACGACTAAGGCGGAAACGACCACTAAGGCGACTACGACCGAGGCGACCACCAAGGCGACAACGTCCGAGGCTCCCGTTCAGACCGATGAATACACCGGCGAGGAATCTGAGGACATGGGCGAGTGGGAGAACGTTCCCAATCTCGATGACTATCTTGCCTCGCTGATCGGCGACGCCGGAGACTCCGGAGACAACAATGTCGACGCCGGAGACAACTGATAAAATCAAAAAACCGGAGTGCTGAGCTCCGGTTTTATTTTATTTTTCGTTATTCATTCGGTATCTGGCTTGTGATAAGCTCAATAGCGGTTCTGATTGCGCGGTCGGTGGTTTCGTCGAGAAGCGCGAGGTCAGCGTCGGTGTCGTCATAGGGGATTATGACCTCATAGTCAGGCTTCAGCCCGACTCCTTCGATTTCGGTAGTCGTCGAGCGAAGGGTGGAGATCGGGAGAATGATCGCGGTGCCGTCATAAAGCGGGTAGGACTCGAAGAAATCGCCGTCGCCCGCCGTCGCCGCGCCGATTATCGGGGCTGAAAGGCTGTCTTTAAGAACCGCAGCAAAGAGCTCCGCGGGGCCTTTTGTCCTCGAATTGGCTAACACGCAGAGCGGAATTTCCGGTACTCGCGTCCCCGAGGCGGTGTCATATATGCTCTCGGTGCCGTCGCGGCCGATGTTTATTGCAACGGTGGTGTCGACCGGGAGCATCGCGCCCAAGATGTTGACGGCAGGGTCAAAGAGCAGGCCGCTGTTGTTGCGAAGATCAATTATCAGCCCGCTGATGTCCTGCGAGAGAAGAGAGGAATAGGCCGCCATAAACTGCTGATAGGTCTTTTCGTTGAATTCGGTTATCTTGATTCTGCCGACGCCGTTATAGACAGAGGTGCTGACTGTGCCGATAGTCATCTGGATCGTGGTGACGACTGCGGTTCTGTCAACTCCGCCTGAGCGCAGTATCAGCTCAAGCTGTGTCCCCGCGACGCTTCGCAGAAGGTCGTTTGCCGCTGAATATCCGAGGTCTAAAGCGCTCTGGCCGTTGATTTCGATTATGCTGTCGCCGACTGTTATTCCGGCGGTCGCCGCCGGGCTGTTGGCGATAACCTCGGTGACGGTCGGATATCCGCCGTCCTCGGCGGTGTAGACCCCGATTCCCTGATGAACGCCGCTGAGGTGCTCGCGGTAAAGGGCATATTGCTGAGCGGTCAGATATTCGGCGTCGGCGTCCTCGATTATCGAGATATAGCCGTTGGCGAGCGCTTCAATCAGCCTGTCCTCGTCGATAGTGCCGTCGTAATAAGTTCTGACATAGGCGTCGATCTGCTCCAGCTTCTGATACATCTCGGCGCGCTGCTGAACATCTGCGACAAGGCTGTTATAGATGTTCATCGAGTAGCTGGTCGAGATGATAAAGGTTATTGCGGCCGCGATAGCCATTAAGGCCACAGTCAGCCCCAGGGGTATTTTACGGTTCATTTAAAATGTCCTTAGTATCTTAAAAGATCAAAGCTTTCGGGGTTGAGGCGCTCGCCGTTCACTCTTATCTCAAAGTGGAGGTGATAGCCGGTCGACCAGCCCGTCGAGCCGACATAGCCGATAACGTCGCCGGTGGTGACATGGTCGCCCTCTTTGACGGTGATTTTGGTCGCATGGCCGTAGAGGGTGGAATATCCGCCGCCGTGGTCGATTATGCAGTAGTTTCCGAATCCGCCGCCGCAGCCGCAGGAGCCGTGCTTGCCGTAGTTGTGGGTGCAGCTGTTGTTGACCTTGATAACGATGCCGGAGTTTGCCGCGGTGATGTCGTCGCCCTTGCCCGCGCGGATATCAATTCCCTTGTGGCTTTCGCCGTCGCGCCTGCCATAAGGCGAGGAGATTACCTGGTTTCCGGGCGCAGGCCAAAGGAAGGTCCCCTCGGGGAGGTCGCCCATATACTGAGCGCGTGATTTCGCGCGGATTATCTCCTGAATCTCTTCCTCGATCTCGTCCTGCTGCTTTTTATATGTTTCGATGTCGTCGTTGAAGTCGTCTACAAGCCCTTCGAGCTGCTCGATAACTCCCTCAGACTCTCTGCAAAGCCTGTTGAGCTCTTCGAGACGGTCGTCGGCCTCAGCCTTGAGGTTTTCCTGCTCGGCCTTTTTGCCCTCGGTGATCTCGACTGTTTCCTCGAGAGCGGCCATATTGTTTTCGAGCTGAAGCTGCTGAGCCTCATATTCCTCTTTCATCTCGGTCAGGCGGTCGATCAGATTGGCGTCGTAATCGGCGACGCGCTTGACCCATTCCAGCCTCATCAGCATATCGAAGAAGTTGGAAGAGCCCATAAGTATCGACGCGACCGAGTCGTTTCCGCTGAGATACATCGCCCTCAGCCGTTCGCCGTAGAGATAGGTGTTCTTTTCAATTTCGTCGTGCTTGTCCGAGATCCTGATCTTCTGAATCTCGATCTCTCCTTCGAGTATCGAGATTTCGTTTTCAAGCGACTCGATTTGTGTGTCATAGTCTTCGATCAGCTCGATCAGGGTGTTGATATATTCCTCGGTCGAATCGATCTGCTCCCTGATCGCGTCGCGGTTCTCTTCTTCTTTTTCAATGTCCTTTTCGGTGTCCTTGATCTTATCCTTGCTTGCCGAAATTTTCTTGTCGATATCCTTGAGCTTCTGCTCAAGTTCTTCCTGTGACGAAGCTTCGAGCCGGACAGTCGGGCCGCAGCAGGTGATTATGGTGAACGCCGTAACCAAAGCGGTCAGAGCCGACAGGAGCCTTTTTAAAAAAGCGGGGTGTTTCAAGCTTTACTCCTTTCCGGAATCAGACGTTAAGGTGCTTTCTGGTTGAAACGACAGTGCCGATAGCGCTGAGGAATATTCCGCATATCAGATATGCGATGCCGGTTCTGACTGCGATCGTCTCAAAGGGGATAAGCGCGGTCAGCCCGAAGATCTGGAACATATCGACGTCGGTCGAGAGCATGGTATATACTTCGTTATAGGCAAACCAGGTCAGCCCAAAGGCGATGCCCGCCGAGAGTATTCCGATAACGAGGCCTTCGACAAAGAACGGTATCTCGATGAATGACTTCGACGCGCCGACATATCTCATTATGTTGATCTCGCGGCGGCGTGCATAGACGCTCGCGCGGGTGGAGTTTGAAATGATTACGAAGCAGACGATGATCAGAGAAAGGGTGATCGCCGAGAAAAGAATCGCGCAGAGGTTTCTTATTCCGATCAGAATGTCGGCGAAATCGTTAGGAGACTGCACCGACTCGACAAAGTCGAGCTTCGAGATCTCGGCAACCGTCTCGGAAAGCTCACCGATGTCTGAAACTCTGATACGGTAGGTGTCGGGCAGGGGAATATAGTCAAAATATTCGTCGCCGAAAAGGGCCTTTTCCTTTTCCGACATATCGCTCTGCATCTCCTCCCAAGCCTGCTGGCGTGAGAAGAAATTGACCTCGAAGACGTTCGGGTTCTGCCCGAGCTGCTCGCCGAGTAGAGTGACGTTGTTTTCGGGCGTGCCGTCCTGAATGACGACCATGACCTCGTTTCGGCTTTCGATCGCGCCGATCATGTTGTTGATGTTATATGAGGTCAGGATCGAGATCCCGACCATCAGAAGCGAGATAGTCACAACGCAGAGAGAGGCAAAGGAGTTCACTCGGTTGAACCAAAGCCCCGAAAAACCCTGCTTGACAAGGTAGTTAAAACTGTTAAGCCTCATTTTATGCCAAGCCTCCCGAAAATTCTTCGGCAGACTCCTCCGAGGCGGATTCGTCATAAGCTCCGCCGATCACCTCGTCAAAGACGACGGCGCCGGCGTTGATGTTGATGATCCTGCCGCCGAAATAGCGCACAAGCTCGTGCTGATGAGTTACCATCAGCACCGTTGTTCCGCACTCGTTTATCGCCTGGAGAAGCTCGACGATCTCAAAGCTTCTCGCCGGGTCGACGTTTCCGGTGGGCTCGTCCGCGATTATGAGCTGAGGGTCGTTGACAAGCGCTCTTGCGAGAGCGACTCTTTGCTGTTCTCCGCCCGAGAGGTCGTTCGGGTAAGACTTCGCCTTTGCGGTCAGCCCGACGAGCTGGATCACATAAGGAACTCTTGCGCGGATATATTTTAAAGGAGCGTCGATGACCCGAAGCGCAAATGCGACGTTGTCATAGACGGTCATATTTGGTATAAGTCTGAAATCCTGGAAAACCACTCCGATAGTCCGACGGAGCTTCGGCACCTTTCTTTGCTTCATTGTCGAGAGATTGAAGCCGTTGACGACTACCTCGCCCTCGGTTGCGGTCAGCTCGCGCAATAAAAGCTTGATAAGCGTCGACTTTCCCGCGCCGTTCGCCCCGACGACAAAGACAAATTCGCTGTCGTCGATTTTAAGGTTGATGCGGTTGAGAGCCTGCTGGCCGGAGGGATATGTATATGAGACGTTGCGAAATTCGACCATTTAGGGTATTGACTCCTTTCGGGATAGGGACGATCAGTATTTTGTAGGCTCCGAGGAGAGATATTTCTTGACCATCAGGGCGATCTTGAAGATTATCGCATGGTCAAATTCGCGAAGATCGAGGCCTGTGAGCTTCTTGATCTTCTCGAGGCGGTAGACAAGTGTGTTTCTGTGGACAAACAGCTTGCGCGAGGTCTCGGAGACGTTGAGGTTGTTCTCAAAAAACTTCTGAATTGTGAACAGAGTCTCCTGATCGAGCGACTCGATCGAGCCCTTCTTGAATACTTCGCGCAGGAATGTCTCGCAGAGGGTGGTCGGCAGATGATAGATAAGCCTTGCGATGCCGAGGTTTTCATAGCTGACAATGGTCTTGTCGGTGTCGAATACCTTTCCGACTTCGAGGGCAATCTGAGCCTCTTTAAACGAAACCGCGAGCGAGCGGACAGAGTCGACAACGGTGCCGATTCCGACATTTACGCGGGTATAGAACTCGCTCGAAAGGGTGTCGGCAATCGAGAACGCGAGCTTTTCAAGGTCGGCGAGCTCAATATTCGGTCTGACCTCTTTGATCAGAACTATATCGCTCTCGGAGGTGGTGAAGACAAAGTCCTTGTTCTTGTCGGGGAAGAGGTTCTGAATAACGTCGAACGCCGAGACGTCGTTTGAAGAAACGATCCTGATCAGAAGGACGACGCGGTGAGCCTCGTTGTTGAAATGAAGCTCTCTCGCCTTGATCATTATGTCTCCGGGGAGAATATTGTCCAAAACGACGTTCTTGACGAAGTTGGTGCGGTCATATTTTTCGTCATAGAACTGCTGAAGATTCGACAGCGCCACGCAGAGCATCGAGGCGGTCTTGTAGGCAGCTTCGTCCGAGCCTTCGACAAAGACGGCATATTCGTTCTTGGCCTTTGTTCCGAAGGGTTTATAGGTGTACCCGTCGCGTATGAAGTAATCGAAAGTTTCGTTCAGATCAAGCGACACAAACTCGTTTGAGGTGCCGATCTTGCTGAGGTCGCTGCACGCAACGACAACGGCGGCTTCGTCGACAACGCCGATCTCACATCCGACTGTCTCGCTCATCTGATGAACAATACCCTGGAAAAATCTGTTAGGCATAGCATTTACTCCCTACATTTAAAATTATAACACTCTTATATTGCGCTGGCTTACTGTGACGACAAAAACGCCGCAAAATGGCGCTATTATCTATTCCAAATCATTATATCATTATTTTTCGGCAGATGTGTTAAGAAAGTGTGAATGACGACGAAAAATTTAATGATTTTTTATACAGAATGACGATAAGCGGAATATTCCGCCCCGGCCTCGGGGCAGAATTTCGGTCTTCGCCGAAAAAGCAAAGACCCTGCTTTTAAAAAGCAGGGCAATGTAGGTTAAAATTGTTGTTGAAAAGTGAATCAGAGGGGGATTACCTTGCCTCTTCGGAGAATTCGCTGTCAACCAGTGAAACAAGGCTGGAGACTGCTGCTTCCTCGTCTGCGCCGTCGGCGATAATGCGGATGCCGGTGCCGCCGATGATTCCGAGCGAAAGGACGCCGAGGAGGCTCTTGCCATTGACGCGGCGCTCTTCCTTTTCAACCCAGATAGAGGATTTGAATTCGTTTGCCTTCTGAATGAAGAAGGTCGCCGGACGTGCGTGAAGGCCGATCTGATTCTTAACAACTACATCTCTAACAAACATAACATACTCTCCGTTTCAATTTTTCAAATAAGCCGAAGGGGAACTTATCGGATTAGCGTGTTTTTAGTATACTAAGATTCACCGCGCTAGTCAACGGACAAAACCGACTAAAACGGCGTTTTGGTCAAAATTTCTGCCATTTGCCGAGCGCGCGCCAAATCTGCGGGATTCATTTTGTGGATTTTGCCAAAGAATAACGGCTGAAACAAAGCATTATACACAAAGGAAAATTCACTTTTTGTTGAAAAACTCGGGCATATCCTCATATCTCGCCTTCAGCTCGGACAAAAATGCCGTATCCTCATCTGTCAACGGAGCGGTTTCGAGCAGCTCCGGGCGCCTCAGATAAGTCTCTTCTAGAGACTTTTGCCTGCGCCACTTCATTATATTCGCGTGGTGGCCCGAAATGAGTATGTCCGGCACCTTCATGCCCTGCCAAATCTGAGGCTTGGTATATTGGGGGTATTCAAGCAGTCCGCTGTAATGGCTCTCGTCGACAAAGCAGTCCTCCTGAGAAAGAGTCCCGTCAAGCAGCCTGACGACGCCGTCGGTCAGAATCACCGCGGGCAGCTCTCCGCCGGTCAGGACATAGTCGCCGATCGAAATTTCCTCCGCGCCGAGCTTGTCCAAAACCCGCTGGTCGACTCCTTCGTAGTGTCCGCAGAGTATAAAGAGGTCGCGGCCCTCTTGGGCGAGCTCGCGGAGCTTCGACTGGTTTAGGGTCTTTCCGCGAGGGGACATGAATATGACGTGTGGCTCGCGGTCTGCGGCGACAGCCTGATAGCACTGCCAGATCGGCTCAGCGAGTAAAAGCATTCCCTGCCGCTCGGAATAGGGAGTGTCGTCGACGCGGCGGTGCTTGTCGAAAGCGTAGTCGCGTATCTGGTGGCAGTAGAGCTCAAAAACGCCCTTATTTCGCGCCCTGCCGACTATGCTCTGGCCGAGATATGCCTCGCATATCTCGGGAAACAGCGTTGCAATGTCAATTCTCATCAAAAAGCCCCTCCATCGGCCAGACCGTCATTTTTCCGGCCTCGACATCGGTTTTCAGAACTACCGAGGGTATCGCCGGAATGTAAAATTTCTTTTCGCCGCGGGTTATCTCATAGATGTCGTTAGCGCCGGTGTTGAAGACGTCGGTGATCTTCCCGAGGCTTTCGCCCTCTTCGGTCACGCACTCCATTCCGAGAAGATCGGCGATAAACCAGCTCCCCTCGGGCAGGCGGATATCCTCCCTGTCTGCGAAGAGAACGGTGTTGCGGAGCTTTTGGGCAGCCTCGGGGGTGTCTATCCCCTCAAAGCCGAGAATGACCATTGTTTCACTCTTGGGACGCGCCCGCCTGAGCTTGAAGACGGTTGAGCCGTCTTTTGAATAGAGCTTTTTGAGGCGGCAGATCACGTCGGGCGAGTCGCACCACGCCTGAGCGTTCACCTCGCCGTGAACGCCGTGAACCGAGACGATTTTGGCTATTTCAAGATATTTTTTCATTATTACCTCAAAGAAAAACCGCGGCCCAACAGAGTTGAGCCGCCGCAGATTCTCAAAGCAGGAATTAAACAAAATTCGGGACAGTATCCCGAATTTTAATCCTTTATGGCCTGAACGGCGGGGCTCAGGCCACAAAGGAAGGTTCGCTGAAAATCAGTCGATCTCAACCATTATTTCCTGATTGTTCTTAGCGGCTGCGGAGCGCATCAGAGTGCGTATCGCCTTGGCGATTCTGCCCTGCTTGCCGATAACTCTGCCCATATCGTCGGGGGCAACGTGGAGATGGAATACGATTACGCCCTCTTCGTTGGGCTCGTCCTGTACTACCTCGACCGCATCCTTGTCGTCAACGAGTCCTGCGGCGATGTTCTTCAAAAGTTCAGTCATTACAATTTTCCTTTCTTGCCTATGAATTAGAGAATACCGTTTTTCTTAAAGAGAGCCTTGACGGTATCGGTCGGCTGTGCGCCGGTTTCGATCCACTTTTTGGCCTTCTCCGCGTCAGCTTTAAGGGTGGCGGGTTCGGTAGTGGGGTCATAGTAGCCTATCTCTTCAATGAAACGGCCGTCGCGCGGGTAACGAGAGTCAGCGACGACGATTCGGTAGAAGGGGTCCTTCTTGGCGCCGATTCTCCTGAGTCTGATCTTAACTGCCATTGATATATTCACCTCCTGATAGCGATTAAAGAAGAAAAATCAGTATTTTTAAGGTTTCGCCCGCGGAACCGGGGAAAGCCGTAAAATCATTTTATATTGCCGAGATTCTGCATAAGCTCCTTCGGCAGAGCGGGCATCTTCTTGCGCTTGCCCTTTCCGTTGCGGCCTGAGCCGGTGAAGCCCATCTGCTTCATCAGCTTCTGCATCTGCTCATACTGCTTTAAAAGCCGGTTGACGTCCTCGACCCTTGTCCCGCTTCCTGCGGCGATCCTGCGCTTGCGCGAGGGATTTATCAGCGCCGGCTTTTCGCGTTCCGCCGGAGTCATCGAGAGAATCATCGCTTCGGTTCTCGGGAGCTGGCGCTCGTCGATCTGGCTTTCGTCGATCTTCCCCGCGCCGGGCATCATCTCGATAAGCGAGCGGATCGAGCCCATCTTCTTGATCTGCCTCATCTGGTCGAGCAGGTCGTTGAGGTCAAACCTGCCCTTTTCCATCTTTCCGGCTAAGCGCTCGGCCTCTTTTTCGTCGAAGGCGGTCTGCGCCTTTTCGATCAGCGAGAGCATATCGCCCATTCCGAGTATTCTGGAAGCCATTCGCTCGGGGTGGAAGACCTCGAAATCGTCGAGCTTTTCGCCGGTGCCGACAAATTTGATCGGCTTGCCGGTCGCGGCGAGAACCGAGAGGGCTGCGCCGCCTCGGGTGTCGGAATCGAGCTTTGTGAGAATAACGCTGTTGATTCCGATCTGCTCGTCGAAGGTCTTGGCGACATTGACCGCTTCCTGGCCGGTCATCGCGTCGACGACGAGAATGATCTCCGAAGGCTCGGCGAGCTCCTTGATGTCTTTAAGCTCCTGCATCAGCCCCTCGTCGATCTGAAGACGGCCCGCCGTATCTAAAATCACTATGTCGTTGCCGTAATCCCTGGCGTGGCGAATAGCTTCGCGGGCGATCTTTCTCGGGTCGGTCTGACCCATTTCAAAGACCGGAACTCCCGCCCTTTCGCCGACTATTTTTAACTGGTCTATCGCCGCCGGGCGGTAGATGTCGCAGCCGACGAGAAGCGGTCTGCGGTCCTGAGCCTTGAAATATTTTGCGAGCTTGGCGGCGTGAGTTGTCTTGCCGCTTCCCTGGAGCCCGCACATCATAATGACGCAGGGGGGCTTCGACGGGAAGTTTATCTTTGAGTTGCTCTCGCCCATCAGCGCGATGAGCTCCTCGTTGACTATCTTGATTACCTGCTGGGCGGGGGTGAGGCTTTCGAGAACCTCGGCGCCGATGCAGCGCTCGGTTACCTTAGCGACAAAGTCCTTGACGACCTTATAGCTGACGTCGGCTTCGAGAAGAGCCATTCTGACTTCGCGCATACAGGCTCTGACGTCTGCCTCCGAAAGCTTGCCGCGGTTTTTAAGCTTTTTAAAGACGTTGCCCAGCTTTTCGGATAAACCCTCAAAAGCCATAAAATCATTCCTTTCGGCTTAGCCGCGCCCGGCCTCGATTCCGGACTTAATTCTTTCGAGCTTTTCGATAACGCTCTTGGTGGTAGTATATGAGCGGCAGTCGGAAATTATCTCGTCGCAGGCGGCGCTTACTTCACTCAGGAGAGATTCGTATTTTTTAATTAGAGCGCCGACTCCGATCTTTCCGTCGAGGTCCAAAAGAGTTTCCTCGCCGCGCTTGATACTGTCCCGAACGCCCTGGCGGGAAATTCCGTCATTGGCGGCGATTTCGGAAAGGGATAAATCCTCATTGTAATATAAATCGAGCATTTCACGCTGTTTGTCGGTCAAAACTCCGCCGTAGATGTCAAGAAGCGAGGAGAATTTAAGATCCTTTGCCACACAATATCACCCTTTCAAAACCAGTCGGGACACAAAATGTCGCGTCAATAGTAAAGCAAAACAGCTTTACACCGGTATATTATATACCTTCTTTCGCCAGTTGTCAAGGGGTTATGAAAAATTTTTCGGAAATTTATACTTTTTGTAATATGAAGGGCGTTTTGGGCTGCACATTTATCATCGGTTTCAGTCACGAAATCCGATTTTCGGCCTTCGATTTCTGCCTTCCGACTAAACAAGCGGTTGATTTTGAAACAAAAAATTGTTAATTGACTTTAACGCGCCCGGATGTTAGAATTGAATCACACCGGTGAATAAAACTTTGGAGGAATAAAATGACATTAGAACTTGGAGCACAGCTAAAGGAGCTCAGAACCCGCGACGGCAGAACACAGGAGGAGGTCGCCTCGGCGCTCGGGGTCACAGCTCAGGCGGTTTCGAGGTGGGAATGCAGCGCCTGCTGCCCCGACATCGCGCTGCTGCCGTCGATCGCGAACTATTTTGACGTCTCGATCGACCGCCTTTTCGGCTATGACATCGAGCGAAAGAGAAAGATCGACACACTTTGCGAAAAGCTCGCGGAGATGAACCGCGAAAACAACGGCGAGGACATTTCGATGAGCGAGTGTATACGCCTCGCGCGGGAGGGGCTTCTCGAATTTCCGGGCAACCCGCGGGTGATGCTCGCTCTCGCGGATATTCTCTATAACGCGGGGTATGTCAGATACGGCGAGTTTCATCTCACCGACAGCGAGGGCTATGAGATATTCGACGTTGAGCGCCACAGAAAATATTCCGAGTGGCAGGAGGCAATTTCGCTCTACGAGCGGGTGATACCTTTGCTCGATGACGGCGACGAAAAGTTTGGCGCAGTAAATTTGCTTGCAAATCTTTACGCCGTGACCGGCGAGACCGAAAAGGCGGCAAAGCTAGCCGAGAGAGCGCCGACAATGTGGAACTGCCGCGAATTTCTGAGAATCGGCGGGCTTTCCGGCAAAAAGCGCTCCGAAGCTTTTGAAGACGCTGTCATCGCGCTTGTGCAGAAGCTTGTCCAGTATATGATCCACTGCGAAATTTCGAGGAACACCGACTCTCCCGCCGCGACCGCGAAAACAGTCGCTAAGGCCTTGGAGATAGGCGACGCGGTGCTCGGGATCGGGTATCGGGACGACATGGCGCTCAGGGCGTACCTCGCGAGGATAGAGCTGTTTTTGGCCGACCGTCTCTGGGAATCGGGCGACGGCGACGGGGCCTTTGAAGCGCTTGACGGCGCGCTCAAGCGGGCGAAGACGGTGAGCGACGCCTGCGCGAAGTCTCAGCCGGAATACTTCCCCTGGTTCTGCGTTAAGGGTTCCCGCCCCGACAGCATCAAGGACGATTCAAGGTGGAGCGAGTGGGTAAAAAGATGCAGCGCATAAACCCGTAAAGACAATTTATTAACCTGCGGTTTACCCGCGTGGCGCAGCGTTATCTTTACAAACGCCGCCGCGCGGGTTATTATTGTTATTGAAAACAGGCGCTTGTTTATCTTATCAAAAGGAGTGTCAGATATGAAAATAACAATAGGAGAAAACATCAGAAGGCTGCGGCGCGAGCTGTCGAGCCTGAAAAACGCAAAGGAAGGCAGGCGCGCCGAGCTTCTCAAAGACGCGGATTATCTCGCAGTTCTTGAAAAAGCATAGAAAAAGGAAGAGTCCGGCGCCGCATAAAACAGCAAAAGCAGGCGAAAACCGCCTGCTTTTTGCGTACAGAAGTGCGCAATTAAAATTCATCTTACAGATAAATTAAATCATTCATGCTCTGTCCTGATGGTAAAGTGTTCGGGAAGATTGAAAATGTCTGTTTTCAGGAATATCGGATAGAAATATTCATCACGCAACCGTTC
>CANQJB010000040.1 GCA_947624155.1 uncultured Clostridia bacterium
CAAAAGGCTGCAATGCAAGCCGGTTTTGTAGCCAATCGGACTTCGCGGGCATAAACGCCCGCCCGCTCGTCCTCTTGGACAAAACCCCGCGTGCATACCGCGGCAGGTCACAAAGTCCTGTTAGCCACGATGGCAGTCGGGCAAAGGCGAAGCCTTTGCAGAACGATGCTGGCAAAAGTGACCTGCCCGCAGAAAGTGATGGGCATCGTTTACCCTCGCCGGGGGTCCCCTGATTTGCCGAGCACAGGCGAGGCAAATAAAATAAGGTTGCTCACTTTAGCGTGATAGTTTGCGCCAGAATGTCGTAAAGTAATTCTGAAATTTCCTTAAAAAGTTTTACGGGGAACCTCCGGTCGAGGCTCCCCGTAAGCGGCGACTGCCGTTATTTTGCGTTGAGATAGGTTTTCACCATTTCCTGCAAGAGCTCATCGCGGTCGATGTGCCGTATCAGGCTGCGGGCGTTGTTGTAAGTGGTGATATAGGTCGGGTCTTCTGACAAAATGTATCCCACTATCTGATTAACAGGGTTATAACCCTTTTCATAAAGCGCCTCATATACTGCAGTCAGCGTTTTCTTAATCTCGTCCCTGTGGTCCTGCTTGACGGAAAAGGTCATCGTCTGGTCGTTAAGCATACAAGTCATCTCCCTGCCGGTAGCCGTTGTGGTGTGAATCAAAGATTTATATAACATATACTGCTATACCTGATATATTATACCTCAAAACTCATTAAATAACAAGACCCTGAGGCAAGTTTTGTAAATAATCAATAAAAACAGGCTGCGCGTTTTGATAAAAAGCACAGCCTGTTTCCCGACTAAAAGCTATTATCTTATCTGACCTCGGCTCCTGCGCCCGAAAGCGCCTTGCGAACCCGCTTCATCGCGGCGTCGGCCTGATCGTCGGTCAGGGTACCCTCGGACGAACGCATAACGATCGAGAACGCGACAGATTTCTTTCCGCCGGCGATCTGCTCGCCCTTGTAGACGTCGAACAGCCTGATGCTTTCAAGCACTCCTCCGACTGCGTTTCTGATAAGCTTTTCAAGCCCTGCGACCGGCATTTCGTCGTCGCAGATCAGCGAGATGTCCCTTGTCGCGGCGGGATATTTCGGGAGCGGCTTATAGACCCTCTCGGCGGTCTCGACATCAAGAAGCTCGGTTACATTGAGCTTCGCGCAGTAGGTTTTGGTGCCGATTCCGTAATTTTCGGCGACGGCGGGGTGCATTTCGCCGAGGATTGCTATCGGCTTATCGCCGATCTTCGCGACGGCAACTCTTCCGGGGTGGAACATCGAAAGCTCGTCGAAGCCGCAGCCCTCGGCGGCAGCTTCATATTCAACGCCGTCGATTCCGAGATATTCAAAGATCCCCTCGATAATGCCCTTTAGGCTGAAGAAGTCGGCGCCGTTTCCGTAAAGACCGACAGAGAGGCGGGCCGGTTCTTCGGGGAGCTTTCCCGGCTCGGTCGGGATATATTCGTTTCCGAGCTCAAAGAGAGCGGCGGCAGGGTTTCGGAAGTTGTAGTTTCTCGAAAGGACCTCGCAGAGCGACGGCAGGACAGATGTCCTCATCACCGAGGTGTCCTCGCCGAGAGGATTGGTGATCACGACGCTGTTTCTGAGCTTCGAGTCGGCCGGCAGGTTGATCTTGTCGTAGTATTTCGGGGAGATGAAGCTGAAGGTCTCGATTTCATAGAGGCCGAGAGCGGTGCAGGCAGTTTCGAGGTTTCTGAGAAGCTTCTGCTTCGGGGTGAGCTGGGCGTTGGCGACGCCGGTCAGCTCGGCTCCGGGGATATTGTTATAGCCGTAGAACCGCGCGACCTCCTCGGCGATGTCGGCCTTCGACTCGATATCGGTTCTGAACGAGGGAGCATATATCATTCCGTCCCTGAGCTCAAATTCGAGCTGTTTAAGATAGCCGACCATGTCGCTCTCGGGAATTTCCGTTCCCAAAAAGCCGTTTATCCAGTCGGGGTCGAACGGAATAGCCGGGCGGACAGGCGTTTCGCTGCGGCAGTCGATTACGCTGTCGAGCGGCTCGCCGCATTTCAGCATTTCAACCAGCTCAAACGCGCGGCGTATCGCAGGCATACAGCCCTCGGGGTCGAGGCCCTTCTCAAAGCGAGCGGAGCTGTCGGTGCGCATACCTAGCTTCTTCGCGGTTCTGCGGACAGATGCGCCGTCAAAGCAGGCGGATTCAAAGATTACATCGACGGTGTCCGGCATTATTCCGCTGTATTCCCCGCCCATTACTCCGGCGACTGCGACAGGCTTTTCGGCGTCGGCGATAACAAGCATCTCGGGCGAGAGCTCGCGGACTGCGCCGTCAAGGGTGGTGATAGTTTCGCCGTCGCGGGCGGTGCGGACATGGATCGAGCGGCCGCTGACATATCTGGCGTCGAAGGCGTGCATCGGCTGGCCGTATTCAAGCATTACATAGTTGGTGATATCGACGAGGTTGTTGATTGGTCTGACGCCGGAGGCGCGAAGCCTTTCGCGGAGCCAGCGCGGAGAGGGTTCGATTTTGACATTTCTGACCATTCCGCCGATATAGCGCTTGCAGAGCTTTTGGTTCTCAACGGTGACGCTGAGCTGTTCGTTTATATCGCCTCTGACGCCGAGATATTCCGGCGACGGGGTCTTGAACGGAATCTTATAGGTTGCGGCGGCTTCTCTCGCAAGGCCGATTACCGAAAGGCAGTCGGGGCGGTTCGGGGTTATCTCGAACTCGACCTTTGTGTCGTTGAGGCCGATAGCGTCGTGAATGTCGTCGCCCGGCTTGCAGTCCTCCTGAAGAATGAATATTCCGTTTTCGATTGCGTAGGGGAAGTCGTGGGTGGTCAGCTTCAGCTCGCCGAGCGAGCAAAGCATACCGTTAGACTCAACTCCTCTGAGCTTTCCCCTCTTGATGCTGACGCCGCCGGGGAGAGTCGAGCCGTCGAGCGCGACGGGAACGAGATCGCCCTCTCTGACGTTGTTCGCGCCGGTGACGATCTGTATCGGGGATTCCTTTCCGACATCGACCTGGCAGACGAGAAGGTGGTCGGAGTTTTCGTGAGGGGTGACCGAAAGGAGCCGCCCGACGACGACGTTTCTGATCTCGGAGCCCTCGGTCTCATATCCCTCGACCTTTGAACCGGTCATTGTTATATCATAGCAGAACTGCTTTACCGGAACGTCGATTTTAACGTAGTCGGAAAGCCATTTCATTGAAAGATCCATAAATTTTACCCCTTTCCTTAGAACTGCCCGAGGAATCTGAGATCGTTCTCATAGAGCAGTCTCAGATCGTTGATGCCGTATTTGCCCATTGTCATTCTCTCAAGCCCGAGCCCGAACGCAAAGCCGGAATAAACCTCGGGGTCGATGCCGCAGTTGGCGAGAACCTTGGGGTGAACCATTCCCGCGCCCAAAAGCTCAACATATCCCTCGCCCTTGCACATTGAGCAGCCCTTTCCTCCGCAGTTGAAGCAGACGATGTCGACCTCGGCCGACGGCTCGGTGAACGGGAAGTGGTGGGGCCGAAGCCTGATCTTGCACTCTTCGCCGTAGATTCTCTTCAACAGCATATCGAGGGTGCCGACAAGTGTCGCCATCGTGATCCCCTTATCGACGACAAGGCACTCGATCTGATGGAAGATTGGGGAATGGGTCGCGTCGAGAGGGTCGGAACGGTAGACGCGGCCGGGGGAGATTATTCTGATCGGAGGCTTCTTGTTCTCCATAACGTGGATCTGGACCGATGAGGTCTGGGTTCTGAGAAGGACGTTGTCGGTGACATAGAAGGTGTCCTGAGTGTCGCGCGCGGGGTGATCCGGCGGCAGATTCAGGGCCTCGAAGTTGTAGTAGTCATATTCGACCTCGGGGCCTTCGGCGATGTCGAAGCCCATTCCGATAAAGATGTCCTCGATGTCGTGGAGTACCTTGTCCATCGGGTGAATTTTGCCGAGCTTCGGAGCGGTGCCGGGCAGAGTTACGTCGAGCCGCTCGGCTCTGAGCTTTGCTTCGGAGGCGGCCGCCTTGATCTCGGCGAGGCGCTCGGTGATCTCCTGCTCGATCTCGGCGCGAATCCGGTTTGCAAGCTGGCCGATAACCGGGCGCTCCTCGGCGGAAAGCCCCGCCATTCCCTTCATAATCGCGGTCAGCTCGCCCTTTTTGCCCAAAAATCTGATTCTCAGTGCCTCAAGATCGGCCTGATCCGAGATCTTCGAGAGCTCGGCGCGCGCGGCAAGCGCGATCTGTTCAAGTTGCTGTTTCATGATATATCTTCCTTTCGGTATATTTTCCGAGGGACGCTTAAGCGCCCTTATTTTTCATCTTTGTGCAGGCAAGCCACAGCGCCCACGCGACAACGTCGCCGATAAAGCCGAGTCCGAGAATAATAAGCAGGAATCCGGCGACAAATTCCGGCACATTTTCGATATCGCCCGCGCTCCACTGCCCGAATGCGCCGAAGAACATCAAAACAAGCAGCACGACGGGAACTGCTGTCGCAAAAACTGGGATAAGCTTCACAGCGGGCTGTTTCGCCTTAAAGCAAAACAGAAGCTGGACGGCGAAGTAAATGATAAAAAGCGCGGTAATCAAAAGAACCGACAGAGGCATAATCTTCTCCTTTCGTCTCAAACAAAAATGCCCCGCCGAAACGGGACATAACCTTAAGCTATGCTTATAAACCACCCTTCGGGAGCAAACACTCCCGCCCGCGTTAACGCCGCGGAATCGTTTCCGCCTACAACCTTAGCTTCAGCGGAACCGCTCGTGAGTGAACTTCGGCAGGTCGGGAATAAGGCTCTTGCAGCTCGGGGAGCCTCTCTCTGAAAGCCCTTGCGGCTTACTCTCTCAGTCATCGCGTTTTCTGAACGGAACTATTGTATCACAAACAAAATCACTTTTCAACTGTTTTTTCAAAAATTTTCGGAATATCCCCCGGGTTTTCGACGATAAGGTCTGCTCCCGCGGCTTCGAGAACGCTTTTTGAGCGGTATCCCCAGGTGCAGCCGATACATTTTAATCCCGCGTTATGGGCGGTCGCGACGTCGGTGTCGGAGTCGCCGATGTGTATGCACTGTTCGGTCGAAAGGCCGAGGCCGGAGATTATCGAGAGCTCGCCGGTCGGGTCTGGCTTTCGCGGGGTGTTTTCGCCGCTGCCGAGAACTGCGTCGAACTTTTTCGGGAAAAAGCGCCCGATAAGCGCCTTTGTGAATTCATCGGGCTTGTTCGAGAGAACGGCGAGCTTAAAGCCGAGGGCTTTGAGCCTGTCCAGCGCCTCGGGAATGCCGTCGAACGGGCGGGTGAGGTCGGCAAAGTGGCCGCCGTAGCGGATATTGAAGTCGTTTAAAACCCTGTCGACCGTTTCGGGGTCGCTGTTTCCGGCGGGGAGAGCCCTTTCGATCAGTTTTCTGACACCGTTTCCGACAAAGCGGGTCACTTCGGCGTCGGTTCGGGGCGGAAATCCGTTCTTTTCAAGCGCGAAGCGAACCGCTCCGGCGAGGTCGCCGATAGTGTCGAGAACAGTTCCGTCGAGGTCAAATATTATCAGTTCAAGAGAAGAAGGTGTGTTCGACAAAGATCTTCACTCCTATTCCGATCAGAATCAGCCCGCCGACGAGCTGGGCTTTGTTGTTTAAAACGCTTCCGAAGCGCCTGCCGATAAACACACCGGCGGCGGAGATGACAAAGGTAGTCGCCGCGATCATAAGCGCCGAGAGGATCATTCCGCTCTTTGGCAGCATTGTCGCGAAGGAAACCCCGACCGCGAGCGCGTCGATACTGGTAGCAATCCCTTGGAGTATCAGCTCGCTGAGCTTAAGGGTTCCGCCGACGGCCGCGGCTTCCTCTTTTTTAAAGCTTTCAAAGAGCATATTGCCGCCGATATAGCCGAGCAGCAAAAGCGCGATCAGGTGGTCAAAGCGCTCGATAAATCTTGCGAAAGCCGAGCCGAGCGCAAAACCGAGTCCCGGCATCAGCCCCTGAAAGAGGCCGAAGCAGAGCCCGCAATAAAGCGCGATCGCAAGCGTTCTGCCCTTTTTGCACATTCCGTTTGTCACCGAAACGGCAAAGGCGTCCATCGACAGGCCGACGCCTGTCAGAAAAATCTCAATTATCGGCATAAAACTCCGGTTGTCAGTCGTCGAGCTTTCCGGCCAAAAGCGCGGAATAGCGGTTTCTGAATTCTTCAAACCGCCCTTCGTCGAGAGCGGCTCTGATCCGCTCGGTCAGGGTGTTGTAAAAATAAAGGTTGTGTTGGACCGCAAGCCGCCCGCCGAGCTGCTCGTCGGATTTAAAGAGGTGGCGGATATAGCTGCGCGAGAAATTTCGGCAGGTCGGGCAGTCGCACTCGGGGTCGAGCGGGCGCTCGTCGAGGGTGTATTTCGAGTTGGTGACGTGCATTATCCCGCCCCAGGTGAAGATCGTCGCGTGGCGGCCGTTGCGCGAGGGCATCACGCAGTCGAAGAAATCGACTCCGCGATAGACGGCCTCAATGATGTTTGAAGGCGTTCCGACGCCCATCAGATAGCGCGGCTTATCCTTCGGCATATAGGGCTCGACGCTCTCGATGATTCGGTACATAACCTCGGTCGGTTCGCCGACGGCAAGCCCGCCGATTGCGTAGCCGTCGAGCCCAAGATCGGCGATCTGCTTCATATGCTCGATTCTGAGGTCGTCGAAGGTGCAGCCCTGATTTATTCCGAACAGCATTTGATTCGGGTTGATAGTGTCCTCGCGGGAATTCAAGCGCTTCATCTCGGCGATGCTGCGCTTCAGCCAGCGGACGGTTCGGTCGCAGGATGACTTTGAATAGCTCTTCGGCGCGGGGTTTTCGACGCACTCGTCAAAGGCCATGGCGATTGTCGAGGCGAGGTGGGACTGGATTCTCATCGACTCCTCGGGTCCCATAAAGATCTTCTTTCCGTCGAGGTGGGACTGGAAATAAACGCCTTCCTCTTTAATCTTACGCAGCTTGGCAAGGGAAAATACCTGAAAGCCGCCGGAATCGGTCAGGATCGGGCGCTGCCAGTTCATAAACTTATGGAGTCCGCCCATTTTATAGATAACGCCGTCGCCGGGGCGGATATGGAGGTGATAGGTGTTGCAGAGCTCGACCTGGCATTTCAGGTCTTTAAGGTCAATAGACGACACCGCGCCCTTTATCGCGGCAGAGGTGCCGACATTCATGAACACAGGAGTCTGGATAACGCCGTGGACGGTTTCAAACTGTCCGCGGCGCGCGCTTCCTTCCTGTTTAAGAAGTGTAAACATAATGTTATCCGTTGAAGCCGAGAACGGTTCTGAAGAACCAGCCGACTGCGTTGACAAGGGTTGAGGTCAGAGCGAGATAGAGCCCGAGAATAGTCATTATTACCGTCGGGAGAATGAACCAGATCTTTTTCCACTTAAATTCCTTCCAGTATTCCCACGCCTTGGCGTACATAACTATCCAGTAAATAAAGAGAGGGCCGGCGATCAATATGTAAAACTGGCAGCAGAAGCCGAGGAAAAACGGCAGAGTTACCAACAGACCGACGACAAATCTTTTCATTTCCTTTTCGGGGCGGTATTTCGCCTCATAAGGGTTGTCGGCAAATTCATTGAGCAGCTTGAAATCCTTTTTCAGTGACATAATATTCTCCTCCTAATACAATGTTCTGTTTTGATTATACATAAATTATTTTTCGTTGTCAACCTTGACAAAGGAATAAATTTGGTTTATACTGTATTTACGTTAGATATGAATGATATTTCTGATTCGACAGCAGTTTTTTCGGAAACTTAGCTCAGCCGGTCAGAGCGCCTGCTTCACACGCAGGAGGTCGGCGGTTCGAGCCCGCCAGCTTCCACCAACGCCGCGAGCCGTTTTTGTTCGCGGCGTCTTTTTATCAAAAAAAGCAGAGCCTTCGCTCTGCCCCGCCAGACCGCCCGGAAGGAGCACAGAATGGATTTTGACAGATACATCACCTCGGTTTCGCTCAAAAGCCCCGTCCCGAAAAACTCATATCTTAAAAACCTGCCGGCAGTCAGACATCTGGAGCGGGAGCCGATTGAATTTTCAAGCCGGGTGACATTTTTCGCCGGAGAAAACGGCTCCGGCAAGTCGACGCTTATCGAAGCTATTGCCGCGGCCTTCGGCTTCAACCCCGAGGGAGGCTCGCTCAATTCTGCTTTGAGACAAACGCCACCCATTCCGAGCTCTATAAGCATCTTCTTCTCTCAAAGCTCCTTCGGCCCCGCGACGGATTCTTTTTAAGAGCCGAAAGCTTTTATAACGCCGCGAGCTATCTCGAAGAGCTTGATAAGATACCCGCGTTCGCCCCGAAGGTTTTGGAAAGCTACGGCGGCGTGTCTTTACACAAAATGTCACACGGAGAGGGGTTTTTAAAGCTGGTTCAGAACCGCTTTTCGGGCAGAGGGTTATATATCTTCGACGAGCCGGAGGCCGCCCTTTCTCCGATGAGGATAATGACGCTGATCTGCGAAATCGACAGGCTTTTAAAGGCGGATTCTCAGTTTATAATCGCGACCCATTCTCCGCTTCTCATGGCATTCCCGGGCGCGCAGGTCCTTTATATCACCGAAAAGGGAATCGAGCCGGTCAGCTTCAAAGAGACCGAGCACTATAAGCTGACGCTTAGGTTTTTAGAAGACCCGGAGAGAATGATGGGGTATCTGCTGGGGTAAGCTGCTGAAAAAGGCTCAGCCGAGTTTGGCTGAGCCTTTTTTTATTTTGCTTCAACAATCTCAATCCCCGGGAAGAAATGAAGAAGGATCTCCTTATAGTTATACCCCTGGGCGGCGAGAGCGTTGCCGCCGCGCTGCGAAAGGCCGACAAGGCTGCCGCTGCCCGAAACAGTGAAAACAAAGCGGTCGGTGGCGGCGCTGTATCGGTAGGTGAACCTCGCGGAAGGCAGGTTTAAAAGCCGCGCGAGCTCGGTGCCGCTGACGACAAACCTCGAATCGAGGTAGACCGACCTGACATATCCGCCGGAGGTTGTCTCCTTTTCTTTGATCCAGCCCTCGGCGCCGCCGAGAAGAACATAGCCGTCGGGAGTTGTGGTCAGCCGCGCAAAAACCTCGTCCGAGGTGTAGGTCACTGTCGTGATATATGAGTCGGGTTCCTCGGTCGGCACCGAAGTCAGATAAGGCACATCGACCCCGAGAACCGTCGCGGCGCTCTCGGTCCTGCTGCCGGCGGAATAGCAGTATGCGACGCTGATCGGCTCGCCGCCGTAGGCGCAATAGACCCCGACGACCTCCCTCGCGGCATCGCGATAGGGCTCCAAATCATAGCTCGGCTCTCCTCCCAGAGCAAGTCGGGGGTATTTCGAGGAATCGGTGCTGATATCGCAGCCGCAGAGCTCGGGAGTCGGGTTCTCAGCCTCCTCAAGCCTGCGCTTCATCAGATATGTATACATCAGCACTCCCTGAGCCTTTAACAGCTCCGGCTCAGCTTCGGAAGAAAGCTGCGACGCAAGCGCCGCCGCGATATATTCCTCAACGGTGACTGTCAGCACCCTCTCGCTTACAATGTCATAGATATATACCTCGCTGATTGGCGAATACTCCGGCGGCTCCTCCGAAAAAGCGCCTGCCTCGGCCTCTGCTGCCGCCTCGACCGCCTCCTGCTCGAAAAATGCCCCGGTTATATACGGCACCGCCGGAAAAAGCAGCAGCGCCGCCGTTATCAGCACAAGTCCCTTAAAATAATCCTTCAAATAAAACACCGCCCCGCGTCAGTTTATTGTTCCGATAGGACAATTATAACTGCGCAGGCGCGGATTTGTTGTCGAAGTTTAAGGGGGGATCAAAAAAGCGATAAAAGCCTCTCGGCATTTTCCGAGAGAATCATGCCGCGCTCTCTTTCGGTGAGCCTTTCGCCGTAGACCGCCTGGACATACATTCTCGGGTTGCAGATCGGAAAATCGGTTCCGAAGAGGATCTTTTCTGCTCCTGCCTCGTCGACAAGACGGCGAAGCATTCCGAAGCGGAACAGGCCGGTTCCGGAAAGGTCTAAGAAGTAATTATCAAACTTCTTTAATAGGCTTATATGCTCCTGAAGGCGGTCGCGGTCGCCGGGGTGGGCGGCGACAAAGCTGACATTCGGGTGGGATTCTATCAGCTCGGTCATGTCAAACGAGAACGGCGTGTGGTAGCTGAATATCATTCGGTACTCACCTGCTGCGTCGAGAATTTCGCTCAGTCCGGCGGGGTCAAAGCCGTCCCAACAGTGCATATAGTGAACCAGCTCACCGATCAGCCCGACGCCGTTGCGGCGCATAAACTCAATCTCTTCGAGGGATTCGCTTACAAATTTCGGATGAATATGAAACCCCGGGACATAAAAGCCGCCGAGCCGGTCGCGCAGCCGAAGGGCGTCGCGGTTCAGTCTGCGAAGATAATCGAAGCCGCTGACCTCCGCCCTGCCCTCGATCACGCTTCCGCAGATTTTCGTTATTCCGGCGTCCGAAAGAAACGTGCGCTGATCCTCCGGCGAGAGGCGCAGGCCGCTTTTGTAAAAGCACATATTCTGAGAATCGGTCAAAAACGGGTGGGTGTGAAAATCCGTGATATTCATGTTTTGCCTCCGACAACTAAGTTATAAAAAACCGCAAATGTGTGCAATTTGAGCATCTTAATCCGAAAGTTTTCGATCCAACCTTTTTCAAAAGGTTGGCAACGAGTCCAGAGGCGAGAAGCCTCTGGCCGCGCCCCCGCAGGGCGCGGAATCCTTATCCAAACGAAAATCAGGATGGGGAGAGAAAACAATCCGGTGAATTGTTTTCGCGCGGGGGAACCCCTATTAAGGGGTTCCCCCGATTTGTAAAGCTTCAGTAAAGTAATATTAAATTGCTGCATTTTTAGCGTCCCTCATAACTGCAAGCAAAATCCCCCGAACGGGTCGGGGGATAAAGGGTTTCGATTTAACGCTTCGAGAACTGCGGAGCGCGACGTGCGGCTTTGAGGCCGTACTTCTTTCTTTCCTTCATTCTCGGGTCGCGGGTCAGGAAGCCTGCGGCCTTGAGCTGAGGTCTGAGCTCGGCGCTGTATTGCAGAAGCGCTCTCGAAATGCCGTGGCGGATTGCGCCTGCCTGGCCGGAGACACCACCGCCGGCGACGGTGCAGACGATATCGAACTGCTCGGCAACGCCGCAGAGATTAAGCGGCTGGCGGACGATCAGCTTCAGGGTCTCGAGACCGAAGTAATCGTCGATATCGCGGCCGTTGACGGTGATTCTGCCGGTTCCCTGATAGAGGCGGACTCTGGCGACAGAGTGCTTTTTGCGGCCGGTGCCGTAAAAGTAAGGATTCTTGGATTCGTACATTATTTCTTACCTCCTCTGATTAAAGCTCGATCTCGATAGCCTCGGGCTTCTGAGCGGCATGAGGATGCTCGCTGCCCTTATAGGCTCTGAGTCTGGTAAGCGAATTTGCGCCGATGGTGTTCTTGGGAAGCATTCCCTGAATGGCGAGCTTCATCGCCTTCTCGGGCTCCTTAGACATCAGGTCGGAATATTTGGCCTCTCTGAGGTGGCCGATCCAGCCGGTGTGCCATTTGCGGGTTTTCTTCTGGAGCTTTGAGCCGGTGAGGACGGCCTTGTCGCAGTTGATGATGATGACATGGTCGCCGCAGTCGACATGGGGAGTATAAGTGGGCTTATTCTTTCCGTTGAGGATCGAAGCAGCCGCTGCCGCAACACGCCCGAGCGGCTTGCCGGCGGCGTCGATAAGATACCACTTGCGCTCAACGTTCTGCGGATTTGCCATGAATGTTGACATTTTAGTTTCCTCCTGGTGAGTTTAGTAATCGGGCGGTTGGCCTTTAACGGGACAGGCGCCTCCCTCTTCCGAAATTTATCGGACAACAAGCTGTATTATATTCCCTGATTTTTGATTTGTCAAGAGGTTTTTGAAACTTTTTTAAAATATATCTTTTAATCTCTTGATTTCTTGTGATTTCTCTTGATTTTTCTTTAATTCTTGAAGTTCGTTTCAATTTTAAGGAGGGCTGTTCTTACGGTGAAACTCGAATTTTGCGAGATTGCCCCGCAGGGAAAAAGCTCTACCGAAAACCTTCGATTTTCTTGATTACGTCACCTATCAAAAGTAAACCAATCAAACACCGCTTCGCCGTCGCCGGAGAACTCAAAGTAGACGGCGCGTTTTCCGATCACGCCTGCATCTATCGGCGCACAATAGGCGTTCTTGCCCTCTTCGGCCTTAAATTCCGCGACGGTCCTCCCCTGCCAGCCGTCAATATGCAGCTTAACGGTCATCGGCTTTGTGAACGCCGCCCTGACGGTAACGCTCTTCGGGGCATTCGCGCCGAACTGGAGATATCTGAACCCGACGACGGTTTTGTCCTTGATGTTTACTACCGGCGCGGACACGCCCTCGACCTGCTCATAGACCGGCTTGACATAGGTCTGATGAAGCGGGCTGATATGACAGGCATAACCCGCGGAGATGATCTTATAGGCGTCGATGCCGTTGATATTTCCGCCCTGCGAGGTCATTTCAACCGGCTTCGAGGAGACCGGCTCGCCTCCGACATAGGTGATGTCGCCGATATAGATTTTCCCGTCCTTGCCTGTTGCGATGTCGACCGGCTCCAGCATACCCTGGCGGGAAAATTCGTCGGTGCCGGTGTGGCGGTGATAGAAGATATACCACTGGCCGTTTATCTCGACAAGGCCGCCGTGGTTGTTGCCCCAGCGGTAGGTCTGCTGACCGGTGCCGTCGGGAAGTCTGAGTATCTCTCCGCCGTTAAAGCTGATGTCCCCGCCCTCGCGGTAGCCGTCGAGCGGGCTGTCGGACCACTTATAGGAGAGGAAGCCGTTGCAGGGGCCATATACCCCGAGCTCGGGAACGGGGGTCATATACCTCTTTGAATAGACATAGACATACTTTCCGTTGATCTTGCGGGGGCTTGAAGCCTCAAAAAAGGCGTCTCTGAGGTCGATATTTGCGGTGTCGGCGTTCGGGTTCCAGCCGTCGGGGACGTGTCCCATCGGGTCGGCGCGGAAGGTTCCCTCTTTGATCGTCGCCATGTCCTCCTCGAGCTCCGCGCAGAATGAGCGGCAGAATCCCCAATAGGCATATACCCTGCCGTCATCGTCGACCAGAATACCGGGATCGAAGCCGAGCTGAGTTTTAACGGGGTTTTCAAAGGGACCGGCGGGGTTTTTTGAGGAAGCGACCATTATCCGGCCTCCGCAGCGCTCGGCGGCGTAGAGATAGAAGGTGTCGCCCTTTTGAACGACGTCGGGAGCATAGAGCACCGAGCCGTCGGTCGCGGTATAGCAGACGCCGTGATAGGTCCAGTTTGTGAGATCGTCGAGCGGCGCGCTCCAGACAACCTGGTCGGGGCCGCAATAGGCGGTTCTGAGGGTGTCGTGTGAGCCGTAGACATAAACGCGCTTTTCGCCGTTATATTCAAAGACGCGCGGCTCGCCGTCGGGAATATGCTCCCAAAGCGGGAGATAAGGGTTGGCGGATTTTAAACGTTCTTTCATAATGTCCTCCTATAAAGTGTTTTATTTACTAAGATATTGTAGTATTTCTTTTCTTGCGTTCTGCAAATCTTCGGTTTCCTTTAAATCGTCCAACTCCAGCATCTCACATAAGCTGTCGTTCTCCGCTTCGTAAAAATACAGTTTTTCCGTGTCGATGACCATAATGCGATCAGAAATCAGACGGTCTGCCGGTACTCTGTCCTTTAAAAGCGAAATTTCATCAAGATAACAGTATTTTTCAAGCTGTGTTTCAATTTTGCTTTCTGCTGAAACATTAAGCTTAACCTCGACAATGCACAGTCTTCCGTCAATTCTTATGCAATTGTCGGCAATTCCGGTTCGCAATCCGCCACGATAACAGTTACATTCGGAAAATATCCTTTTTGTATCGGCGACCGATTTTAAAAAGTAATCGACATAGTATCTTCTGAACTGAGCTTCCAAAAAGAAGGCGCGACGGTATGAGCGGGTGACAGCAAGCCAATTCTGGGGGTTAATGTCTTTCAGCGGCATTGGCGTGGCGTGACTTTTGCGCACATAGTCAGGAAGTGAATTATTCCTGAGCATTATCTCTTTAAGTCTCTCAAAGTCACTTCCAAGTACGGCGGTTATTGCGCTTTGGCGCGAAAGATAAATAAAGTCGGAAAATTCTGAAATGTCTACCGGATTTTCAAGCACATAAATGTCCCCGATTGCAGCAAAGATTTTGCCGCTCCAATGCAATCCATCAGTGTAGGCCAAATCGTCATAAAACGGTCGGTGCAAAACTCTGCCTATCGCAAATATCTTACCGCCGCATTTATCGTATAGATTTCTCGCCTTTTGAAGCCAATAAAGAAGACTGTCTCTATCTACGGGGTTGTCACGCTCTGCTTGTATTTCCAACCGTCTTATTGTGTTTATCGCGGTTTTGGCATGGAAAAAGAAAACGATGTCATTCGGCACAGCCCACTTTGGCATAGACCACTCCGTGTCGCCGTTATGTAAAATATCCTCAACATCATAGTGGCCGACGTTGTAGGCAAAGTGTCTCAATTCGTCCAAAGATTTTGGAAAGCTTATATTATTGATTATCGCTTGCACATTCATAGCCGTCAATAAATCCTGTACTCCCCCGCCAGCATCAGCAGCGAGAACAGATAGAGGCAGTTGTCGTAATATCTCCGGTTGCCGGTTCTCAGGGGCATTTCAAAGAACTCCCTGACCAGCTTTTCGGCGAGAGCGCGCTCCTCTTCGTCGGCGCCGTCGATCGCCGCGAGCGAAGCGGCGGCCTTTGTCGCCTTGATCGCGACGGGGTGCATCGCCTCTTCGTCGGTAAAGGTGCCGTCAGCTTCGGGGACAAGGTGCCACTTTTCTCCCGCGTCCTCAAAGAATTTCTGAAGCTTGCGGCAGTTCTCGGGCTGCCAGGGGTCGGCCTTGTTCCAAGACCAGTCGAGCGCCATGTTATATATTGTGCGATATGAGTCGGAGTAGTGCAGGCGGGCGTGGCGGTTAAAGCTGCGCTCTAAAACCGTTCCGTCGTAGTTTGCGTAGTCGGTGCAGAGACCGGTGACCGGGTGGCAGGCCTTGTGGAGATATTCGCGGCTTGCCTCGGCGGCCTTCGCCCAGAACTCTCTGTCCTGCGGGTCGGCGCGCTCCGAGAAGAGCTGATAAAAGTGCGGCAGATGATATGAGGCGTCGGTGAAGGGGCAGCCCGGGACGAATTTGATCAGATAGTTGTCGCTGCTCCACATCACTTCGCCCTGCTTTTCGCCCTCGCCGTTGCGGTGAATACAGTCGCGGAGGATTCTTCTCGCCCAATCGGAGTAGTTATATATCCCCTCGCCGTCTCCCCAGCGCTCGGAGGCCATAAAGAGCGCCATCGCGAAATATTCCTCGCCGTCGGGGGCGGGACCGTAGGAATTTTTCTCGCCGCTCGGCTTGCAGCTCCAGGCAAAATAGCCGGCGTTGCGTCCATCGGGCATATACATATAGGTCATCGACCACTTCCAGATTCGGTCGAACTCCGGCTTTTTGTCGAGCTGAACACACATCATCATTCCGTAGGACATTCCCTCGGTTCTAGCGTCGATGTTTCCGGTGTCCTCGATATAACCCATGTCGTCGCCGACGGGGTGATAGATCCTCTCCTCCTCCGAGCCGTAGAACATGGTGTTAAAGGAATCTGCGATCTTTTTGTCGATTTTTTCCTGCGGAATGCCGAGCTCCGCAAAAAGGTTACGGTAAGTTTTGTTTTCATATTTGCTCATGATGTCAGCCCCTCCTCGCCGTGTGCGCGTTCATAGTCTCTCAGCTTGCTCTCCAAAAGCGCCCATTCCTCCTCGGTTTCGATCGGGTAAAGGGTCAGCGTTTTGTCGTCGGGGTCGAATATCGAGGCGAAGACCTCGGTATCGCCGTTTTCGTCGGTGGTGTTCTCGGTATAGACAATATAACACCTGCCGGTTGCGGTGTTCTTAAAGGTGAAAAGGACGTCGACGTCCATTATCTCGTTGTTCTCGTTGACAACGGTCATTATCGCTCTGTCGGCCATGATAAGCTCCTTTCTCAGAAATTGATTGATTATACCATAAACCCGCCGACAGTGCAATATCTTAAAGGGAATTTTTTCAGGCGTGAAGGACAATTCTTTTTCCGAAAACAATTCAGCGCCGAAGCGGTTCCGGCGCTGAAAATCTTTTGTTATAAATCCTCCGGGACATCTCCCGGCAGACAGCAGGCTGCGGTAAAGCTCACGCTTTTTGCGGGGCTTCTGAGCCTGAAGTCTATAATGTATATTTTTCGCTTATCCTCCGGCCGGGGCGCGGGGCGCGAGGAAACTTCGGCGCAAAAATCCCCGGCGGGATAGGTCATTACTGCGGTTCCGTTTTTACCTCTGAGAATAACCCTTTCGCCCGAAACTTCCGGCTCGGAAAAGCTTACAAAACGCTCGGTCAGGCTTTTCGGCGGCTCCGAAAATTCAAAGCTGTCGGCGATTTTCAGCCCTCCGGTAGATTTGTCGAATAAAACGCTTCGCTTTAAGGAGATAAGGCAGTCGAGACCGTATGCCGGGGCTAGGTCCATCTTCATTCCGTCGGGGAAGATTTCGACGTCGGCGGCGTGAAATTCTCTGCCCGCTTTCTGGCAGCAGCCGTTGACTATCGGAACGCTGTGGCCCTGAGATCCGCACTCGAAGCGCTCATATCTCCCCGCGCCGAAGTAATCGCGGTCATAAAGCCCGCTGCCGTAGTCCAAAAGGACCTCGTCGCCGTTTAGATAATATTCGATCTCGCCGACGTCGTTGTGGTTGTGGCTCTCGCCGTTGTGACCGGCCTTGACAGCAATGCCGGAGCGGTTTTCTCCGCTCGCGATCAGCCACTGAGCATCCGGCAGGATATATGACCTAAAGCTCTCTCCCCTTTCGGGAGGTCTGACGCTCCAGACAAGGTCGCGGAAGATGCCCGCCCAGCGGTAGCAGGAATCGCTTTCAAAGCGGGGCAGGAGCGGACGGGGAAGGAACTCGATCTCGGAATAGCGCGAGCCGAGGTATCCGCAGAGACCCCACCACCGCGAGACGTCGCTCTCGGAGCAATCGCCGAATTTGACCATTCCTCCGAACGGGAAATATGCCTTTTGCTGAAACAGCGCGATGTTCTTCACCCGCGGGTCATCGAACAGATCGAGCCTGCCGCGGCTCAGGCGCAGAAGCATTTCGGCGAAAGAGGTAAAGAAGGTGAAGCCGTATGACCAATAGGAAACGCCCTCGGTGCCGGCGCCGTCGGCAGGAAAGCCGGAAATATAGCTCTCGGCGGCGGTCTGAAGCCTGAAAATTATCTCGGAGAGCTCGTCGAGGCCGCAAAGATACATCGCCGCGATTCCGACCGCCCCGCCGCACACCGCCGCCCAGTTGTTGTTTAAATGCTCCCAACCGAAGCTTTCGGAGAGGAATCTCCCGATCACCCTTTCGCGGACAGCAAGGCGCGCACGCTCGGTCACAACGTGGCTGAGGCAGCCCCCGAGAAGCGCGGTTATCTCCGCCAGCGCGGAGGCGGTCTCAGCGGTGAAAAGGTCAACGGTATAGCCGCGGCTCTCGGGGTGTTCCGGCCCGCCGATATGCGCGGGAAGCGCCCAGGTGTATTCGTCGCAGATCGCCCAGATCGTGTCTTCGAGGGCGGAGATGTCCTCAGGTCTTCTCCTCAGCCAGACCGAAAGCGCGAGGGCGGCAAGCCTGCCGCGGCGGTCAAAATAGCTCTTTTGATATATCTCGCGGTCGCCGGTCTCAAAAAAGAGTCGGAACTCTGAAAATCTGAGCGCTTCGATCGGCCTTTGGCGGTATTCCTCAGCCTTATTAAATATTTCGGCGAGATAAGGCCGGTATTCCTTGCCGTTGAGTATCTCGTTCCTCTTTTCGGAGAGGCTCTTTTCGATCCCGCGGGGCAGCCTGTCAGCGGGAAGGTCTGACAGAAAGCTCCGTATTTCCTGATTTGTATATTTCACAGCTCCCGCCTCTTTTCGTGGTGTTAAGGTTATGATAACATAAAATTTAATAATAAAGTTGACAAGAAGAAAACTTGTAACGCCGTCTCGATTTTCACTTTGAAATCCGTCTACGCTTTACAGGTTTAAAGCTAAGTAGGCTTAAAATCAGGCAAAAACAGCTCTTTTCAAAAAAGTACCGTTGCTTGATGCGCTTATATCCGAGCTTTTTGCAGTTTTTCTACAATCTCCCCCGCCCCGTGAAATTCCGCAAGGCTTTCGATTGCGAGGTCGATCGCCCTGCAATCGCGGAAATCGGGCTCGAAGATGTTTCTTTCCTTAACAATAAACTTCTTTGCTCTCCAGTCCATCTTGCAGTCAATATATCCGACAAAACGGTTCCCGACAAGAACCGACAGCGGCCACTTCATTCCCTTCTTCTTGAAATACTCGAAAGTGAAGGAATAATCAAAAAATGTCTCGAGCCACGCCTTGTCCCTCACGACCGTGTCCATCGGAGATATAAGCCGCACTTCGCCGGTGCTCTCAGACATCATTTCATCGAGAAGCGGGAGCTTCGATGTGTGAATATAATAATACTTCCGGCCTATTTTATCGGGGAGCTTCGCTATCCTTCCGTCTGCCTCAAGCTCTTCAAAAATCGGCAGGATATCGGCGGTTTTATAGCCGTAAATATGGGAAATATGAACCGGATCGGTTATCCC
>CANQJB010000041.1 GCA_947624155.1 uncultured Clostridia bacterium
GAGGCATATTTAAACTCTCTTGAAAGCTAAATGTTTCTAATTTGTAAATTTTGAAATTTAATACTTGACTTTTCAATATTTCGCGAAAAGGTGCAGAAACTAACCGCGAAAAACCTTTTTGGAAGTGAAATCATGTCAGTAAGAATCGGAAATTCAACGATCGCGATGTCGAACGCTGTTTCGGTGACCTCATTTTCGGCGGTCGGCGGAAAGAAGGAGGGCGAAGGCCCCTGCGGCAGCTTTTTCGACTATATCGACTCCGACGACTATTTCGGGCAGGACAGCTTTGAACGCGCCGAAAGCGCGATGCAGGGCCTTGCGCTCCAGAACGCAGTCGAAAAGCGCGGAATCGAGCCGGAGGATATAACTCTGATGCTCGGCGGTGACCTTCTCGATCAGTGCATCGGCACCAGCTTCGGCGTCGCAGACTTTAACATTCCCTTTTTCGGTATCTACGGCGCCTGCTCGACCATCTCGGAGGGGCTTGCGCTCGCCTCGCTTTTAACCGACAGCGGAGCCTCGAAAATCACCGCGGCGATAACCTCCTCGCACTTTTGCACCGCCGAACGGCAGTATCGCTTTCCGCTCGGCTACGGCGGCCAGCGCACCCCGACCTCACAGTGGACCGCGACCGCCTCGGGCGCGCTTTTGGTCGAGCAGGGCGATTCGGCGCCGTTTGTCAGAGCGGTGACTGTCGGGCGGATCGAGGACAAGGGGATCACCGACGCCAACAACATGGGCGCGGCGATGGCTCCTGCGGCCTATTCGACGGTATCCCGCTTTTTCGGAGACACCGGCCTCTCGCCCGCGGACTTCGACGCGATAGTTACCGGCGACCTCGGAAATGTCGGCTCGCGGCTTCTCTGCGAGCTGGCGGAGCGCGACGGCCTCGACCTGCGCGAAAAGCACGTCGACTGCGGCAGAATAATCTATGACCAAAGCAGCCAGGATGTCCACGCGGGCGGCTCGGGTTGCGGCTGCGCGGCGTCGCTGCTCTGCGGCCGTTTTCTGCCCGAGATCAGGGCCGGCAGGCTTCACAACATTCTCTTTGCTGCGACCGGCGCGCTTCTCAGCCCGACCTCGAGCCAGCAGGGAATGACAATTCCCGGGATCAGCCACCTTGTTTGGCTCTCGGACGAAAAGGGGGAGTTTTAAATGCAGTTTCTCTGGGCGTTTCTGATCGGCGGGGCGATATGCGCGATCGGGCAGGTTCTGATCGACTATACAAAGCTGACTCCTGCAAGAATACTCGTCAGCCTTGTCGTTTTGGGAGTAATTCTCGGCGGTCTCGGCGTTTATGAATATATCGCAGACTTTGCGGGCGCGGGCGCGAGCGTTCCGCTGACCGGTTTCGGCTATCTTCTCGCGAAGGGTGTGCGCGAAGCGATCGACGAAAAGGGCTTTTTGGGGATTTTCACCGGCGGGCTGACCGCCTGCTCCGGCGGAATAGCCGCGGCGCTCTGCTTCGGGCTTTTAATGGCCGCGCTTTTCAGGCCGAAATCGAAGTCCTGATCTTATAGTTTAAGCCCGTCTGCGGCTGAATAAACCGCTCCGATGATGTCAAATCGGAGCGGTTTTCTTTGCTAAATCCAAACAAAAATCGGGGAGCATTCCCCGATTTTTATAATATTCTTTGCGCTCAGGCGCTTTCGACCGTCGTTTCTGCCGGAGTCAGAGCTTCATCGCGCTTTGCACGATTCTTCGCGATCCTGAAGAAGATCAGGAAGCAGACGGTGTGTATCGCCGCGGCGATCACCCAGGAGATCGGGTAGGAGATATATAACATTCTTAGAGCTTCCTCGTCGGTGACGCCGGAGGCCTTATACTGCGCGTAGATAGTGAATATCCAGAGTATTCTTATTCCGCAGACGCAGAGGATCGAGTCGATAGTCGGAATCACCGACCGGCCTATTCCACGAAGCATTCCGACCATGACGTCCATCAGCCCGCAGGTGAAATAGGTCAGACAGATTATGTTCATTCTGACAAGGCCGAAGTTGATCTCGTTCTGGTTGTCGGTATAAATCGAGAGCAGACCGTGGCCGAAGGTCAGCGCGAGAAGCCCGAGCCCGATTCCGACCGCCGAGACTATTCCGATGCACTCAAACGCGACCGTTTTGATTCGCTTGAACTGCTTCGCGCCGTAATTCTGACCGGCAAAGGTGATCGCCGCCTGATAGACCGAGTTCATCGCGGTGTAGATAAACCCCTCGATGTTGGCGGCGGCGCCGTTTCCGCCCATGACCGCCGAGCCGAAGGCGTTGATCGAGGACTGGATTATGACGTTTGAGATCGAGAACACCGAGCCCTGAATACCGGCGGGGAGTCCGACTCCGATTATCGTTTTCAAGTCGGCGAGGTGAATCCTGATCTTCTTGAAGCTCAGGCGCACCGGTCCGTCGGTGTGGACAAGGCAGTTGATGACAAGGGCGGCGGAGATCGCCTGAGAGATTATTGTCGCGAGAGCAACGCCGGCGACGTCCATATTAAAGATGATTACGAAAACGAGGTTTAAGATCACGTTGACTATTCCCGAAAGGGTCAGGAAATAGAGCGGGCGCTTTGTGTCGCCGACAGCGCGGAGTATCGCCGCGCCGAAGTTATAGAGCATATTGAACGGCGTGCCGATAAAGAAAATCTTGACATAAAGCGCCGAGAGGTCGATTACGTCGTCGGGCGAGTCCATCAGCTCGAGCATACCCCGCGAGGCGAAGAATCCGAACAGCCCGACTATCACTCCGCTCAAAAGCGCTATCGCGATCGAGGTGTGGACCGCGTCGCTGACCTCCTTGAGCTTTCCCGCGCCGAAGCTCTGAGAGACAAGAACGCTCGCGCCGATCGAAAGCCCCATAAAGACGTTGACGATCAGGTTTATCAGCGCGCCGGTCGAGCTGACTGCGGCGAGAGAGGTGTCGCTTCCGAATTTGCCGACGACGATAATGTCCGCGGCGTTGTAAAGGAGCTGCAAGGTACCTGTTATTATCAGCGGAATGGTGAAGCGAATGATGTTAGGAAAAATCGCGCCTGTTGTCATATCCATTGTGTTTGACGACTTGTGCGAATTGAAGAGTTTCAAGCTCAGACCTCCCGAAAAGCGGCAAAAATAGATGTTTTCGATTCTGTTTCTAATGTATAATACTCTTTTAAATCAAGGTTTTCAATAGATTTTTCGACATTCTCCGAAACTGTCAGTATTGACGGATTTTGGCGCGCCAATTTGGTGATTCTGGCGAAACATAAAATCTAATTGATTTTTATTCATAAGCTCCCGGATTGATAATTTTTCATATATCGTCTGAAATAGATTGACAAAAACCGAATTATAATATATTATCAGAACAGAAGATATTAAATCTCTGAAAAGGAGCGATTTTAATGAGCGAATACAAAATCTATTCAATTCACATGGGCAGAGCTAACTGCGCGGTCGACCTCGGAGACGGCAGCGAGCGCGGGGAATATGTCGGTCAGGACTATATTCTCAGAAAGCTCGGGCGCCCCCACCGCGGAATCAACCTGATGTATTGCTACTACCCTCTCGACAAGGGTTGGCCGGAACGCGCCTCGGTTGCCTTCCCTCCGACAGACAAGACCAACGCCTGGGGATATCCCTATGACGACTACTTCCCCTATCGCGGGGGGCTTTTGGGCGACAAGAGCGCCGAGGTCTTTGAGCAGATGAGGGATATTCGCCGCCACGGGCAGGACATCATCTTCACCCTGACTGTCGACCCGCACGTCACCGACGACCACCTGATCGCTATCGCCGAGGATATGCGCCCGTTCGGCAGAGTGCTGATGAGAATAAACCACGAGGCGTCCGGAAGCTGGTTCAGCTTCAACAAGCGCTGCACCTATAAAGAGGTTGCCGACTTCTTTGCCCACTTCGCGAGGATAATCCACGAGCACGCGCCGAATGTCAAGACCATTTTATGCGCGGGCTGCGTCGAGAGGCACACCGAAGGCAAGCTCGAAATGGAGGACCTATTCCTCGAAGCCGCAAAGGAGACCGACATCTGGTCGATGGATAAATATTTCACCCTTCACTACGGCTACCCGAACGACATCTGCGAAAAGGGCGGACATTCCTATACATATAACGGCAACGACCCGGTCTGGGACTGCGCGAAAGCTACCCTTGCGAGATACCGCGAAGTGACCGGCCAGGACAAGCCGCTTGTAATGAGCGAGCTCAACACCGACGGCGATGTCACCGGCCCTTATGACCAGGCGAAGATGGTGCGAGCGTTCTGCGACCGGCTCGCAAACGAAAAGGCCGACTGGCTCTCGGCATTTACCTTCTATCAGTTCCGCGACCAGGGACGCCTCGGGCTCGAGTGGGAGGACCCTAACGACAAATCGGTCGGCGTCGAGCTGCCGATGCTTAAAGAATATAAAGAGATAATCAATATGGACTGGTTCAAGCCGAAGATGACAGTCGGCGAGGAGATAAATCTGCCGGTGAAGCTTCGCTGGGGCGGCTCTGAGGACGCCGAGGGAATCGCGGTCCCGCTAAAATTCGAGGGCGACCCCGTTTTCTGCGAGCTGTTCTTTAAGGGCGACGACAACCTGATGATCGAGATAAACGGAATGTGGTTCTATAAGGCCCCCTCGACAAAATTTGTCGACCTGATGCCGGCGTTCTTTGAAAACCGCCTCGACGGCCCGAAGGAGCTGACGATGAAGATTTTCGCGCCGCCCGCCTCGGGAGAGAACGACGTCGCAGGGAGCGTTGACAACTATTCCACCGTCACCGAGCTGCCTGATATAAGGATACGCTATGAGGCGGTGCAGCCGTATACTTATTAAAAAGTCCCCGAAAGGGGGACTTGGAGGAAATCAGATTATATGAGCACAAGAAAAGAAATAGTGAGCGGATATTACGGCCAGTATGACGAGGACGGACGTCTGAGCAGATCACGGCACGGCCAGCTTGAGTATTATATCACCATGGATTATATTCATCGGTATGCGGCCGAAGGCTCAAAGGTTCTTGAGGTCGGCGCGGGTACGGGCAGATACTCCATTGCTCTTGCGAAAGAAGGAATGAATGTTACTTCCGTTGATTTGGTTGAAAGCAATCTCGCGGTTCTCAGGGAAAACAGCAAAGGAATGGAGAATATCGCAGCATATCAGGGCGACGCCACAGACCTTAGCCGTTTTGCCGACGATTCGTTTGATGTTACCCTGTTCTTCGGTCCAATGTATCACCTGTATGACAAGGACGAAGTAAACCGCGCGATTGATGAAGCGATTCGGGTCACAAAACGCGGAGGAGTGATTCTGTTTGCATTTCTTTCTGTGTTTGCAATCATGTATGCAAACTTCTTTTACGGAAACTGGAAAGCCGGACAGGAAGAAAACTTTACCGATGATTATAAAGTAAGGCATTTCAAAGAACAGCTCTTTACCGGCTATGATATAACCGAATTTGAAGAATTGTTTCAGAATAAGCCGGTCGATTGGCTCACAACAACAGGCGTAGACGGCCTTTTGGAGCCTATTGAAAAGCGTCCAGATTTTTCCCTTTCCGATGAAGATTTCAAAGCGCTTGCAAAGTGGTATTCGGCGTTTTCCGAAAAGCGAGAGCTTTTAGGAAATACAACTCATCTTTTATACATTTGCCGCAAACGGTCATAATGCAAAATCAGACGGAAGCGGGACGCCGGCATGACCGGTAGGACAAAAATCAAATTTTGAAAGGAGCTTCAATATGAAATGTTATCCGCAGGTATATGTAATGAACAGCTTTGAGGCGGCGCAAACCTACTGCAAAGCTTTTGGCGCAGAAATAACGGTTGAGATGAAAAACAGCAGCGAGACCGCCTATGAGCACTGTGCCCTGTCGGTGAACGGCGAGGGTATTCTGGCGTTAGCCGAAGCGAAAAGCCCTTACGACGTTGAAGCCATTCACAGAATGAGACTGGAAACGATGACCTTTAACGCCTTTGAGTTAGGGACGGCCGAGGCAGTTAAAAACGCCTTCGATATCCTGAGCGACGGCGGCGTTGTAATTGAAGAGATCCATGAATATCCGTGGAATGCGTGCGGCGCTACCGTTATTGACAAGTACGGCGTGTGCTGGTGGATCGCTATTTAACGGTCAAAGCGGTTTCTGTGTTTTGAAAAATCCGAACGATTATACATACAAAAAAGCAGACGGCTATCCGTCTGCTTTTTGCTGTTATTTTTGCTTTTGCAATCAGGCTTTTCCGATGCAGCCGAAGATCTCCATCTTCTCTCTGACGGTGGCTTTGATGGCCTCGCAGCCGGGGGCGAGAACCTTTCTCGGGTCGAAGCCCTTGCCGACAAGGTCCTTGCCTTCTTCTATGTACTTTCTTGTCGCCGCGCTGAACGAGAGCTGGCACTCGGTATTGACGTTGATCTTCGCGACTCCGAGGGAGATCGCCTTTTTAATCATATCCTCCGGGATACCGGTTCCGCCGTGGAGAACGAGGGGCATATCGCCGACGGTAGCCTTGATGTTTTCGAGAACGTCAAAGCGCAGACCGGGCCAGTTGGCGGGATATTTGCCGTGGATATTGCCGATTCCGGCAGCGAGCATAGTGACTCCGAGGTCGGCGATCATTTTGCACTCGGCGGGGTCTGCGCACTCGCCCATTCCGACGACGCCGTCCTCCTCGCCGCCGATCGCTCCGACTTCGGCCTCAAGGGAGATGCCGAGAATGTCGCAGGTGTTGACGAGAGCGGTTGTGAGCTTGAGGTTCTCTTCAATCGGGTAGTGGGAGCCGTCGAACATGATCGAGCTGAATCCGGCATTGATGCAGGCCTTTGCGCCTTCAAAGGTGCCGTGGTCGAGGTGAAGAGCGACGGGAACGGTGATATTGAGACCCTTAAGCATTCCGTTGACCATTCCGACAACGGTGTCAAAGCCGCACATATACTTTCCCGCGCCCTCGGAAACGCCGAGGATAACCGGAGCCCTGAGCTCCTCCGCGGTCTGGAGAATTGATTTTGTCCACTCCAGATTGTTGATGTTGAACTGACCGACGGCGTAGTGGCCGTCGCGCGCCTTGTTGAGCATTTCCTTTGCTGATACTAGCATAAGATTTTACCCCCTGTAAAGAATTTTTTCGTGTCAGAAAGCGCAAAATTGACCTCGCGCTGTTCATTAAAATCATTATAGCGCATTTGCGCGAAAAATGCAACAAAATCCGCAGATTTTTTATAAACCTTTCGTTTTGCCATAGATTTACTCGCGTATTCTCCGCTTTCAGGGTAAAAATAATACTGAATTTAACCCTGAAAGGACGGTAATATAATTGAAAACTTCAATCTCACGCCGGGGACTTGTCCGGCTGGTTTCGTTCATGAGCGCGATAATCGCGGTGCTCGCCGCCGCTAATGTCATATATATGAACAGGCTCGGCAGGCTTGAAAATTCGGTCGAGGCCGGATACAGCGCCGCGATCGAGGAGCTTGCGCAGAGCGCCGACAAAATCGGCGCGGTTCTGACAAAGGGGCGCTATGCGTCGTCCCCGTCGATGATGACCCGCCTCTCAAATCAGCTTATGGAGGAATCCGGCGCCGCAAAGAGCGCCCTTGAAAGCCTTCCGGTCTACGGAATGAGCGTCGACAACCTCGAAAAATTCCTGTCTCAGGTCGGAAACTACGCCTCGTCTCTTTCCCGTCGCGCGACGGCAGGGGAGGAGCTCAGCGACGAAGACCGCGAAAATGTCCGCGAGCTGAGCGCCTGCGCTGACAAGCTTGTTGAATCGCTCTGGGCTCTTAGGACAAAGCTTCTGACCAACGACAGAACCGTTTCTGAGCTGTTCGCCGCAGTCGACAGCGAGCTCGGCGGGTTTATCGCCGACGGTTTTTCCGGAATCGAGGACGGTCTCGCGAATATGCCGAAGCTTATCTATGACGGCCCGTTTTCGGACCACATTCTCGACCGCACCCCGCTGATGACAAAGAACGCGCGCGAGGTCAGCGTAAACGACGCCCGCGAAAAGGCCGCCGCCGCTCTCGGGACAGACAGCTTCCGCGTTTCGGTGAGCGAAGCCGGAGAGGACGGCAAAATGCCGTCATACTGCTTCTACTGCGAGGGCGGGCGCTGCGCGGTGTCGAAAAACGGCGGATATATCGTCTACTGCTTAAAGAGCAGAAACGTCACCGAAACAAGCTTCGGAACCGTCGAAGCGCTCTCAAAAGCCGATCAATACCTCGAAGCGCTCGGTATCGGGGACATGAAGCGCACCTATTACGAGTGCTATAACAATGTCTGCACCGTCAACTACGCCTATTCCGACAACGGAACAGTCTGTTACACCGACCTGATAAAGGTCGAGGTCGCTCTCGACAACGGCGAGATACTCGGCTTCGACGCGAGAGGCTACCTTGTCAACCACCGCGAACGTGATTTCGGCGAGCCGAAGATCAGCGAGGAGGAGGCGAGAGACGGCGTCTCCGAAGTGCTTGAGGTAAAGGAATGCCGCCTCGCGGTGATCCCGACCGACTCGGTCGAGGAAAAGCTCTGCTATGAGCTCGCCTGCCGGTCCGACTCGGGCGAAAACGTGCTTGTCTATGTCAACGCGATGACCGGCGAAGAGGAGGATATTCTGATTCTTCTGACGGTCGAGGGCGGCGTTCTGACCGTCTGAGCCAAATAAATCCTGAATTTTGCCGGATTATTTAACCGAAAAAGCCTGTTTTGCTCTGCAAAGCAGGCTTTTTTGTGCAGTATATCCAAAATGTTTAAAAAAAGTTTGGTATTGCTATTTGTGTTAAAATGATATATAATTAAAAAGAACGTTGGGTTTTATTGTAGAAATCCGATAAATTCACAATTTTAAATACCCGAATGGAGAGATCAAATTGAAAAACTACGACAGCTCACACATCAAAAACATAGCCCTGGCCGGTCATTCCGCCTCCGGCAAGACCTCTGTTGTCGAGGCGCTGCTTTATAAAGCCGGCGCGACCGACCGCCTCGGCAAGACTCTCGACGGCAACACCGTTTCGGACTATACTCCGATTGAAATTGCTAAAAAGTGCTCGATTTACACCTCCCTTTCCTTCTATGAAAGAAACGGAATGAAGGTAAATATTCTCGATACCCCCGGTCTGTTTGACTACGCGAGCGGCCTTGTCGAGGGTGTCTTCGCGGCCGACTGCCTTTTGATCGCCGTTTCGGCGAAGTCCGGCGTCCATGTCGGAACCAAGAAGGCCTATGACGCCGCCGTTGAGCATAAAACGCCCCATATGTTCGTTGTCACCAAGATCGACGACGAAAACGCCAACTTCTCTAATGTCCTGACCAGCCTCAAGACCGAGTTCGGCTCTTCGGTCTGCCCGCTCGTCGCCCCGATCATCAAGGACCACAAGATCATTTCCTATTACGACCTTTTAGCCGGAAAGAATTATAAATACGACGCAAAGGGCAACAGAGTCGACGCCGGCGAGCCCGACCCGACTTACCGAATCGACGGCCTGATGGAAGCCATCTCCGAGGCTGTCGCCGAAACCGACGAAGAGCTGATGATAAAATTCTGTGAGGGCGAGCCGCTCACCCACGAAGAGCTTGTCAATGGTGTCCACAGCGGAATCGTAAACGGAACTATTACCCCCGTCACCTGCATTTCGAGCGTCGACCTCGAGGGCGTCGACCTTCTGATGGACCAGATCGAAAAGCTCCTTCCCTCGCCCCACGAGACCGCCGGCATCGTCGGAAAGGACAGCGCAGGGAACGAAGTCAAGGTGACTTATGAGCTTTCCGACCCGCTTTCCGCCTTCGTATTCAAGACCGTCGCCGACCCGTTTGTCGGCAAGATGTCCTTTATTAAGGTTATGAGCGGCAAGCTCGAGAGCGGCAAGGAGATCGTCAACGCGACCACCGGCTCGACCGAAAAGGTCGGCAAGCTTCTCAACCTCGTCGGCAAGAAGCAGATCGAGGTCCCTTACGCCACCGCAGGCGACATCGTCGTCGCGACAAAGATGTCGGTCAACACCAACGACACCATCTGCGATTCTTCGAGAGTTATCAGCTTTGAAAAGCTCAGCTTCCCGCGGCCCTGCTATTCTGTCTGCGTTAAGGCGAAGTCACAGGGCGACGAGCAGAAGATCTCCGGCGCAATGCAGAGACTTCTCGAAGAGGATCAGTCGCTCAGCTATCTCCAGGACGACACCACCTTTGAGCAGATCCTCTCCGGCCTCGGCGAGCAGCACATCGAGTCCACCCTCTCAAAGCTCAAGACCGGCTTCGGAGTCGACGTCATCACCTCCGTTCCGAAGGTATCCTATAAAGAGACTATCCGCAAGAAGGTAAAGGTTCAGGGACGCCACAAGAAACAGTCGGGCGGCCACGGCCAGTACGGCGACGTCTGGATTGAGTTCGAGCCCTGCGATTCCGACGAGCTCGTCTTCGAGGAGAACGTATTCGGCGGCGCGGTCCCCCGCAACTTCTTCCCCGCCGTTGAAAAGGGTCTTCAGGACTGCATGAAGAAGGGCGTTCTCGCGGGCTTCCCGGTCGTCGGAGTTAAGGCAACTCTGGTCGACGGCTCCTATCACCCTGTCGACTCCTCCGAAATGTCCTTCAAGCTCGCAGCTTCGATTGCCTTTAAAGAGGGAATGAAGCAGGCTCAGCCGGTTCTTCTCGAACCGATTGATATGCTCACAGTCACCGTCCCCGACGCCAACACCGGCGATATGATGGGTGAGCTCAACAAGAGACGCGGCCGCGTTCTCGGAATGAACCCCGCAAAGAAGAAAGGCCTGACCACAATCGAGGCCGAGATCCCCGAGAGCGAAGTCCACGATTTCGCGATGCTTGTCCGCCAGATGACAAGGGGCGAGGGCGAGTTCAGCCTTGAAAAGCTCCGCTATGACCAGCTCCCGCAGATGCTTGTCGACGACGTTATCGCCGCCTATAAGACCGACGAGGAATAATTTCGCAATAATCTCTTAGTATCAATATATAAAGTCCGCTCAGGCTGAAAGGCATGGGCGGACTTTATTGCACTTTTATTCATTATTGACCGCAAAATGCTGATAATTATACATAATTTGCGACCATTTATGAATATTATACATAAAGTTTTCAGAATTTGCTTTTCAGCCCTTGACAACGCGGTTTTTGCTGATATAATAGTTCTGACAACCTAAAATTGCCCGAAAAGAGTGAAAAATTTGAAGTTCAAGGTATTCATCGACGGCGCCGAGGGGACTGCCGGTCTCCAGCTCAGCACCCGCCTTTCGGCTCACCGCGAGGTCGAGCTTTTGAATATCGACCCCGCGCTCAGAAAAGACCCCGACGAGCGCAGAAAGCTGATCAACCAAAGCGACGTGACATTCCTCTGTCTGCCCGATTCTGCAGCAAAAGAGGCGGTCGGGCTTGTCGAAAACCCGAATGTCAGGATCATCGACGCCTCTACCGCCCACAGAACCGCCCCCGGCTGGGCCTACGGCTTTGCGGAGCTCAGCGCCGCCCACAGCGAGGCGATCGCTTCGGGAAAGAGGATCGCAAACCCCGGCTGCCACGCGACCGGGTTCATCGCCTCGGTATATCCGCTCGTCTCGCTCGGAATCGCTTCGCCCGACTACCCTTTTAGCTGCCACAGCATAACCGGTTACAGCGGCGGAGGAAAAAAGATGATCGCGCAGTATGAAGACAGCTCCCGACCGGCCGAATATGACAGCCCGCGGCAATACGGCCTCGGCCTCTCTCACAAGCACCTGCCCGAAATGCAGGCGGTCACCGGGATTTCCGCTCCGCCGGTATTTAACCCGATCGTCGCCGATTTTTACAGCGGAATGGCGGTCAGCGTGCCGATAATAACAAGGCTCTTGAAAAAGAAGCTGACGCTTTCGGAAATGACCGAAGCTCTCTCGGAGTTTTACTGCGGATCGCCTCTCATTTCAGTCCACTCCGCGCCGGAAAGCGGCTTTTTGCCCGCAAATCTGACCGCGAAGACCTGCCGCCTCGAGCTTTATGTAATGGGCAACGACGAACAGATGACGCTCTGCTCGGTTTTTGACAATCTCGGAAAGGGCGCCTCGGGCGCGGCGGTGCAGAATATGAACATTTCGCTCGGGCTTCCCGAAGCCTTATATTTAGAAGAAGGAGACAGACTTTTATGACAGTAACAAGGATACCCGGAGGCGTCTGCGCGCCGAAGGGCTTTACCGCTGCGGGAATGCACTGCGGAGTCCGCAAGAACCGCTCTAAAAAGGACATCGCGTTGATCTGCTGCGAGACCGAGTGCTCCGCCGCCGCGGTCTATACTCAGAACAAGGTCTACGGCGCGCCGATAACCGTCACACGTTCAAATATTTCCGACGGAAAGGCGAGGGCGGTTATCTGCAACAGCGGAAACGCGAACACCTCGAACGCCGACGGCGTCGAAAAGGCCGAGGCGATGTGCAGCCTGACAGCAAAGGCGCTCGGAATCGACCCGAAGGACGTTATCGTCGCCTCGACCGGCGTTATCGGCCAGAGCCTTGATTTAGAGCCGATTGCCTACGGAATCTCCGAGCTGCCGAAGCTTCTTTCAAAGGACGGCGGCGAGGACGCCGCGCTAGCTATCATGACCACCGACACAAAGGTCAAGCAGATCTCTTTTGAAACCGAGATCGGCGGAAAAGCTGTCCGCTTCGGCGCGATTGCAAAGGGATCGGGAATGATCCACCCGAATATGGCGACTATGCTCTCGTTCATCACCACCGACGCTGCGATTTCGCCCGATATGCTCTCAAAGGCGCTAAAAGCCGTTGTCGACGACACCTATAACATGATAAGCGTCGACGGCGACACCTCGACCAACGATATGGTCTCGGTAATGGCTTCGGGACTTGCCCAAAACCCGCCGATCGAGGCCGAGGGCGAGGACTTTGAAAAGTTCACTCTTGCGCTTCTCGAGATCGGAAACTATATGGCTCCGATGATCGCGGGGGACGGCGAGGGCGCGACAAAGCTTCTTATCTGCAACGTCGCCGGCGCTTCTGACGTCAAAACCGCGAAGACTCTCGCGAGGGGAGTTATCGCCTCAAGCCTTGTTAAGAGCATGTTCTTCGGCGCGGACGCCAACTGGGGCAGGCTCCTTTGCGCGATGGGATATTCCGGCGCGGAGTTCGACATCTCAAAGGTCGGCATCTCGATGTCGAGCAGGGCGGGGAGCGTTAAAGGCGTTGAAAACGGCTTCTGTGTTCCTTTCAGCGAGGAGGAAGCGAAGAAGATACTCTCCGAGGACAAAATCACAATCGACATCAGCCTCGGCGACGGCGAAGCCGCTGCCACAGCATGGGGCTGCGACCTGACCTATGAATATGTTAAAATCAACGGCGATTACAGAACCTGATTGCGCCGGAAGGAGACAGATATGAGCGGCGACATTTCGACAAATTTGCAGGCAAAGGTGCTGATAAGCGCCCTGCCCTATATCCAGAAATATACCGGCAAGGTAGTTGTCGTCAAATACGGCGGCAACGCGATGATCAACCCCGAGCTGAAAAAGGCGGTGATGAGCGACATCGTCCTGCTTTCGCTTATCGGAGTCAGAGTTGTTTTGGTCCACGGCGGCGGCCCCGAGATCACCGACACCTTAAAAGCTCTCGGAAAGGAGAGCAGGTTTGTCGGCGGGCTGAGATATACCGACGCCGAGACCGCCGAGGTGGTTCAGATGGTTTTGGCAGGAAAGGTCAATAAAGACCTCGTTTCGCTGATCGGCCAGTGCGGAGGAAAGGCGCTCGGATTCTGCGGAATCGACGGAGGAATGATCAAAGCCAAAAAGCTCGAAGGAAATGCCGATCTCGGGTTTGTCGGCGAAATAACCGACATCAACCCGCAGCCGCTCGCCAACGCGCTCTATAACCGATATATCCCGGTCATCGCGACCGTCGGGACCGACGACGGAGGGCAGATATATAACATCAACGCCGACACCGCTGCCGCCGCGATCGCCGCGGCTCTCGGCGCGGAGAACCTTATCGCCCTGACCGACATCAGGGGACTGATGAGAGACGTAAACGATCCCGGTTCGATGATCCCGCAGGTGACTCTTTCCGAGCTTCCGGCGCTTAAGGAGCAGGGGATAATCTCGGGCGGAATGATACCGAAGGTCGAAAGCTTTGTCAGCGCGCTCAACAGCGGCGTCAAAAAGGCGGTAATGATCGACGGAAGAATCGAGCACTCGATTCTGATCGAGATGTTCTCCGACGAGGGAATCGGAACACTTTTCAGGAAGTAGGAGCAAGATGAGCAATTTTGATATAATCAAAGAGCGCGACGAGAGCTTTGTCGCGCAGACATACGGCAGGTTCCCTGTCGCGATAACGGAGGGCAGAAACGCGGTCTGCTTCGACGCCGACGGCCGCAGATACATCGACATGACCAGCGGAATCGGGGTCAACTCCCTCGGCTTCTGCGACAGCGGCTGGATAATGGCGGTAACCTCTCAGCTCTGCAAATTGCAGCATATCTCGAACCTCTATTACACCGAGCCCTGCGGAGAACTCGCAAAGCTGCTCTGCGAGCGCACCGGAATGAAAAAGGTGTTTTTCGCTAACGGCGGCGCCGAGGCAAATGAGGGCGCGATCAAAGCCGCGAGAAAATATTCCTTTGACAGATACGGCAACGGCCGCTCGAAGATTCTGACCCTAAAAAACTCCTTCCACGGCCGCACCGTCACCACCCTTTCGGCGACCGGTCAGGACGTCTTTCACAACTACTTCTTCCCGTTCACCGAGGGCTTCGACTTTGTCACCCCCGGCGATTTGGAGGAGCTTAAAGCGAAGTCAGAGGGCGTCTGTGCGCTGATGGTCGAGCTGATTCAGGGCGAGGGCGGCGTTCTTCCGGTCGATAAGGGATATATTCAGGCCGCGGCGGAGTTCTGCGCCGAAAATGACATTCTTCTTATAGTCGACGAGGTTCAGACCGGCGTCGGCAGAACGGGAACACTCTACTGCTTCCGGCAGTTCGGCATCACCCCCGACATCGTCACCTCGGCGAAGGGGCTCGGAGGCGGGCTGCCGATCGCGGCGGTGCTCTTCGGTGAAAAGACCGAAAATGTTCTCCGACCCGGAGACCACGCGACCACCTTCGGCGGCAACCCAGTCGCCTGCGCGGGCGCGGTCGAGATCGTCAACAGGCTCGATGACGAATTTTTGGCCGATGTTGTCAGAAAGGGTGAGAAGATCCGCGAGCGGGTGCTGAAAATGCCCCATGTGACCGGCGTTGCCGGAATGGGGCTGATGATCGGAATTGCGCTCGGCGACGGAGTCAAATCCGGCGACGTAGTCAGAGCGGGTATCAAAAACGGCGTTCTGTTGCTGACCGCAAAGGAAAAGGTCAGGCTGCTGCCGCCGCTTTCGATCGAAGACAGCGAGCTCGACGAAGCGCTCGCTGCCCTTGAAAAGACATTGAAAGAGATTTAAATAGTGACGGGGAATCCATCTGGGTTCCCCGTTGCAGTTCGGCGAATTTTGACAAACATATAAGACGTGCGCCAAAAGCCGCTCTGACACAAGAAAACAAATCCGCATAATCTGACCGCAAAACCGCCAACTTCGTCGTTGGCGGCTCTTGCATTACATAAAGTAGTGCGTGCGAGCCGCCGCCTGGAATTTGACGGCTTTGCGCGATTATGCGGCGCTTCGCGGTACCCGCCGGGTACCTTTGTTTTCTTATGTCAGAGTGGCTAAACGCCACACGTCTTTTTTAGATTTTTTATTCTTCTTCCGCCCAGATTTTCAGCAGCTCTTCGTATGCAAATTCGCCCATTCTCTTATATCCGCTGATGCTCGGGTGGAGATTGTCGTTGCTCCACTCCGGAGTCAGATAAGACGGGTCGTCGGGGTTGGCGAGCTCTAAATCGAAGTCGATAACGCCGTCAAATTTCGCCGAGCTCGACTTAAACCAGTCGTTGAGCTTGTTTCTGATCTCGTCGCGCTGAGGGGTGTAATAGCTGTTTCCGTTTACCGGCAGAATGGTTCCGGCATAAATTCTGATCCCGTTCTCGTGGCAGCTCTCGATCATCTTCTCATATTCCGCGATCATCGAGTCGGAGATGTCGTCGTTTGCATATCCGATGTCGTTGATTCCGATCAGCACGATTACATATCTCACTCCGGCGATATTTAAAACGTCGCGGGCAAAGCGGTCCTTAGCGGCGGTTCCGAGGCCGCCGAAGATCGAGTTTCCGCCGATTCCCTCGTTGATAACGGTGATATTTTTGGTGTCGGGGTTGGCCTGAAGCTGTCTTGTCAGCTCATCGCTCCAGCGCTCAAACTGGTTCGGAGTGGTGCCGTAGCCGTCGGTGATCGAGTCGCCGAAGAGGACGAGGGCCTTTGTTCCGGCAGCGGCCCAGGTGTCGAGCTCGCTGATGAAATACCAGCTCGTCATCGTCTCCTCCGATACAAACGACTCGTCGGCAACGTGATCGCCGGTGATTATCCAGGTGTGGCAGCGGGCGCCGGTGTGGCTGGTGGTGGAGCTTCCGGCGAATTTTCCGAGCTTCGCGGTGATCGCGAGGTCGTCGAGAGCCTCAAAGCTGAAAGAGATCTCGTCAGAGGTGACGGTCTGACCCGCAGGTATCTCGACAGACGTCTCTCCGCCGTTGAATGTAACAACGGTGTCGGTCGAGGTGTCGATCGCGTTTTCTCCCGCGGCAACGAGGTGGGCGATATGAACAGCCTCAAACTGCGCGGGAATGTCGCCGTATTCGTTTGAAAGTGTCAGGCGGATCTTGTCTCCGCCGATATTGACTCTGATCTGCTGTCTGACTGTGTTTTCTTTAAGCGGCGGGTTGAGGGGGTTCTCGTTTGTCCCCGCGACTAGCTGCGCTGCGCCCCATGTCGCGACCCAGCCGTCCTCCTCGGGCAGCTCGACAAATCCGTTTCCTCCGCAGGCGGCGAGCGAAAGGGTCATCGCCAGCGCCAGAATCAGCGCCAGCAGTCTTTTAATGCTCATTTTTCATTACTCCTTTTCGATAAACTCTTTTATATGCTCATAAACTGTCTTTCCGACAAATTTGTAGCCGTTGTCGTTGAAGTGGAGATAATCGTTCCAGACCGAGACATACTGTCTGTCCATCTTCGCAGGGTCGTCGGCCGAGGCGACCGCAGAGGAGAGGTCGATATAACCGTCAAAGCCGGAGTCGGGCGAGGCGACAAACTCGTTGACCGCCAGCCTGATCGACTCGTGGAGGTCGGTGTAATAGGCGTTCCCCTTCATCGGGGTGATGGTGCAGCCGAAGACCTTGATCCCCCTGCCGTGGCACTTTTCGATGATGTTTTTATACTCGTTGATGATGTTTGACGAAATATCGGTCTGCGCGCCGCCGATGTCGTTGATTCCGTAGAGGAGGACGCAGTATTTCGCACCGGCGAGGCTGAGAACGTCTCTTTGAAGCCGGCTTTTGCCGGAATCGTTGCCGTAGGCATAGAGCGCGGTCGCGCCGATTCCCATATTTATGACCGAAAGGTTATTCAGCTCGCCGTCGGCCTGAAGCTGTCTAGCAAGCTCCTGAGGATATGTCGAGAAGCCGTTTGTGGTGACGCTCGCGCCGTCGGTCAGCGAATCTCCGAGGCAGACGACAACGCCGCAGCCGTCGGGAGCGGCGGTTTCAAGTCCCGCGATGAAATACCAGGCGGTCATCTCCTGAAAATCGGAGTAGTCGTTGTCCGAAACGTGATCTCCCGAGATTACCCATGTCAAGCAGCGCGAGGCGGTGTGGCAGGTCAGAACCTGCGGAACGCTGCCGAGCTTCATTGTGATCGCGAGGTCTTCGAGCGCGTTGAACTCATAGTCGAGCTCGTCGGTGGTGATCCTCTCCCCGGCGGGGACGGTGAACCCCGTCTCGCCTTCATAAGACAGCGCGGCCTCGGTGTCAAGCTCGACCGCCGGCTTTTTCGGGTCGGTTATTTTCGCGATTCTGACGCTCTCGATTATAAGGTCGGTCTTTCCGAACTCGTTCGAGATGATAAGTCTAAGCTTTTCGCCGCCGAACGATGTTCTGATCTGCTGGCGGACTGTGTTGTCCGAAAGAGCGGGCTTGGTCGGGGTCTGGTCGGGACCTGCGGTCAGCATTGCGCAGCCCCACGCCGCGATCCAATCAGTGTTCTCAACGGATACGGTTTCGTTTGAAGTCATGTCGGTTTCCTCCTGTTTTGTCTGATTCGGCGCCTGATCCGGCTCCGAAGCCTGCGCCGCGCACCCCGAAAGCGCCGCCAGCGCGACAGCCGCCGCTGCAAACGCGGCAAAAATTCTCAGCTTTTTCAAATTGTCAACCCTTTCGGCAATATTTATAATTATTATATCACTTTTCAAGGCAGAAGTAAAGAGTTAAAGTTTGCGCGGACACGGCGACAGCATTTACTTTTGAGCGGGGATATGATATTATGACAACTGAGGTGAAGGATAACGGTGGAAAAGATA
>CANQJB010000042.1 GCA_947624155.1 uncultured Clostridia bacterium
CAACAGAAATGTCTGATTTTGAAATAAACGATAATCTGAACGATAAAACTGAAGAAGAGAGTTCCGGGCAGCAAAGCGAAGCTGCGGAAATTTCGGAAGATATTCAGCCGGCGGAAGCCTCTGCCGAAGCGGAATCCGCCGAAGAGCCAAAGCCCGAGCCTCAGCCCGCAAACGAAGCGCAGCCTCAGCCCGCTCAGGCTCAGGAAGAGCAGCCGAGAGAAGCCGCACCGTCTTATGAGTCGGATCCCGCCGCGCAGGCTCAGTATAATCCGCAGCACCCCACCTATCAGCAGCCCTACGGCACCCCTTACCGCCAGCAGTATCAGCAGCCTTTTGTTCAACCCTCTCAGGGCTACTACCAGCCTCAGACAAACGAATACATTTACAGTCCTCAGCCCCAGAAGAAAAAGAGCAGCGCGGGAAAGGCGCTTATAATCGCGATATCCTGCATTCTCGGCGCATTTGTGCTCGCGGTCGGAATATATTCGGCGCTCAATTTCAGCCACAGATATGATATCGGCCGCCTCGGCTCGAATCCCTTTGCCGACGAATACGGCAGCTCGGAGGATTACCGCGAGAGCCAGAAGCTCGACGAAAATTCCCAGAACGGCGACGAGGAGATAGTCGACGACGAGGAAGACGACCCCGGGCTTCCGGTCAACAATCCGGTTCATGTCAACAAGATACGCGATTATCCCGACATCGTCCAGCTCGCCTCTCCCGACGACGCGCTTCCCCTTCCCGATATTTATGACAAGGTTATTCCCTCGGTAGTCGGCGTTTCCTGCAATGTAAACGGCGGCACCCAGACCGGCACCGGCTTCGTTATCGACGCCGAGGAAGGATATATCGTCACCAACGCACACGTTATCGAAGACTATATCACCGTTATGATCGTCGATCAGGATCTCAATGAATATGAGGCCGAGGTAATCGGCTTCGACACCCAGACCGACATCGCTGTTTTAAGAATCGACGCCTCCGAAAGAGAACTGACCGAAGTCGAATTCGGAATTTCGGGCGATTTAAGAATCGGCGAGCTCGCGGTCGCGATCGGAAACCCGCTCGGCTTCGAGCTTTACGGCACAATGACCACCGGAATAATCTCCGGCCTCAACCGCTCTGTAACCATCAGCGACAACACAATGACGCTGATGCAGACCACAGCGACCATCAACCGCGGCAACTCGGGCGGCCCGCTGGTCGACGCCTACGGCAGGGTTATCGGAATAACCTCGGCAAAGGTCGATTCGACCTACGGCGAGGGACTCGGCTTCGCGATACCGATCGACGAAGCTGTACCGATTATCCAGAACCTCATCGAATACGGCTATGTAATCGGCAGACCTAGCATCGGAATTTCGGGCAGAGATATAAACGAGCTTCTCTCTTTCTATCTCGGGCTTCCCGAGGGAGTTCTCGTCTATTCCGTAACACCCGGCTCGGGCGCAGAGGCCGCAGGAATCCTCCCCGAGGACGTTATAATAGGTATTCAGGGCGAGACGATCTCGAATATGAACGAGCTCAACAACATCAAGAACCAATACTCCGTCGGAGACACCGTTATACTGACTATCTACCGCGTCAAGCCGCGCTCCGACACCTACGGCCGCAATTCCGGCGAGAGCTTTGATGTCGACGTCGTTCTCGGAGAATCCGCTCCCGACTAATATTTGATATCTTCAATGCTTTTTCATATTTTTCCCTTTCTTTGGACGCCCGGGATCACCCGGTTCCGGGCGTCGTCCAACCACCCGGCGGCCTTTCGCCGCCTTAACCAGCCAGCTTCCAGCATTTTTTAGTGCGCTGTTTTCATTTTTTCCCTCTCGGAAGGCAGCCGGTCGCCAAGCGATCGGCTGCTTTTCCTTTGGAAAAAAGGCATCAGTTAAAGCATCTTTCCCATCTCATTCCTTTGCGCAATAAATGCTTTCTTTTGTGCAAAGAGTCGAATAATAATCCGTCGGTTTATATAATCCGTCAATTGTTATTCAATTCTTTTTGTGCTAAACTGATACTGTATTGTTCTGCATTACACAACAGTATTTACAGGAGGCTATGAAATGAAAAAAAGATTTGCTGCGGTTATCCTTGTTCTGATAATGATAGCCGCGCTGGTCGGCTGCGGTGCAAACAAGCGCCAGCCGATTGAACTTACACTTTCTACCGAGGACGCCGAAGCGATCCTCGCCGCCGCCGGAATCACTCTTCCGCCGGCAGAAGAAGTCGCCGCCGCCAACACCACTATCCAGTGGTTCGCCTGGTTCGACGATTTCCATAATTACAGCGAGGGAGAAGTTGTCAACACAGGCTTCTTTACCTTCCGCGAGAAATACGGCTGCGAGATCGAATGGATCGAATGCACCTGGGACGAGCGCTTCACCCGCGTCGCAACGCTGCTTGTCGGCGGAACCCCGCCGGACTTCATGAACGGCGAGACCGAGAACTTCCCGTTCTATGCCACCCAGAAAACCTTCCAGCCGATCAATGACTACATAGACCTCACAGACCCGCTTTGGGAAGGCGTCGCGGATTACATGAACACCTATTTCTCCCTCGGCGGCAACGTCTACATGATCTGCACCGACCGCTATTTCGGCAGCGTTCTCGCCTATAACCGCAGAATATTCGACGAATGGGGCTTCGACGATCCCGCCGAGCTCTACTACAACAACGAGTGGACATGGGACGAATTTGAAGACATGGCTAAGGACTTTTCGAGCGAGGACAACGACAGATTCGCCCTCGACGGCTGGTTCTATACAAAGGGATTCCAGCACTCCTGCGGAACTCCTCTCGTGACCTATGACCTCGAAACCGGAAAGTATGTTTCAAACATCGACGACCCGAGACTCGAGCGCGTCAATGACTTCCTTTACGACCTCAATAAAAACGGCTGCATCTATCCGTGGTACAATCACGGCTACGCGGTTCGCGACAACAACGAGTTCGGCGGCGGTCTTAAGAGCGGCAATCTGCTGTTCAGCTGCGGCGGCCCTTACTTCTTCACCGGCCCTGTCGAGGAAATTTCCGCTGAATACGCCGACGTCACCGCCAATGAGCTGATGTTCGTTCCCTTCCCGCGCGACCCCTCCGGCGACGGCACTCAGTACATTGAATCAGACCCTGCCGGCTACTGCATCGTTCAGAACGCTCCTAACCCCGAAGGCGTTGCGCTTCTCGCAATGTGCGACCGCTTCAAGGTTCTCGACCCGACCGTAATGTCAATCGACCGCAAGCAGAAGATCGAAAAATATCTCTGGACCGATGAAATGCTCGATATGTATGACCTCTGCGTCGAAAAGGCAAATTCCGGCGACATCGTCCTCGCTTTCGAGCCTGAGAGCTTCAGCTCCAACCTCGGCCAGGTTCTCGACGACATCGAAAAGAGCGCCATGCAGTCCAACGCAACAACTTGGGCGCAGATCAAGGAGGCAAACGGCGACCAGCTCCAGTATTATCTCGACGACTTTAACGCAAGGGTTGACGAATATATCGCGTCTCTCGGATAAAACGGTGAGAATATTCGCATAATTTAAAAGCGGGACAGCCTGTCTGTCCCGCTTTTTGCACCGCGAATCAGTTAGAACGCTAATTAGAACACTAAAATTAGATTTTGTGCAATCTTAATGATTTTTGTATGTTCTGTTCGTTGTTTTTGTCAATAGAAATCAGAAAAAATCAGTGATATAATTATATACATCAGCAAATGTTAAAAATGCGTTTGCAATATGAAAGGAAGGTTATATATGGCAAAGAGAATTACAGCGCTGCTTTTCGCGGTCGTTCTGATCGTCGCCCTTGTCGGCTGCGGCGCGCAAAAACGCCAACCGATCGAGCTGACCCTCTCAACCGAGGACGCCGAGGCGATTCTCGCCGCCGCCGGAATTATGCTCCCGACTGCGGAGGAGGCCGCCGCTTCAGGCACAAGAATATCATACTTCTATTATTATGACGATTTCCACAACTATTCCGAGGACGAAGTAGTCCAGACCGGTTACTGGACCTTTAAGCAGAAATACAACTGCGACGTCGACTGGATTGAAACGACTTGGTCGACCCTTACCTCAGACCTCGCCAACCTTGTGGTCGGCGGAGACCCGCCGGACTTCACCCACGCCTGGGCCGAGACATTCCCGATGGACTTCATCAACGGTCTTTACACCAATGTCGACGACTATATCGACTATGACACCCCTCTCTGGGAGGGCATCAAATACTTCTCCGACACCTTCTTCTCGATCGGCGGAAAGCATTATATGTTCATCACCGATGTTCAGAACAACTCGATGATGCTCTATAACCGCAGAGTATTCGACGAATGGGGCTTCGACGACCCCGCCGAGCTCTATTATAACGATGAGTGGACCTGGGACAGACTGATGGATATGGCTAAGGACTTCTGCGACCCCGACGAGGGCAGATATGCCTTCAACGGCTGGCACACCGACGCGACATTCTTCAGCTCCACCGGCACCTATCTCGTCACCCTTGACACCGAGACCGGAAAATTCGTCGCCAACCCCGACGACCCGAGACTCGAGCGCGCCGCCAACTGGCTCACCGAGATCAACAGAAACGACATGGGCTTCCCGCATTGGAATAACGATTGGTCCCTCAACTACGGCGACGAGGGCGGCGGAATGAAGGAAGGCCTGACAATGTTCGCAATGGGTCCTGCCTATATTCTCGATGAGATCACCTCGCTCTCAGAAGAAGAGGAGCGCTTCGGCGATATGACCAACAACGAGGTCATGGTCGTTCCGGTACCGAGAGATCCCGACGGCGACGGCGAATATTATATCGACTCGATCCCGAAGGGCTATCTGCTCGTCAAGAACGCCCCTAACCCAGAAGGCGTTGCGCTTCTCGCAGCCTGCGACCGCTTCAAGACGATCGACCCGACCGTCATCAGAATCGACAACAAGCAGAAGATGGAGGTTCTGAAGTGGAACCAGGAAATGATGGATATGTGGGACGAAATGTATGAGATCGCCCATTCTCACAACACCGTTGTTCAGTATGAAGACCTCGGCGAGGCGAGTACATACATCAACAACATGGTCGGCCTCAACAGCTTTGACAACCCGAGCTCATGGGCCGAGCTCAAGGAATCGAATAAGGACGCTCTGATCTATGCCGTCGATGAGCTCAACAGCACTTTCGAGGAATATGACAGAAACGGCGGACTGAACTGATTCAACACACCAATTTAAAACATCAAGGCGCTCGGCTGATGCCGGGCGTCTTTTTTATGTGTAATGTTCATATTATATAGAATAGTAGAGCTTATTATAAAAGGAGTATTGCTATGAGCGAACAAATGACAGCACACCACAGCGTTATATTGCAGGACCGCGCGAGCCTGGAGCTTTCCGGCGTGACCGATGTCGACAGCTTCGACGAAAACGAGATCAGCCTCTATACCACCCTCGGCGAAATGGTGATCCGCGGGAAGTCGCTCCATGTCAACACGGTGAATGTCGACACCGGAGATATGCAGATCGACGGGGATATACACTCGATCGTCTACGGCGACAAGGACAGAAAGAAAAAGCTCGGCTTCTGGGGAAAGGTGACGAGATGACCCGCGAGCAGGTTTATGCCGACAGCTTTTTCGGGACATCACTCGAACTGCGGCTGTTTCTCGGAGCGGTGCTGCTCGGCGCCGTTCTCGGGGCGCTATATGACATTTTTCGGGCGGTGAGGCTGTCGTTTAAAAACCCCGGCTGGCTGGTATTTTTCGAGGATCTGCTGTTTATGCTCCTGAGCGGGCTGGCATATTATTCCTTCTGCGTCGAGCTCTGCCGCGGGCAGATCAGATTTTTCGCGCTCGTCGGCGTAATAGTCGGCTTTTCAGCATATATCCTGACACTCGGGCGGCTGGTCTGCGGAATGTTTGGTTTTGCGGCAAAGTATGTCAGAAAGGCGCTCGGGATATTAGTAAAAGTAGTCAAAAAAGCGTTCGGTGTTTTGTGCGGGGTGCCGTTTTTTAAAAAAGAAGAGGGGAAAATTGAAGAAAATCCTTGCGCTGACGGTGAGTTTTGATGTATAATACTAACGTGTATTGATACTCACAGGAGTTTGCAAGGAGGCGGGCTGATGGCCAATCCCAATAAAAAACGCAGATCGCACATCGGCGATCTGGTTAAGCTTGCCCTCTTTGTGCTGATCCTCGTTTATTCTGTCGGATTTATTATCCAGACTCAGGCCGACATCGCCGAGCAGCGCGCTCAGATCGAAAAGCTTGAGGAACAGATCAACATCACTCAGCAGGCAAACGACGAGTATCAGCGTATTCTCAGCACCGACGACGAAGAAGAGTATATGTTCACCGTCGCCGTTGAAAAGCTGGGCTACGCCTACCCCCGCGAGCGCCGCTTCTATGCAAAGCCTAAGGGATAACGCAAATACACAGCAAGGACATCAAAGAAAGAGGAAATTAAAGGCAAATGCAGCTTGAAGTGGGAGCTATCCTGGAGGGAAAGGTCACCGGTATTCTTAAATTCGGAGCTTTCGTCGACATAGGCGGCGGCAAGTCCGGAATGGTGCATATCTCGGAAATCTCAAACACCTATGTCAACGACATCAGAGACCATATCTCTGAGGGACAGACCGTTAAGGTCAAAGTAATCAATATCGCGGAGGACGGCAAAATCAGCCTCTCGATAAAAAAAGCGCTGCCGCAGCAGGAAAATCGCCCGCAGCGCGGGTCTTCCTATGCCCCGAAAAATCAGCGCGTTGAAGCGCTGAATAAAGAAAAGGACTCAGAACCGCCTCGCCCGCAGCACCACGCTGCCAAGAAGCCGGTCAAAAAGGAGCATATCTCGATCGAAGACCTCGAATATGCCTATGAGCCGAGGTCGGCAGTTACCGACGCCGGCTTTGAAGATATGCTTTCAAAGTTTAAGATGTCGAGCGAAGACCGAATGTCCGGCCTGAAGACGGTTGACGTCAGAAAGCGCGGCCGCAGAAGATGACCGCACCTGTCAAATATTAAAAACAGTCTGAAGCCTCCGTTTCGGGGGCTTCGTGAATGAAGGAGCAGAAAATGAAACTGAGATTCCTTGCAGCGCTGGCTGTGATTTCTCTGACGCTTTCCGCCTGCGCGGCTTCGGAGCCTCTGCCGGGCGAGGAGCTTATTCTCGCCGCGCGGGAGTGGTACACCTCGCTTGATTCCGCCAAAGTCGAAATCTCGGGCAACAAAACCGGCGATCCGGAGCAGACCTTCATTTTCAAATATGACGAAAAGGGAATAATGACCTACTCCTATGTCGGCGAAAGCGACGGCGTTTATCTTGCACAGTACAACAACGGCCGCGAACAGTTCACCAACGACAACGGCGAGATCAGTATGCTCGACTCCTCAGACCTTCAGTTTACCGCCTACTCCCGCGATGTGCCTTACCCGATGGCAGACGAGGGGCTTATACTTTTCTTTAAAGCAGGGATAATTCCGGAGGAGTCTTATGTCAGAGAATCGGTGATGCTGGACCACCCCAACGGCATCACGGTCCACTACGAGTACGACGTTTCAAAGATCTCTTCGCTGTATTCCGGGGACGGCGAGATTACGGCGTTTTCGACCGATTATTTCTTCGAGACCGACGGAACGCTGATGTATTTTCACGAGAATACCGATATTCTTTCTGACGGCGAGACCACCCGCCACGAATATACCGTTAATATAAGCGAGCGCAACACTGTCGATCGGGTGGAAAATGTTGTGGATATAGGGTCGATAAACGACTAAATCCTGTATGTTGTGCAATTTTGACAAAATTGAGGCCGAAATTTCTAAAAATTTCTCAAAGAAATTTTGGCAGAAAACTTGACTAAAGCCCGGCTAAGGTGTTATATTATACCTTGCGTGACTGCGAAGATATGCGATGAAGCTGAAGGTTGCCGCCAAAGGCGGGTAATTTCGGCAGAGTATGTCCGATTTCAAACCGGGCGACTGTAATAAAACACGGATCGGCTAATCCCGCATCTTGCGACAGCTTTTGCTGTGGCGGGCGAGCCGGAAACCCAGATTGCCGATGTGCTATTAAGTCCTCCGAAAAACGAACAGTTTTTCGGTATTTTTTGTGGGACAAAAAGAAACACACGGAAGCGTGTTTTTGAGACAGACAAACCCGCCTGACAAGCGGGTAAAGCCCCCAAAAGCAAAATATTAAGGAGGCAGAAACAAATGGCAGTCAATGAAAAAATCAGAATCAAGATCAAGGGCTATGAGCACCAGAATGTCGACGCTGCTGCGGCGAAAATCGTCGAAGCTGCGAAGAGAAGCGGCGCAAAGGTTTCAGGACCTGTTCCGCTCCCGACCGACAAGGAGGTAGTCACCATTCTCCGCGCTGTATTTAAGTATAAAGACAGCCGCGAGCAGTTCGAGCTGAGAACCCACAAGAGACTTATCGACGTTCTCCACCCGACAAACGACACCACCGCAGCTCTTCAGAATCTTGAGCTTCCTGCTGGCGTAGACATCGTAATGGAAATCAAGTAATTTCCTAAAGAAACCGCAGAAGCAGGTTTCTCAGCGAAGTCATAAGCGACAGGTCAAGTCGGAGAGATCCGACCAATAACCGATTAGGAGGAAAATCGAAATGAACAAAGGCATCATCGGAAAGAAGATCGGAATGACCCAGATCTTCGACGAAGCCGGAAAGGTAATTCCGGTTTCAGTAATCGAGGCCGGCCCCTGCGTTGTCGTTCAGAAGAAGACCGCCGAAAACGACGGCTACGAAGCCGTTCAGCTCGGCTTCGGCGACACCACCGCCAAGAGCCTCAAAAAGCCCCTCACCGGCCACTTCAAGAAGGCGGACGTCGCCCTCAAGAAGCACCTCAAGGAATTCAGACTTGCAGACATCAGCTCGCTGAATGTCGGCGACATCGTTAAGGCGGACGTTTTCGCCGAGGGCGACATCGTTGACGTCAGCGGAATCAGCAAGGGTAAGGGCTTCGCCGGCACTATCAAGCGCTGGAACAATCACAGACTCAAAGAGACCCACGGTACCGGCCCTGTCCACCGCCACGCGGGTTCGATGGGCGCCTGCTCGTCTCCTTCGAGAATCTTCAAGGGCAAGAAAATGCCGGGACATCTCGGCGCCGAAAAGGTAACAGTCCTTAACCTCGAAGTCGTCAGAGTCGACGCCGAAAACAATCTTATCGCTGTCAAGGGCGCGATCCCCGGCCCGAAGAACGGAATCGTCACCGTCAGAGACAGCGTCAAGAAGGCTTAGTGGAAGGAGGAAACACAATGTCTAAGATTTCCGTTTATGACATCAAGGGCAACGTCGTTGCCGACACTGAGCTTAACGACGCGATCTGGGGCGTTGAGCCCAACGCCGCCGTAATGCACACAATGGTGGTCAACTACCTCGCAAATCAGCGTCAGGGTACTCAGTCCACCCTCACAAGAACTGAGGTTTCCGGCGGCGGAAAGAAGCCCTGGAGACAGAAGGGAACCGGACGCGCCCGCCAGGGTTCGACCCGCTCTCCTCAGTGGACTCACGGCGGAATCGCTCTCGGCCCGAAGCCCCGCAGCTACCGCTTCACCGTCAACAAGAAGGTCAGAAGGCTCGCGATGAAATCCGCGCTGTCCTCGAAGCTCGCTGACGGCGACGTCATCGTTCTCAACGCTATCGACTTTGAGAACATCAAGACCAAGAACGTCGTCGGGATGTTAAAGGCGCTCGGCGCAGAGGGCAAGGCTCTGATCGTCAATTCCGCGGTTGATGAAAAGCTCATTAAGAGCGCACGCAACATTCCCGGCGTCAAGACCGCGCTCGTAAATACTCTTAATGTCTACGACATTCTAAATCACGACAAGTTCATCGTTGTGACCGACGCCGTAGCAAAAATCGAGGAGGTATATTGCTAATGGTCAAGACCGCTCAGGATATTATTCTCAAGCCCGTCATCACAGAGGCTTCGATGGAAGACCTCAGAGCCGGCAAATACACCTTCAGGGTCCTCAAGACCGCTAACAAGACCGAGATCAAGGAAGCTGTTGAGAAGATCTTCGGTGTTAAGGTCGCAAAGGTCAACACCCTCCGCGTCAGAGGCCGCACCAGAAGAATGGGCAGATATGAAGGCACCACTCCTTCCTGGAAAAAGGCTATCGTAACACTTGCCGAGGGCTCGAAGACCATTTCGTTCTTCGACGGAATGATCTGATAAACGCCTGCGGCAGAATCTGCCGCCGATTCACCGGCAAGACGCTCCCGAAGCCAAGGGAGCCCAAGTATGGGAGAACCTCTCCCGCAAAACCATTATAAGGAGTGAAAACACACATGGCTATAAAAAGCTATAAGTCGACCACGAACGGACGCCGCGGAATGACAGTCACAGATTACAGCGTTCTTTCAAAGGTCGCGCCCGAAAAGAGCCTGCTTGAACCTATCAAGAAGACCTCGGGCAGAAACAGCTATGGCAGAATCACCGTCCGTCACCACGGCGGCGGCGAAAGAAGAAAATACCGTGTGATCGATTTCAAGAGAAACAAGCTCGATATGGACGCGACAGTCCTGACTCTTGAATACGATCCCAACCGCTCGGCGCATATCGCGCTGGTTCAGTATGAGGACGGGGAGAAGAGATATATCATCGCCCCCAACGGCCTCAAGGTCGGAGACACGGTCCGCGCCGGAGCCAACGCCGATATCAAGCCCGGCAACGCTCTTCCGCTTATCAACATCCCCGTCGGTACCTTTATCCACAACATCGAGCTTTATCCCGGCAAGGGCGCACAGCTCGTCCGCGCTGCCGGCAATATGGCGCAGCTTATGGGACGTGAAGACGATAAGGTACTGGTAAGACTTCCTTCCGGCGAAATGAGATATATTCCCGCAGGCTGCATGGCCACGATCGGTCAGGTCGGAAATATCGACCACGAGAACGTCCACATCGGCAAGGCCGGCAGAAAGCGCCACATGGGCGTCAGGCCGACCGTCAGAGGCTCGGTTATGAACCCGAACGATCACCCGCACGGCGGCGGCGAAGGAAAATCGCCTGTCGGTCACCCTTCACCGGTTACCCCTTGGGGCAAGCCTGCGCTGGGTTATAAGACCAGAGCCAAGCATCATCGCTCCGATAAGTATATCGTTAAGCGCCGCAACGCGAAGTAATGCTGAAAGGAGGCAGATGAATAATGGGTAGAAGTGTCAAAAAAGGACCTTTCGTGCAGGAATCACTCTACAAAAAGGTCATCGCTATGAACGAAACGGGAGAGAAGAAGGCAATAAAGACCTGGAGCCGCGCATCCGTTATCTTCCCTGATTTCGTTGGTCATACATTTGCCGTCCACGACGGACGCAAGCACGTTCCGGTTTATATCACAGAGGATATGGTCGGCCACCGTCTCGGCGAGTTCGCCCCGACCAGAACCTTCAAGGGTCACGCCGGTTCCAAAACGTCCAATAACGGTAAATAGGCCGAAAGGAGGAAATTCAAATGGAAGCTAAGGCAATACTCAGAAATGCCCGCATTGCTCCCCGCAAGGTTGAAATTGTCCTCAACCTTATAAGAGGCAAGGACCTCGAAACCGCCCTTGCTATCATTAAGCACACGCCTAAGGCCGCGTGCGAATACCTTGTCAAGCTCCTGAACTCGGCCGCTGCCAACGCAGAAAACAACTTCCACATGGATAAGTCAAATCTCTATGTGTCCGAATGTTTTGTTTGCCCCGGTCCGACTCTCAAGAGAGGCCGCGCAAGAGCAAAGGGCAGTGGAGCCAGAATACTCAAGAGAACTTCTCATGTCACGGTAGTTCTCGCGGAGAAGGAATAAGTCGTCAAAGGAGGTAAACTATGGGACAAAAGGTAAATCCGCACGGTTTGCGTGTCGGAATCATCAAGGATTGGGATTCCCGCTGGTTTGCAGATAAGAGCACTTTCGGCGACACCCTTGTTGAAGATTACAATATCCGTAACTACATCAAGAAGAATCTCTATTCCGCGGGCGTACCCCGTATTGAAATCGAAAGATTTGCAGACAAAGTCAAGATCAACATTCACTGCGCCAGACCCGGCCTTGTAATCGGAAGAGGCGGCGAGGCGATCGAGAAGCTCAGAGCCGACATCGAAAAGAAGATCGGCAAGACAGTCTCGCTCAACATCTTCGAGGTAAAGTCCCCCGATCTCAACGCTCAGCTCGTTGCCGAGAGGATCGCTCAGGACCTCGAGAACAGAGTCGCCTTCCGCAGAGCGATGAAGGGCGCGATCGGCAGAGCGATGAAGCTCGGCGCAAAGGGTATCAAGACTAAGGCTTCGGGCCGTCTCGGCGGCGCTGAAATCGCGAGAAGCGAGAGCTATCACGAAGGCACCATTCCGCTTCAGACGATCAGAGCCGACATCGACTACGGCACCGCAGAGGCCGCAACGACCTACGGCCGAATCGGCGTAAAGGTCTGGATCTATAAGGGTGAAGTCCTTAAGGGCGAAGCCGCCGCTAAGGAAGAGCGCCCCGAGCGCCGCAACCGCCGCCCGAGAAACGGCGACGAGCGGTCTGACAGACCGCGCAGACCCCGCGGCGATTCCCGCAGGGGCGAGAGAACCGACAGACCCGAGAGGTCTGAGCGCCCCGATAACAGAAGAGAAGGAGGTAATAAATAATGTTACTTCCGAAGAGAGTTAAGCACCGCAAACAGCAGCGCGGCAGAATGACCGGCAAGGCAACCAGAGGCAACTTCGTCGCCTACGGCGAATACGGCCTTCAGGCGCTCGAGCCCTCCTGGATCACCTCGGCTCAGATCGAAGCCGCCCGTATCGCTATGACCCGTTATATCAAGCGCGGCGGACAGGTTTGGATCAAGATCTTCCCCGACAAGCCGGTAACCACCAAGGCGCTCGGCACCAGAATGGGTTCAGGTAAAGGTACTCCGGAGTTCTGGGTCGCTGTTGTCAAGCCCGGCAAGGTAATGTTTGAAATCGCCGGCGTCAGCGAAGAGGTCGCAAAGGAAGCTATGCGCCTCGCGGCACACAAGCTGCCGATCAAGTGCAAGTTTGTCAAGAAGGAAGCTTCAGAAACGGGTGGTGAGCAATAATGAAAACAAGTGAAATCAAGGAAATGACTCTTGTCGAGATGCAGAATAAGCTCGCCGATCTTCGCGAAGAGCTTTTCAACCTTCGTTTCCAGCACACTGTCAACCAGCTCGATAATCCGATGAGGATCAAGGCCGTCAAGAAGGATATTGCCAGACTGATGACCTTCATTCGCCAGCGGGAATCCGAGTGATTGGGAGGAGGATTTTACAATGAGCGAAAGAAAGCTTAGAAAGACAAGAGTGGGAAAGGTTGTCTCCGACAAGATGGATAAGACCATCGTCGTCGCGATTGAAGACAACGTCATGCACCCGCTTTATAAGAAGATCATCAAGAGAACGGTCAAGTTCAAGGCACATGACGAATCCAACGAAGCCCACACCGGCGACACGGTTCAGATCATGGAGACCCGCCCCCTGTCTAAAGACAAGAGATGGCGCCTTGTTAAGGTGCTCGAACAGGCCAAGTAAGCCAAAGACACCGCTAAGCTAGCGGATCCAGATTTTCAAAAATTGAAAGGAGGAACTTGCTGTGATACAAATGCAGACCAGACTCAAGGTTGCAGACAACACCGGAGCCAAGGAACTCATGTGCATTAGAGTCCTGGGCGGCACCCGCCGCAAGTACGCCAATATCGGCGATGTCGTGGTGGCCTCTGTTAAAAAGGCGGCACCGGGCGGCATGGTCAAGAAGGGCGATGTAGTTAAAGCAGTAATCGTTCGTTCAACTAAGGGCTTGCGCCGCGACGACGGAACATATATCCGTTTCGACGAAAACGCAGCCGTTATCATCAAAGAAGACAAAACTCCGAGGGGAACCCGTATCTTTGGCCTTGTTGCCAGAGAGCTCAGAGACCATGATTTCGTAAAGATCATGTCGCTCGCCCCCGAGGTACTTTAAGGAGGAGCCAAGATTATGAATAAGATTCATGTTAAAACCGGCGACTCCGTGGTCATTCTCAGCGGTAAGGACAAGGGCAAGAGAGGAAAGGTTCTCGCCGTGTCCCCGAAGGAAGGCAAGCTCATCGTTGAGGGCTGCAATATGGCGACAAAGTCAGTCAAGCCCCGCAGACAGGGCGAGGCCGGCGGAATCGTAAAGGCTGAGGCGGCCATGTATTCAAGTAAGGTCGCGCTTTATTGCCCGAAGTGCTCGAGAGGCGTCAGATACGGCGTTAAGCTCGACGACGACGGCAATAAGGTCAGAGTATGCAAGCGCTGCGGCGCCGAGATCAAGTAAGGAGGATTTACAATGGCAAGACTTAAAGATCAATATGTCAAGGAAATCGCTCCCGCTTTAATGAAGAAATTCGGCTATAAGAACGTCATGCAGATTCCGAAGCTCGACAAGGTCGTTATCAATGTCGGCTGCGGCGAAGCAAAGGAAAACTCCAAGGTCGTCGACGCCGTCATCACCGATCTCTCGGCGATCACCGGCCAGAAGCCGATCGTCTGCAAGGCAAAGAAATCCGTCGCGAACTTCAAGCTCCGCGAGGGAATGCCGATCGGCGTTAAGGTAACGCTTCGCTCCGACAAGATGTATGAATTCATCGACAGGCTCTTCAACATCGCGTTCCCGCGCGTCAGAGACTTCAAGGGAATTAACCCCAACTCCTTCGACGGCAGAGGAAATTACTCCACCGGAATCAAGGAGCAGCTTATATTCCCCGAGATCGAATTCGATAAAATTGACAAGGTCCGCGGTATGGACATCAACTTCATCACCACTGCCAAGACCGACGAAGAAGCCAAGGAGCTGCTTTCAATGCTCGGCGCTCCGTTCGCTAAGTAATGAGGAGGGTATAACAATGGCTAAGAAAAGTTTGAAATTAAAGCAACAGGCAGAGCCTAAGTTCTCCACTCGTGCTTACAACAGGTGCAAGATCTGCGGAAGACCTCACGCTTATCTGAGAAAGTTCGGTATATGCCGTATATGCTTCAGAGAGCTCGCACACGACGGTCAGATCCCCGGAGTCAAGAAGGCTAGCTGGTAACAAGCAAAGGAGGCAAAACAGTATGCAGATTACTGATACCATAGCTGATTTGTTGACAAGAATTCGCAATGCAAGTTCAGCAAAGCACGCTACTGTGGATGTTCCCGCTTCTAACGTCAAAAAGGCGATTACCGATATCCTTGTCAATGAAGGTTACATCAAGGGCTATCAGGTCGTCGAGGACGGCAAGCAGGGAATCATAAGAATAACACTCAAATACGATGAGAACAAGGCGCCCGTCATTTCCGGCATCAGAAGGGTCTCGAAGCCCGGTCTGAGAATTTACTCGAGCTGCGAGGATATGCCGAAGGTAATGAAGGGTCTGGGCGTCGCAATCGTCTCAACGTCCAAGGGCATCGTGACCGACAGAAAGGCTCGCGAGCTCGGGGTCGGCGGCGAAATTCTCGCGTTCGTCTGGTAAGGAGGCTAATTATGTCAAGAATAGGATTAAAGCCTATCGCAGTCCCCGCGGGCGTCGAGATCACAGTTGCCGACGGCAACGTCGTCACCGTCAAAGGCCCCAAAGGCACTCTCACCAAAACGTTTAACCCGAATATAAGCATCGCTGTCGAGAACGGCGAGATCAAGGTCTCGCGCCACAACGACGAGCAGCTTTCAAAGTCGCTCCACGGCCTGACCAGAACTCTGGTCCACAATATGGTCGAAGGAGTAGTCAACGGCTATCAGAAGCTTCTCATCATCGAAGGCACCGGTTACAGAGCCGCGAAGCAGGGCAAGGATGTCATTCTCAACCTCGGCTATTCACACCAGGTAGTCGTCAGCGAGACCGACACCATCAGCCTCGACGTTCCCCAGCCCAACCAGATCGTCGTCAAGGGCATCGACAAGCAGGAGGTAGGTCAGTTCGCCTGCGAAGTCAGGGCAAAGCGCCCGCCCGAGCCTTATAAGGGCAAGGGTATCCGCTATGACGGCGAGGTCATCGTCCGCAAGGCCGGCAAGGCCGGTAAAGGCGCGAAGAAGTAATTAAAGGAGAATAAAGCTTATGGTAAAATCAGTTGACAGAGCCAAGGCAAGAGCGCACAGACACGCAAGAGTCCGCTCTAAGGTCGTCGGCACCGCTGAGTGTCCCCGCCTCAATGTTTTCCGCTCCGCTAAGCATATCTATGCTCAGGTTATAGACGATGCAACCGGAACTACTCTTTGCGCGGCCTCCAGTATGTCCAAGGGCTTTGACGGCAACGGCGGCAACGCCGAAGGCGCAAAGAAGGTCGGCGCAATGATAGCCGATCTTTGCCGCGAAAAAGGAATCGAAGAAGTCGTATTCGACAGAGGCGGTTATGTATATCACGGCCGTGTCGCCGCTTTGGCAGACGGCGCCCGTGAAGGCGGCTTAAAGTTCTAAAAGGAGGTAAATGCTATGGCAATAATAGACGCTTCAAAATTAGAGCTTGTTGAGAAGCGAGTAGCGATCAACCGCGTATCCAAAACCGTCAAGGGCGGCCGCATCATGAAGTTTTCGGCGCTGATGGTTGTCGGCGACGGCAACGGAATAGTCGGCTTCGGAATCGGCAAATCAAGCGAAGTTCCGGACGCGATCCGCAAGGGAATCGAAGACGCAAAGAAGAACCTCATTAAGATCCCGCTACGCGGAACAACCATTCCCCACGACGTTATCGGCGTTTACGGCGCAGGCAGAGTTCTGCTCAGACCCGCCGCCGCAGGTACCGGAGTTATCGCCGGCGGTCCTGTCCGCGCGGTAATCGAAGCCGCGGGAATCAAGGATATCAGAACGAAGTCGCTTCGCTCCAACAATCCCTGCAACGTAGTAAGAGCTACCTTCAACGGTCTCGCGTCCTTAAAGTCGGCTGACGAAGTCGCCGCCAAGAGAGGAAAGACCGTCAAGGAGATCTTCGGAAAAGAAGAAGGAGGGGAGAACTGATGGCGCTTAAAATCGAACTCGTCAAAAGCCTCAACGGCAGACTTAAGGAACAGATCGCGACCGCCAACGCTCTCGGCCTTCGCAAGATCGGGGACACAACGGTTCAGCCCGACAATCCCCAGACTAAAGGTAAAATCAACAAGATCGTACACCTGATCAAAGTTACCGAAGAATAAAATAAGGAGGTGTAGCAAATGAAATTGCACGATTTGGC
>CANQJB010000043.1 GCA_947624155.1 uncultured Clostridia bacterium
CACGGCAACAGCATTTACTTTTTTACTGCAATATTTTGCCATAAAGTGTCATGGATTGGCGAGATTACTACACAAAAATTTCCCAAAAGCTTGCTTTTTGGCAATACTCATTTCTGCTAATTGCAGTTTATACATTCAAGAATGTATAATTATAAGTAAATGCTGTTGCCGTGGCGTCACCGTGTTCATCGGTTGCAATATATCGAAAAATGTGTTATAATAATACTAAAATAAGATTATCAATATGACGGAGGGTTTATGAAAAAACTGAAGGCAGCTCTTATTCAGTATAATGCTGTCATGCCCGATATAGCAAAGAATACCGCAACGGCTATAAAACTGATTCGGGAAGCAAGTAAAAACGGCGCGGATTTAGTGCTGTTTCCGGAATGCTTTTTAACCGCATATGCGGCACCTGATATTTGCAAAAAATTGCTGCCGGTTCATGATATTGAAAGCGATCCCGAATTTATAAAATGGTGCGAAAACGCTTTGACGGAAGATGAAGAACATTTTGTTCAGATAACAAATCTTGCCGCCGAACTGAACATAGGAGTTGTCATAACCGGTTTTTCCAGGGGAAAGAAATATCCGCAGAATACGGCATGGATAATCGACAGAGACGGAAAAGTAATTTTGAAGTATTCAAAGGTACATACCTGCGATTTCGACTGGGAAAGATATCTGGAGCCCGGCGATTCTTTTCCCGTATGCAGGTTTGACGGGATCAAAATGGGAGTAATGATCTGTTATGACAGGGAATATCCCGAGAGCGCCAGAGAGCTTATGCTGAGCGGTGCGGAGCTGATCATGCACCCCAACAGCTGCGGCGGGATGCCGCCAAGATTAAAAGAACTGTCTGTGCGGGCTATGGAAAATATGGTCGCCATAGCGATGGCAAACCCTCCGGCGCCGGGAATGGGAAATTCCTGCGCATTCAGTCCTATGGTATGGACAAAGGAAGCGATAACGCTTGATAACACTGTTTTCGTAGGAGATGAGCTTGAGGAAACGGTATACTATGTTGAGTTTGACATGGAGGAGATCAGAGAATACAGAGAAAGAGAGGATTTGGGAAAATACAGAAAACCGGCAGCATACAAAAAAATGGGGCATTATGGCCGCTAGTTATTTAGTTGGTGGTAGTTAGTAAAAATATATTTCATGTAAAAAAGTGCGCCGCAAGCAGTCATGTTTGCGGCGCTTTTTGCGCGCAAAGCCTTTTAAAGCGGCCAATTACGCCGATTGCAACTAAAAGTAGCGGGGAAATGATAAGTTGCAAACGCTGGTTGGTGGTGTTATAATGTCTATGAGGGTATAATGATGACATTAAATTTCCTTTGGAGGTATATTATGAATTTCAGTGAAAATCTGCAAACCCTTCGCAAGGCGAAGGGGATTTCTCAGGAGCAGCTCGCCGAGCAGCTAGACGTTTCGCGCCAGGCAGTCTCAAAGTGGGAGACCGACGGCGGATATCCGGAGATCGATAAAATCGTCGCGCTCTGCGAGATCTTCGGCTGCACTATGGACGAGCTGATAACCGGAAAGATCTCGGTCGATAAAAACGACCTGCGCCAGAAGCACGAGCGCCACTACAAAAGCTTTTCAATCCAGATCGCAACCGGAGTCTTTCTGATTCTTTTAGGCGTCGCGGCGAACGCCCTGCTCGGCGGCGACGACCTTTTGCCGGAATCGCTGCTTTACTTCACAACGTCGCTCCTGTTTGTGCTCATGGGCATCGCGGTGTTTCTGTTTGTGATCGGCGGCATCTCACATGGGGCGTATTCAAAGAATTCCGGAAAGCTGCCGGAGCTCTATTCGCCGGAGGAGACGGAGCATTTCAACATCGGCGTCTTTCCTTATTTAATAGGCGGAGGGATCGCGCTGATCTTTTTGGGGCTGATATGCACTCTTATCAGCGCTGTCTTTGAGCTCGAAAACGTCGGCGCGGCGCTGTTTCTTGCGCTTATCGGGGCGGCTTGCTGGCTGTTTGTCTACGCCGGTGTTCAGCATGAAAAGTATGACATCAAGTGGTTTAACAAGAGGCGGAACCGCGAGACAATGATCGTCGAGGGGCCGAAGGACTCAGACCCGCCCGAGGTTGCAGACGAAAAGAGGCATCAAACACTGTCAAAGAAAATCTGCGCGACGATAATGCTCTGCTGCGCGGCGGTATTTTTGCTGATCGGCTTTGTGTTCAATATCTGGCACCCGTCATGGGCGGTGTTCCCGATCGGCGGCATCGCCTGTGCGATAGTGAATGTGATCCTCGGCACTACGGAGGACTGAAAGTATAATTCGACAGGATTTTTACTTTTTGTATAGGACTCTGGCAGGGATTTCGCGGAATTGAGCAGAAATTGAAAGTTTTCGGTCGAGCCTTTTACAAAAGGCTGCAATGCAAGCTGGTTTTGTATCCAATCGGACTTCGCGGGCATAAACGCCCGCCCGCTCGTCCTCTTGGACAAAACCCCGCGTGCATATCGCGCCTCGCCTGTTGTAGAGCGTCTTGCAACAATTCAAAAGTTTTCGATCCAATCTTTTTCAAAAGGCTGCAATGCAAGCTGGTTTTGTATCCAATCGGACTTCGCGGGCATAAACGCCCGCCCGCTCATCCTCTTGGACAAAACCCCGCGTGCATATCGCGCCCCGCCTGTTGTAGAGCGTCTTGCAACAATTCAAAAGTTTTCGATCCAACCTTTTTCAAAAGGCTGCAATGCAAGCTGGTTTTGTATCCAATCGGACTTCGCGGGCATAAACGCCCGCCCGCTCGTCCTCTTGGACAAAACCCCGCGTGCATATCGCGCCCCGCAGGGCACAAAGCCCTGCTAGACGCAATTGACAGTTGGGCAAATGCGAAGCCTTTGCTTGCCCCGGCTGTCGACATACCGCCCCAGGAAGCCTCTTCAGCAAAACTTTGAACATTGAAATAGGTATGATAAAAGCTTTTAATTTATCCGCAAAATACGGGAGCCCTTTCGGGCTCCCGCTTAAGTTCTACTTTTCACTCAGGCGCTTCTTTTCCTCTTCGAGGAGCTTGATCAGCTCGTCGATGCGCGAGGCGGAAAGCTCGCCGAGCGGCGAAGAAGCTTCCTCTTCGGGCTTGGGCTGAGGCTCGGGCTCCGGAATCGGCTGAGACTCGGGTTCGGGCTGAGCCTCAGGCTGAAGCTTCGGGACAGGCTCCGGCTTCTTTGAAGGCTTGGGCTGCGGAGCGGTCCTGAACTCGATCTTGGGCTCTGCGGCGGCAAAGTCGCCGAACAGTGAATCCGCCTTGCGGATCTGAGGCTCAGGCTCGAGCTCGATCGGGTCGAGGCTGATCTCTTCGGAATGTCTGACCTCGCCGGACGTCTCGCTGACGGTCGAGGAGAGCTTGTCGTTGGCACGTCTGAGCTGCTTTTCGACATATTTTTCCTCGACGGCGGTGTCGATCGGAATGTGAATGTCCTCGCGCTCCGGCGTAATATCCTCGTCGTCGGGGCCTCCGCCGACTCTCTTGATCGGCTGTTCCTTCGGCTCAACGGCGGTCGGCCTGCGGCTCTTCGAGGAAGACTCGCGCTTCGAGGAAGGTCTGCGGCGGGAAAGAAGCAGCATCAGCAGCTCATAGACGATGACCAGCGCGCAGGGGACGATCACGATCAGCATCATTCCGAGTTTTGACGAAGCAAAGCGGATCACCCCGCCGAGGAAGGTGTCGTAATTTGTCGCGACGCCGACGATGTCGGTCTGCGGGATACCCCAGGTGCGGTCGTCGGTCGCGTTGTCATATCTGACGATATAGCTGAGCTCGCCGCTCTCGGTGGTCTGGGTGCCGACGCAGCCGATCACATAGAGCTTCTCGTCTATTCTGCAAAGAATAACGCTCTGCTTTGTCGGGTCGGGCAGGGTTCCCTCCTGAATAAAGACTGCCGAGCCCTCGGGGATTCTCGGCTCCATCAGGTCGTTGCCGACGACATAGACATTATAGCCGAAAAGCTTCGGCGGATTATTGCTGTCGCGGAAGACGAGGAAGATTCCGAAGGTAAGGAGAATCAGAATTGCGAGAATAAAAATGACCACGATTCCGACCACCTGCATCGGAGTGCGTTTGGCCTTATTTTCCTGAAACATTTTTATCAATCCTTTCAAGCAAAGAGTGATATGAAAGATACTCGGCCGGGCTGCCATTTCCTATTCAGTCCGGCACACTATTTCTAGTATATCACATAATTTCAAATAAAGCAAATACTTTTGTCGATTTGAGGAAAAATTTTAGCGGTATTTTTTGCACGGAATTTGTTGACAAAGACGAACTTTCAGTATATAATAAGTTGTGCTCCCGCCGGAATAGCTCAGTTGGTAGAGCAGCGCATTCGTAATGCGCAGGTCGCGTGTTCGAGTCACGTTTCCGGCTCCAATGCCTTTTTTCGGCAAAATATTGCGTGCAGGCGTAGTTTAGTGGCAGAACTTCAGCTTCCCAAGCTGACCGTGCGGGTTCGATTCCCGCCGCTTGCTCCAAATAAAGCCCCCGCTCCTGCGGGGGTTTTATTTGGAATAGGTGATAGGTTGAGAAGCTGCACTCAAATCTCCGACACAGTTGGGCGAAGCCGGCAGTCTGCGTAGCAGACCCGAGGCAAAGCTGAGGCGGCTTCGCAAAGGCGTCGTGACGAAAGTTTCCGCCTGCATACAGTTTTGGCGACGCCTTATTCCCGTCGCTTGCTCCAAATAAAGCCCCCACTCCTGCGGGGGTTTTATTTGGAATAGGTGATAGGTTGAAAAGCTGCACTCAAATCTCCGACACAGTTGGGCGAAGCCGGCAGTCTGCGGAGCAGACCCGAGGCAAAGCCAAGGCGGCTTCGCAAAGGCGTCGTGACGAAAGCTGCCACTTGCAGACAGTTTTGGCGACGCCTTATTCCCGTCGCTTGCTCTAAACTAATCCGCCCCCTCCCTCAAGGGAGGGGGCGGCGCTTCGATATAGCTTACAGCAAAGCTTTCATGGGGGTGGGGCTGAAAATAGCATGAGCGAAGCGAATACCTTTTACCCTCCGGGCGCTAAAGTTGTGTTTCTATTGAGCCCATACTGATTCATGGAGCAGGGCGTCTGAACTATGCGACAACTCATGGTTTAGGCATTTATACCACTGTTTCACAAAGAAAAGGCGGGCAAATCTGCCCGCCCTGAATTATTTTTCTTTCTCCGCGTCGATCTTTCCGACATTTCCGCTTCCAAGTCCTCCCGACTTTTCATCAAGCGGAAGCCAGTCGATCACCTTTTTGATCTGGCTGTCCCAGAAATCCCAGTCGTGGCCGCGGTCTTCCTCGTCGTAGGTCACGGCGACACCCTCCGACGAAAGCAGATCGCGGAAGGATCTCGTCTGACCGAGCAGGCCGTCCTTTGTGCCGCACGCGAGATAGAACTCCGGCATCGGAAACTCGCCCGCGGCGACTCTGCGCTTAAGATTTTCATAGGCTACGAGATAATTCATATCCGACTCGCGGGCTGTTTTTGAATCGCCGAAGACGCCGTTTCCGCGTGAATCCGACTCGAATTTGAACAGCGCGCTCGAGAGGCCGATGATGCGGCTGTAATTCTCGGCATATTTCATTCCGTTTCGGACGGCGCCGTAGCCTCCCATCGACAGTCCGCCGATAAAGGTGTCCTCGCGGCGGTCCGAAAGCGGGAAGGTGTTTCTCATCACCTGCAAAAGCTCTCTGCCGATAAATTCCTCATAGTTGTTGTTCGGGATCGTGCTGTTGACATAGAAAGCGTTGTCGCCCGAGGGCATTATCACCGCGAGGTTTTTGTCCTCCGCCCAGCGCTGGATTCTTGTGCCGGTGACCCAGTCGGTGTAGTTGCCCAGCATTCCGTGGAGCAGCACCAGCGTCTTGAACTTCTGCCCGGGCTTCATTTGATATCCGCCGCTTTCAAAGGATATCTTGTCAGAGGGCAGGATAACGTTGACCGGAACCGTGCGGAACAGCGCCTTTGATAAATAGTTGACCTGAATCAGTGCCATTTTGATGTCTCCTTTCGCTTTGACGCAGTTTTGTTTGCCTGATAATTACAGTATGACATATAATTGCCGGTTCGTCAAGGAGTTTGGAGAGGGATTTTGATATGCGACATTGATTTTCGTTGCAGGGATTTGGAGCAAGGCTCTGTAACTGTAGCTTCACTTTTCTGCCGCACAAAAGAGTGAAGTAAAAGCAGGGACAGGGGAAGCAGAGCGGAGCAAAGTCAAATAGATGCCAATTCAGTATCCGGCGCTTTTGACGTTCGCTGCGATCATACGATTTTAAATTTTACAACACTAATAAAGGACTGTTTAGTATTGAATATGGCAAATCCCTCCCCCTAATAGGGAGAGGGGAGGGATTATTTGTCAACGTGGAACCCCTCCCGGGGTTCCCGTCATTCAGTCTATTTCCGTTCTGTCCTTCGCGCTGATTCGCGAAGCGGCGCGGGCCATCTTCGCCTTTGCACGCTTGATGTCCGAGGCGTTTTCGCGGCTGCGGATCGCCTCCTGAGCGTCCTGGGCGTCGCGCTCCGCCTTTTTGCGGTCGATGTCCTCGGGGCGCTCGGCGGTCTCGACGAGAAGCAGAACCTTGTTGTCCTCGATTCGGCAGATTCCTGCGCTGAGGACCGCAGTGTGGGCGCTGCCCTCGCCGTCGGTAAACTGAGCAATTCCGATCGAAACGGCGACGACCTCGTTTTCGTGGTTCGCCATAATGCCGTAGAACCCGTCGACCGACGGGATAGTCAGCGAGCGGCAGTTCCCCTGGTAAAAGATTCTGTCCGCCGCGAGAATTTCGAGTTCAAAGCTGTTCATCAAAGAGTCTCCGCCTTTTTATAGACATCGTCGAGGGTTCCGACATTATAGAACGCCGCCTCGGGCAGGCTGTCGACCTCGCCGCTTAAAATCGCCTTGAAGCCGCGCAGCGTCTCTGAGAGAGGAACATAGCACCCCGCGATGCCGGTGAATTTTTCGGCGACGAACATCGGCTGCGAGAGGAAGCGCTGAATCTTTCTCGCGCGCATTACCGCCTGGCGGTTTTCATCCGATAGCTCCTCAACGCCGAGTATCGCGATAATGTCCTGAAGCTCGCGGTATTTCTGCAAAACCGCCTGAACGTCCCTGGCGATCTCGTAGTGCTCGCGGCCGACGGTTTTCGCTTCGAGGATTCGCGAAGCGCTTTCGAGCGGGTCGACGGCGGGATATATTCCCTGCTCGGCGATCTTTCTAGAAAGAACGGTGGTCGCGTCGAGGTGGGTGAAGGTGGTCGCGGGGGCGGGGTCGGTCAGATCGTCGGCTGGAACATAGTCCGCCTGAACCGAGGTGATCGAGCCGTGAACAGTCGAGGCGATACGCTCCTGAAGCGCGCCCATTTCTTCGGCGAGCATCGGCTGATATCCGACCGCCGAGGGCATTCTCCCGAGCAGCGCCGAGACCTCGGAGCCCGCCTGGACAAAGCGGTAGATGTTGTCGATAAAGAACAGAACGTCGCGGTGCTCGACATCTCTGAAATATTCCGCCATAGTCAGCCCCGAGAGCGCAACTCTCATTCTGACGCCGGGAGCCTCGTTCATCTGGCCGTAGACGAGCGCGGTGCGGTCGATAACACCGCTTGCCTTCATTTCGTTCCAGAGGTCGCTTCCCTCGCGGGAACGCTCGCCGACTCCGGCGAAGACCGAATAGCCGTTCTGAGCCATCGCGACATTGTGGATAAGCTCCTGGATAAGAACCGTCTTTCCGACTCCCGCGCCGCCGAAGAGGCCGATTTTTCCTCCTCTTGGGTAGGGCTCCAATAGGTCGATGACCTTGATACCGGTCTCGAGAACCTCGATATTTGTGCTTAACCCCGAAAATGCCGGGGCCTTTCTGTGAATCGGAAGATGAGGCGTATCCTTCGGGAGAGGGTCGCCGTTGTCGATAGTCTGGCCGAGGACGTTGAACACCCGCCCGAGCACGTTTTTGCCGACCGGAACGGTTATCCCGCTGCCGCTGGCATAAACCGGCATACCGAGCGCCAAGCCCTCGCTTTCGGCGAGCATAATGCAGCGGACGGTATTTTTGCCGATATGACCCGCGACCTCCATCACTCTCGCGGTGCGGTCGGCGATAACGGTCAGGGCTTCGCGGAGCTTCGGCAGCCCGCCCTCGAATTCAACGTCGACGACGGAGCCGGAAACGGCGGTTATTTTTCCGATTATCATATCTCGTTTGCGCCTCCCTGCTCCTTGATCTGCCGCTGGAATCTTGTCGCGGCGGAAATTTCGGTTATTTCGCGTGTGATCTCGCTCTGCCTGAGCCGGTTATATTCAAAATCAAGCTCGGAGAGCATATCACGCGCACTCTTGTCGGCGGTCTCCATTGCCGACATACGCGAGCGCTGCTCGCAGCAAAAGCTCGCGACCAGAACGCTGTAAATATATCCGCAGACATAGCTCGGCACAATCGCCTCGAGCGCCTCTTTTTCAGAGGGGTGGAATCTGAACTCCGCCAAAGCCTCGTCGGCGGTTATCTCGCGGCGGTGAAAAGGGAGGATCCTTTCGTTTGTGACCTCGGTGACCGCTTCGTTACGCAGATTTGTATATATCACGAAGAGCTTTTTAAAGCGGTCCGCGTTGAACTGGTTCAAAAGGATCGAGGTGATCTTTCGCGCGCGGTGAAGAGTCGGGCTCTGGGCGGAAAAGTCGAAGTCCTGTTCATAGGGTATATTCTTTGCGCCGAAATATCTTCGGCCGTAGTTCCCGACAACAAAGAGCTTCGAGTCGGGGTGCTCGGCGAGAGCGCGCTCGGTTTCTTTTATTACCGCGGTGTTATATGACCCCGCGAGGCCCTTGTCTGCGGTGATTACCAAAATGCCGTAGGTCCCTTCGGCCATTCTGTCGCCGTCGGCGGGGTAAAGATATTTCGACTCGACCTCTGCCGAGCAGCGAAAGATTCTCTTTATCTCCGCCTTTAAAAATTCAAAATAGGGCCGCGTTTCGTCATAGGCCGCCTTTGCGCGCCGAAGCTCGTTTGAGGCGATAAGATACATCGCGCCGGTGATCTTCTGGGTCTCTCCGATCGAGGCGATACGCGAGCGGAGCTCAAATTCACTAAGCATCGGCGGTCGCCGCCTTCGCAAATTCACAGATCGCCGCGCTGTCTTCCTTTGAAAGCTTCTCGCCGGTCTTGATCCTTTCGACAATGTCCGGCCTTGAAATGCCGAAATCGGCGCAGAGCTTTTTAAGGGCGGCCTCAAAGCCGTCGTCGGGAAGATGCCCGAGGCTCTTTGAGATCGCGGCGGTCAGAATTACCACCTGCTCCCATTCCTGATAGGGCGAATACTGCTCCTGTCTGAGAATATTCATAAGTATCTCGCCGAAGCGCAGGCTCTTTTGCATCTCATCGTCGAGATAGTTTGAAAACTGGGTGAACACCTTCATTTCGCGATACTGCGCAAGCTCGAGCCGAAGACTTCCGGCTGCGGCTTTAAGACAGGGCGTCATCGCGTCGCCGCCGACTCGCGAGACCGACAGACCGACGTTGACCGCCGGTCTTTGACCGGAGCGGAACAGCGCAGAATCCAAAAAGATCTGGCCGTCGGTGATCGAGATGATATTTGTCGGGATATATGACGAAACGTTCCCCGCGAGAGTCTCGACTATCGGCAGAGCGGTGATGCTTCCGCCGCCGTTTGAGGAGTTGAGCTTCGCGGAGCGTTCGAGAAGTCTCGAATGCAGATAAAACACGTCGCCGGGGTAAGCCTCGCGCCCCGGGCTTCTGCCGAGAACAAGGCTCAGCGAGCGGTAGGCGACGGCGTGCTTCGAAAGGTCGTCATAGACGATCAGAACGTCCTTTCCCTGCTCCATAAAATATTCCGCCATCGCACAGCCGGCGTATGGCGCGATATACTGGAGCGGCGCGGGGTCGCTCGCCGAGGCGAGAAGAACTGTTGTATATTCCATCGCGCCGGATTCTTCGAGAGTCTTTGCGATCTGCCTGACGGAGCTAGCCTTCTGGCCGATCGCGACATAGATGCAGATAACTCCGGTGCCTTTTTGGTTGAGGATAGTGTCGATCGCGATCGCGGTCTTTCCGGTCTGGCGGTCGCCGATTATCAGCTCGCGCTGCCCTCGGCCGATCGGGAACATCGCGTCGATCGGGAGTATTCCGGTTTTAAGCGGCTCGCAGACAGGCTGACGCGCGGCGATCCCCGGGGCGGGGCTTTCGACCGGGCGGTATCCCGCAGGAGAGATCTCGCCCTTTCCGTCGATCGGAACACCGAGGGCGTCGGTAACTCTGCCGATAAATCCCTCGCCGACCGGAACTCCGGCCGAGCGCTTTGTTCTGATAACTCTGCTCCCTGCGGCGACGGATTCGTCGTCGTCAAATAAGACGCAGCCGAGAGAGGCTTCGCCGATATTCTGAACCATTCCTCTGACCCCGCCGTCAAAGAGCAGGATCTCGCCGTAGACTGCGCTTTTGAGCCCGCTGACCGTTGCGACGCCGTCGCCGACGGTTAAAACCGTTCCGACCTCCTCGGGAATCGGCCGCGGCTCCCAGTCCTCGACGGCGCTTTTCAGAAGAGGGATCAGGTTTTCGCCGTTGTCGGCCTTTATCGAGGAGAGAACGCCCTGAAGCTGCTTCAGTCGGCCTTCGAGGCTCCAGTCATAGATGTCCGACCCGACCTCAAGGCGGAACCCGCCCTGGATATTTCGGTCGCAGACCCACGCGAAATCGCATTCCTGGTCATATTTGTTCTGAATAAAGCGGTGAAAGCGGTACATCTGCTCCGAGGAGGGTTCCTCCGCGGAATAGAGACGCGCGGTTAGTTTTTTATCAGCCATTTTTTCCTTCCTTCTCGATGGCGTCAAGGAAGGTGTCGAACGCCTTTCCGGCGCTCTCCATTACCGCCTTGCCCACCGATTCGGCGGCGAGCCGCGAGATGTCTTCTTCGGCGTCGCTGACAGCCTTTCGGCGAATTGCGGCGGCCTCGTCTCTCGCCTGCTCGACTATTTTCCGCGCCTCGTCGTTGGCCTCGCCGATACGCTTTGCGGCCTGCTCCTGAGCTCCTGCGAGGATCGCGGTGCGCTGTTTTTCGGCCTCGGCCGACATTCCGTCGAGCTTTTCTTCAAGCTCGGCGACGGCCCTGTCAGCTTCGCCGAGCTTTTTGCCCGCTTCGTCGGACATATCCTTATATTTCTGTTCCCTTGCGTCCATGAATTTCTTCACCGGCTTATAGAGCAGAAAATAGAGCGCAGCGAAGAGGATCACGAAGTTCAGAGCGTGAAGCAGTATCTGCTGCAAATCTATATTGAGCGGCAAATTCATAGCATTCTCCCGATTACAAGACGAAGACGACAAGTATCGCAACGATCAGGGCATAGATGATCGCGGTCTCGATAAAGACGAGGCCGAGCATCATTGCTCCGCGGATATTTCCGGCAGCCTCGGGCTGGCGAGCGATTCCGTCGATCGTCTTCATTATTGTCATAGCCATTCCGATCGCGCCCGCGGTCGCCGCAAGGCCGATTATGATCGCCGCGGAGATCGCCTTATAGTCGCGGACGACGTTTTCTCCGTCGGTCTCAGAGGCGGCGCCTGTTTCGGCGGATTCCGCCGCGAAGATCGGGGTGCAGAGCGAAAGCGCGACTGTCAGCGCGAGGATCAGTGCAAATACCGTTTTAAGAATTTTCATTTCAATCATTTCCTTTCGGTCAGAGGTTTTCGGCGGAAGCGGTCAGCTTTCCGCGTTTTTTCGGCTTTTTATGAGGAGGCTCGGTGCTCTCGCCGTAGAACACGCTGACAAGCATTGTCAGAACATAGGTCTGAATCAGAGCGTGGAGCAGAGTAAACATCACCGCGACAAGCGACGGAAGAACGAAGCTCAGCGGGAAGTAATGGTAGACAAGATCGGTGACCAGCGCACCGCTCAGAAGAGCTCCGAAGAGACGGAAGCTCATCGAGATCGGCAGGGAGAAGTCTTTAAGCGTGTTGATCGCGCCCCTCGCCTTTCCGTAGATAATTCCGCTGATCAGAATGAACAGATAAGAAGTCACGCCGATCGCGATTGCGCCGTTTATGTCCGCAAGCGGAGCGGGCAGAGTTACCGAACGTCCTTCGGTCGTTACTGCCTGAAGCCCGAGAAGCTCAAAGATCGTGCTGAAAAATGTATATGCGCCGGCGACGAAGAGATAAGCTCCGAGCAGGCCGTTGCGGTGAGGGCTGTTGGTCTTCGCAAGGCCGGAGAAATAGCCGACGGCTTCCTCGAGAAGAAGCTGGAATCTGCCGGGGATCTCCTTAAACCTGGGGATCACGAAGATTCTGACGATCAGGCAGAACAAAACGATCATTCCGGTGACGGTGAACGCCGAGATCAGCCCGGGGTTGACTTCGAGCCCGAAGAGTGAGATGCGGTTGGTTTCGTGGAGAACTCCGTCGCGCATCGCGGTCTGGACCGATTCCTTTTCGGCGCCGGGCAGAAGGAATATTCCGACAAGAAGCAGCATCAGAAGGAGCAGAACGGCAACCGCGCCGACGAGCCGCTGTTTTTTGCTCAATTAAGTCACCACCTATACACAAAAGCCGAGCCCAGCCGCGGAGCGGCGCCATTGCCGCAGCCGAGCCGAAGCCCGTAATATTTACTATATTATAGCACGAAGAAGCCGTTTGTCAACAGTTGTTTAGTATAAATGAGTTAGGGGAGAAGCGAAGCAAAAAGAAAAGCCTCTCCCCAAAAAGCGGGGAGAGGCATCTATATTTTACTCCTCCACCGAGACGGTGAAATCAAATTTCAGCTCGGGGAGCTTAACTCTGTACTGCGGCAGAAGCTCGGGGCCGCAGGAGTTTGAGCCGACGCCGGCCATCGCCGAGTCGAGGCAGATCACGTTAGACTCGCACTTTTCGAGCTCGAAGCTGTGGCGCTTCGAGGCCAGCTCCTGCTCGGTATATTCCGAGGCGTTGAAGCTGAAATCTCCCGACGACTCGAATCTGACACTCATCTTTTCACCGCGCAGGACCATATATTTGCAGCCGAAATGGGAGGAATTTTCCTGTGGGCGGATATAGTCTTCAAACATATCGGCGATCTTCGAGCGGAATTTTCCGATATACGAGGCGCGGTGCTTGTCGATATAGCTCTCGCCGGGGCCGTAGCCGTAATATTCGACCTCGCCGAAGCTCTTCGGCACAAACAGCCGTACTCCGAAGCGCGGGAGGGATTCGACCTTTTCGCCGGAGGTCAGATTCGCCGAGATTTTAAGCTCGCCGCCGGGGAGTATCTCGCTGATAACCACGCCTCTAGCGAACGGCTGATAGATGTTCCAGCCGAATGAGACGTCGGCGGTGATAACAACGCTTTCCCCCTTTCTTTCGAGCCTTGTCGAATAGACCTTGGTGTCATATTCGTTGAGGCGGAGCCGGAACCAGTCGCCGCGGCGGCCGTCGTTGTCGGTCGGGGCGCGGAAGAAGTTCAGCTCGATCGGCCTGTCGAGAAGCTCGGCGCCGTTTTTGGAGATCGAGCTTATCGCGGCGCGCCTGCGGTCATAAATATAGCTGACGCCGTTCGCGCCGATTCTGTATTCAAGCGGGAATTCGAAGACCTCGACGCTTCCGCCGGCCTTTTGCGGACTCTTGCGGTCAGTCTCGCAAATCAAAAGCTGGTCGAAGCAGACCTCATATCCCGCCTCGGCCCAGGGGGCGGAATTTTTCAGTGTGAAGATAAAGCGGATATATCGGCTCTCTCCGGCTTCCTTTGCCTCGGGGATAACGACCGTCTTTTCTTCGCCTGCGGGAACGCTGAGCTCCAGCGCGCCGGTATTGATGATTTCTCCGCCCTCGGCGATCTCAAAGCGGCAGTCGAGGAGCGAGCCGATGTCCTCAAAGCCTAGCATATTTTTAAACTTAAACTCGCCGTCGCCGGTTTTCTCGACCCTGACCGGGCGGTAGACCTGTTTGAGCTCTTTGAGGCCGGTGTGGGGCGTTCTGTCGGGATAAACAAGCCCGTCGCAGCAGAAATTGCCGTCGTTGTGGCGCTCGCCCCAGTCGCCGCCGTAGCCGTATTTGACCTTTCCGTCGGGGGTCTTTCCGAGCGGCAGGCTGTGGTCGCACCATTCCCAGACAAAACCGCCGAGAACGTTGTCCTTTTGATAGATTATCTCCCAATAGTCCTCAAGATCGCCGGGGCCGTTGCCCATTGCGTGGCAGTATTCACACATCATGAACGGGCGGCCGTTTGCCTCCGGCTCGCTCGCAGGGTAGTCGCGGACATAGCCGATCCAGGGATACATCTTAGAGATTATCGGCAGCTCGCTGATGTCCTTTTTGTCTAACCGGTGGGTGCTCTCATAGTGGACTATCCTAGAGGGGTCGGCGGCTTTGAGCCAGTTGACCTCGTCGCGCATGATGTCGGAATAACCGGCCTCGTTGCCGAGTGACCACATCACGACGCAGGGACGGTTGAAATCCCGCAGGAAGAGCCGCTCGTGGCGGTCGCGTATCGCCTCGCGGAAGCGTTCGTCGCTGACGATCAGGGATATTCCGCCGTATCCGCCCTCGCGGTTCCAGCGGAAATTCTGATAGACGTCGGTGCAGCCGTGGGTTTCGAGATCGGCCTCGTCGATCACATAGAACCCCAGCTCGTCGCAGAGCTGATAGAATATCGGCGCGTTGGGGTAGTGCGAGGTGCGGATCGCGTTGATATTGTGCTGCTTCATCAGATAGAGGTCGCGTTTGATCTGATCGACCGAGGCGGCATATCCGCTCTCGGGATAGCTGTCGTGGCGGTTGGTGCCGCGGAATTTGACATGGCGGTCATTGACCTTGACGACGTCGCCGTCGATCCTTATTTCGCGGAACCCGACCTTTTCGCCGATCAGCTCGCCCTCCGATTCGAGGGTCAGAAGATAGAGCTCCGGCTTCTCTGCCGACCACAGGCGGACGTCTTCGACAGAGCATTCAAACGGGGAGGCTTCCGAGGCGCTGCCCGAGGCGATAAGCTCGCCGCCGGGGACTCTGAGGGCGATTTTCGCCTCCGCGCCGGAAACGCTGACCGAAAGCTTTGCCGAGCCGGTTTTAAAGTCGATCTTAGTTGTGACATGATAATCTTCGAGGCGCTTTTCGGGCCGCGATAGCATATAGACGTCGCGGAAGATTCCCGAAAGGCGGATCTTGTCCTGATCTTCGAGATATGAGCCGTCGCACCACTTCAGCACCGCCGCGGTGATAAGGTTTTCGCCGTCTTTTAAGAGCGGGGTGATGTCGAATTCCGAGGTCGAGTGGGAGACCTGAGAATAGCCCGAGAAAACGCCGTTGATATAAAGGTAGATGCAGCTGTCAACGCCCTCGAAGCAGAGTATTCTCCTGAGACCGTCGGGGGTGTAATTATACGTTTTGTAATATACTCCGACCGGAATGTCGTCGGGAAGATATGGCGGGTCAAACGGGAAGGGGTAGACGACGTTTGTGTATTGCGCGCGGTCATAGCCGTGGAGCTGCCAGTTAGACGGCACCGGAATGACGCCCTCCGGTTCGAGGCCGCAGAAGTTGTCGGCGAGGTCGACGACGCTCGCGCGGTAGGTAAAGCCCCAGTCGCCGTTCAAAAGCTCAAAGCGGGGCGATTTTTCGCGGCTTGCGAACGGGTCGCCGCCCTCCGCAAAGGGGATAAAATAGGCGTGGTTCGGCAGAGTGCCGATGTGAAGCTTACCGGCGTCTTCATGAAAGACCATTTTGGAGCGCTGCGAGCCGGGCGCGGAAATCAGTTTCAGATCCATTGTGACGTTCCTTTCCTGTTAAAATTTATACTCCGAGTTAATTTGCGCGGCAGTCCGCGCAGTCTGAGATAAATATAACATATCGCCCCGCCGGTTTCAATAGCATTTTCTGCGATTTTGGGGAGGGATTTCGGCTTTTTCGCTTGGGGGATTGGAAACATTTTATCTCTCTTAGATATCATAGGCGCAAGCTTAACGTTAAGGTGCGCGCACTCCTGTCGGAGCGCGCGAATCCGAAGGGGACACCCTCTCTTGCAGGCATCCCCTTATCTGCGGAGCGCCTTCGTAGGGGCTTTCGCAGCCTGCGGGCGCGACATGCACGCGGGGTTTTGTCCAAGAGGACGAGCGGGCGGGCGTTTATGCCCGCAAAGTCCGATTGGCTACAAAACCAGCTTGCATTGACCCTTGCGAGCCTTTTGAAGATGTATGATATAAAGGGTGAGAATCACACCTAATATATCATAGCTGACGGCTCATTTGCGGAAATAGCGAGTTATGACGTGGAGCAGAAAAATGGCGAAAGGAGGAGCTATGGCTTACGAACTGAACGGCAGAGGTTATACCGCTGTCGGCGATTATTTCCTGCCAAATATTGCATATTGTGACGAAGCCTTGCATTTTGGTCGTTATTCTCGGCTGCGGCAGAAGTTTCTGAAAGAAAATCACGGCTGCGTTTATAGCGGGATGCTGCTCAGCGGTTCACTTTGGGAGCATCTCGCGGAAATCGAATCTTCCTGTCAAGCGCGTTTGGAACGAATAGTTTCGGCACTTGCCAAAAGCCAGGGCGTGACTGAATCGTTAAAGGCATCAGACCAACTTGAATGGTGTTGCAAGATGAACAATATTCGCAGCCGAGCCGAAGAAATCATTTTGCCAGAGCTAATTTACGCGCTTTAAAACCTGCCCTCAGGCATAGGCTTGAGGGCGGCTTTTTTATTTATCCTTGCTTCTCGACTTGTAAACATTAAACCTATTTTTGCACTCCGCGCTGCAAAAGAGGTTATCGGAGCGTTTCGCCTCAAAAACATTGTTGCAGTGCTTGCAAAGCCTAAGCGGGTTTTTCTCATCAGTCAGCATAGTGCTGAACATCAT
>CANQJB010000044.1 GCA_947624155.1 uncultured Clostridia bacterium
AAACAGCGGGATCAGAAATACCGCGGCCGAAGCAAGGTCGATGGTTGCAGTTTGCAAAAAGTAAGCAACTCTCCACATAAAATTTTCTCCTGATGTTTTTTGATGTGTCAGATATGCAGCACCGCCTGCGCGATCATGAAGTAGGCGAGAAGCGAGACTGCGTCGACGATTGTCGTGATGAACGGGCTCGCCATGACCGCGGGGTCGAAGCCGACAGCCTTCGCAAGTATCGGCAGAGTGCAGCCGATAAGCTTCGCGATAAAGACCGCGACCATCATCGTCAGGCAGACGACAAGCGCGACCGCGACGCTGATGTCGGCGTTGCCGAGAAGAAGCCGGTCGATAAGGAGCATTTTGCCGAAATTCACCGCCGCGAGGCAAGCGCCGCAGATCACCGCGACTCTTATCTCCTTCCAGATCACCGACCAGACGTCTTTTAGCGAGATGTCGCCTAGCGACAGCCCGCGGATAATCGTAACGCTCGCCTGGCCGCCCGCGTTGCCGCCGGTGTCCATCAGCATCGGGATAAACGCTGTCAGAACAACGCTCGTGGCGAGCTTGCTCTCAAAGCCGGTGATTATCATTCCGGTGAATGTCGCCGAGACCATTAAAAGCAGCAGCCAGGGGATTCTCTTTAAAAACGTCTCGAAAACTCCGGTTTTGAAATAGGGCTTGTCCGTCGGGACGATAGCCGCCATCTTTTCGATATCCTCAGTGTTTTCGTCCTGCAAGACGTCGATGGCGTCGTCGACGGTTACGATTCCGACGATTCTGTTTTCGCCGTCGACGACCGGTATTGCGAGAAGGTCATATTTCGCGAGCATCGTCGCGACGGTTTCTTTATCCTCCTTGGTGCCGACGCTGATTACGTTAGTGTCCATAATGTCGCCGACGACCGTTTCATAGGAAGCGGTTAAAAGGTCTAAAAGCGAGACGACTCCGACGAGCTTTCGCTCCTCGGTCACATAGCAGGTGTAGATAGTTTCCTTGACGACGCCGACGGCTCTGATCTTCGCGAAGGCCTCCTCAACGGTCATATCCGATTTCAGATAGACATATTCCGGCGTCATCAGGCTGCCGGCGCTGTCGGCAGGATAAGCGAGAAGCTCGTTGATCTGGCTTCGGGTGCGGGGGTCGGTGTTTTTCAGGATTCTGTTGACGATGTTTGCCGGCATTTCCTCGATCAGGTCGACGGTGTCGTCCAAAAACAGCTCATCAATCACTTCGCGGAGCTCGCGGTCGGTAAATGCGAGAATAAGCTGCTCCTGCTGGTCGGGGTCGATATAGGCAAACGCCTCGGTCGCGAGCTCCTTCGGCAAAAGCCTAAAGAGCGCGATAACGTCTCTGCCGTCGGCGCTTTCGATTATATTCGCGACATCGGCAGGGTTGAGCTGACCCATTATTGTTTTCAGCTCTGCAAATTTTTTCTGGCGGTAAAGATTCATTACCACTTCAAAAAGGGTGGTCTGTTCCATAATTGTTCCTCCTTACTGAATTTAAGCTCGGAGGCAGAGGCTCAGCCCAGAAAAACGGGCGCGGCAAAGCATGCCCGAAGCTCTGCGGCTGTTCCGGTACCTCGCGGCACGGCGGTGGCATTACTACTGCCGGCGTCCATTTGCTCACATCCCTTGTAATGAATTTCGCGCAGTCGCGCATTTATATTTTATACTCAAACCCGCCCGCTGTCAAGATAATTCTATTTCAGAAATCAAAAGTCAGATTGTCGGATATCGGATTTTCAATGCGTCGGATTCAGTGGCGCTGTGAATAAGTGTGCGAAAAGGAAGCAAAAATTTCCCCTGTTTTGCAACGCAGGGGCGTCAAAAACCTACTTATTGAGTGAAGGGGTCAGAAAGGAGGCTTTGAGATGGAGGACGAAAAAATCGTCGCGCTGTTTTTTGAAAGAGACGAGCGGGCGATCGGCGAGGCCGACGCGAAATACCGGCGGCTCTGTCTGAGAATTTCCGAAAACATTCTCAAAAGCCGGTGGGACGCCGAGGAATGCGTCGCCGACTCGCTGATGGCGCTCTGGAAAACAATCCCTCCGAAAAGGCCGGAGGACCTTCGCGCCTATCTCTGCCAGATCGTCAGAAATAACTCGCTGACTCGGCTCGACTATCTCCTGGCTGAAAAGCGCTCGGCGGGGGCAGAAGTTCCGCTCTCGGAGTTTGAGGAGTTTTTGCCGGATTGCGCATCGCGCGGCGCTTTCGGCGAAATCGAGCTCGAAGACCTCTTCAACCGGTTCCTCGCGGAGCTGAAGCCCGAGACGAGAAAAATATTTGTCCGGAGATATTTTTTCTTCGACACGGTTCAGGACATCGCGGCGGATTTCAATATATCCGAAAGCAAGGTAAAATCCCTGCTGATGAGAACAAGAAAGAAGCTAAAAGACTATCTGTCCGAAAGGGAGTATGATTTATGAACGGCAGAAAGATTGCCGACCGGTTCGGCGGAATAGACGGGCGATATATCGCCGAGGCGCTCGAAACTATCAACCTCGACGGCGAAAGGAGTAAAATTACGATGAAAAACAGAAAGAAACTTTTAACCGCTCTGATCGCGGCGGCGCTTGCGGTCGCAGTCAGTGTTACCGCAGTCGCGGCAAACAGCGGCGGGCTTATCAAGCTCGGAGAATATTTCAACAAAAACGAATCGAACTTCGGCACACCCGAAGAAATGCCGAAGGCGGACCTGCTCGACATCGGCAAGGAGTTGACGACAGCCTCCCCCGAACCCTCTCCTGCAGAAACGGCGGCCACTGAGGAGCAGCCCGCCGAGCCTGAGCCCTTTGAGCCGGGCGACGCGAGAGTGACAAGCGTTGTCGCGACAAATAACGGCCTTTTCTGCACGATCGAGGTCAACGTCGCGGGATACGGACTGCCGGACGACGGCGAAGAGCACGATTACGGCTTTGAAAGCACGCTTGTCTACAAAGAGGTCGACGGCGAAAGGAGCCCCTTCCCGCTCGGCGGCCACATCAACTATCAGCGAAACGGCGATATAATCGAGGTCATAATCTCGGGCGAAGACACGGCGCGCCCCGAGGGAAAGCTGATATTTGAGCTGACGGATCTCTACTACACGATTCTTGAGGACGTAAACGACGCCGATCTTTCGGAATACGGCGACGAGGCGGATTACATCAAAAACCTCGTCAGTATGATCGAGACCGAGGTTCCGGCCTATGAGGGGAAATTCGAGGCGGTTCTCAACCCCGAGGATTATACGGTCACCGAGTCGCTATGGTCGGAAAACACCGCCGAGATCAACGGGCTCACCTATCGCCTGGAGCTCAGCCCGAACTCTGTCACCTTCGCGTTCGACGGAGACCGAGACCCCGAGCTGACCTTAGAGTATTATGAAGCCAGAAACGAAGCGTTTAATGAGCTCGCCCACAAAGATATAACCCTTGTCACCAAAAGCGGCGAAAGGTTTACCGACAACCTCTATGACTACTACGGCGACAATAAATTCATCGGCGGCTTCTCCGGCGGACATATCTCCTTTGTCACCCTTATCGACCCGAACGAGATCGCAAGCGTGATTATCGGAGATACAGAATTTACATTCTGAGGCTTCGCCTCTGACGGGGAACCCCGCGCGGGTTCCCCATTTTATTATTTCATAGCATTGAGCTGAAAGCTTACATTGAGAAAAAAATTCGGGAATTTACTTCCCGAATTTTATACATCTATGGCCGCAGCGGCGAGCGTAGGCCATGCAGGAAAGGTTTTCGGGAAACCCGCTCGGGGTTTCCCGTCAGTCACATCAGTCTGTGTAAGCAACCGCCAGAACCTGAAGATCGCACTTGACATTGTCCTCGGGCGCGGTGAACTCGACCCGGTATTTGCCGGCGTTATAGGAGCGATAGAGCACCCCGACGTAGGGACAGCTCCAGCCGCCCTGCTCAAATTCGTTGAATTCGCGGGTCGCGACAAGCTCGTCGTTGAAATAGACGTTTGCGATCAGCTTGCCGTAGGTATTAGAGCCCATAGCGGGATAGACGACGTATGCGCACTTGCCCTCGAACTCGAAGACGAGCGGGTCGTTGTTCTCGGAATATTCCTTGGTCCAGCCGTCGGAATAGTGGAATCCCGAGCTCGCGTTTCGCCAGCTTCCGCGGTCGGCGGGGTCGGTGTCTGAGCGCTGCATCATGTGAGCGTTATAGAAATAGGGAGTATACATCGTCTCGTCGGGGATTTTGACGTCCTCGGCGCTGCCCTCGCTTCTGTCGACCTCGTCATAGAAATAGGCGATAAAGTCGGCGACGACTGCGTTGCCCTCGGCGTGGGGGTGGGTATAGTCGTTCGAGAACTCGCTCCACTCCATCGCGCCCTCGTCGAAGAGATAGGTTATTCCGTCGGCATAGCTTATCATCGGGATGTCGTAATAGGCGCCGATCTCCTTTTTCCAGCCCTGAGAGGTCCAACCCTCCTGCATTCTGGCGAACAGAAGGATTATCGCAGGCTGGGATTTATAGTTCAGCGCGTCGCGGATCATTGACTCATAGGCGGATTTCATATCGTCGTCGTCGCCGTCGTTGACCGCAAACTCGATAAACACAATGTCCGGCTCATAGTTCAGAACGTCGTTCTCAAATCTGAGCGAGCCGAGAGTCGAGGGAGTCCCCGAAATTCCGGAGTTGAAATAGTGGACGTTGTCGCCGCTGCCCTTGCCGAAGGTGTCCTTGAAATAGTTATACGAGCGGTTTGCATAGCAGGTGTCAAGGTGGTCGCCCTCGGTGATCGACCCGCCGATATAGACGATATTGACGTCCTCGCCGGCGCGCGCCTTTTCAATCGCCTTTTTGAGGCGGAAGGTGTTGCCGAGAGAGGTCAGCGACTTTATTTTTGCGTTATTCATATATTCCTCGCGGCTCGACGGCTTGTCGATCCATTCGAGAGCTCCGGCCTTGCCGGCAGAGCCGCAGGCGGTAAGCATACCCATTGAAAGCGCCGTTGTCAGCGCGAGAACAAATGCTCTTTTTAAATTTGACATAATATAATGCTCCTTTGTATCTGCTTTATTTGACCGATTCCTCGGTTGCTTTTGATGTTTTCCCCTCGGCCGGTATACCGACTCCGGTTTCTTCGCCTTCGGCCTCGGACACAGGCATTATAAAGATACCGTATTCCACTGTAAAAGCGTTTTCAATGCCGTCGGGGAGGTTATTCTCCTCTTTGACCGCTTTCATTGCGGCGGCGACGCGGCCGTTTTCCTCCTCCTCGGAAACGCGAACCTCGAAAAAGATCAGGTTTTCGTCCTCCGAGACTCCCGCGCCGGACATTATGTCCTTGCAGCGTTCAAAGACACTGTTCTGCAAAAGTCTGAGGTCTTTCAGCGGATACTTGAGGGTGACAAGCTCATAGTTGTCATATCCTTCGAGGATATTGCGGTAAAAGTCGATATCAGCGTCGGGCGTCAGGGCGAAATAGTAGTAGTGCTCATTCCCCGGATCTACCCACGCGCCTGCAAAGTCGTCGCGGATAATTTCGCCGTCGCTGTAAACGTGGGGATGGAGAGCGCTCCAAGCGTTTATCGGCTCCGACTCGGAAGTCTGTGCCGCTCCGTTCTCAGACGGGGCCTCGACGTCGAATGCGGACACGCTCACAAAAAGCGATGCGGCAAGGGCGAGTGCAAGAATAATCACTGTGAGTTTTTTCATTTTATAGTCCTCCTTAAATGCTTTTATACCCTTAATACGCACGAGAAGGCGAAAATATTGCATCAGGGAGAAAATTTTTTCTTAAATCCGCAGCGAGCGCGCAAAAAATCTGCGCGCTCGCCTCGGTATGTTATGTTGAGAGTAAGGTAATAACCTGTTATCAGTTGACGATGACCTTTTCGGTTTCCTTGTCGAAGATATGTATTCTGTTGGCGTCAAGAGCGCACTGAATAACATCCTGAGGTCTCGCAGTGGAGCGGTTGGAAACGCGGGCGGTGAGGTTGATTCCCTCGCAGGTGAGATAGAGATAGGTCTCGGCGCCCATCATTTCGGCGACGTTGACGGTCGCTTCGATGATACCGGTCTTTGCAGTGGAGATAAAGACTTCTTCATCGTGAATGCACTCGGGGCGAACGCCACAGATTATTTCCTTGTTGAGATAAGGAGCGAGGACTTCCTCGTTGACCTTAGACTCGGGAACTTCGATATAGAACTTGCGGCCGCGGCGCTCCTTGGTGTCTTCGGAGCCGAACTCGATGTTGTATTTGCCGTCGATCTTAACGAGCTTCGAGTCGATGAAGTTCATCTGAGGAGAACCGATGAATCCCGCGACGAAGAGGTTGCAGGGATAGCTGTAAAGGGTCTGAGGAGTATCGACCTGCTGAATGAAGCCGTCCTTCATAACGACGATTCTGTCAGCCATGGTCATAGCTTCGGTCTGGTCGTGGGTAACATAGATAAAGGTGGTGCCGAGTCTCTTGTGGAGCAGAGCGATCTCGGTTCTCATCTGAGCACGGAGCTTAGCGTCGAGGTTGGAGAGAGGCTCGTCAAGAAGGAAGACCTGAGGCTCGCGGACAAGAGCACGTCCGAGGGCGACACGCTGTCTCTGGCCGCCGGAAAGAGCCTTCGGCTTTCTGTCGAGCAGGTGAGAGATGTCGAGGATTCGGGCAGCTTCTTCAACCTTTCTCGCGATCTGGTCCTTCGGGGTCTTTCTGAGCTTAAGGCCGAACGCCATGTTCTCGAAAACGGTCATGTGAGGATAGAGAGCGTAGTTCTGGAAAACCATCGCGATATCTCTGTCCTTCGGGGCGATGTCATTGACGAGGCGGTTGCCGATATAGAGTTCGCCGTCGGTGATCTCCTCAAGGCCCGCGATCATACGGAGGGTTGTGGACTTGCCGCATCCGGAAGGGCCGACGAAGATAATGAATTCCTTGTCCTTAACTTCGAGGCAGAAGTCGGAAACGGCAACAACGCCGCCGGGGTACTTTTTGTAAATGTGCTTGAGTGATAAGCTAGCCATTAGATAGGCCTCCCTTTCGCTGATTTGTTACACTAATACAGAATTAGTTACTCTTATATTATAGCCTCAGAATCCGCTTTGCACAAGTGTTTTTTTTAACAAATTTGTTTGGCGTACTTTATTAAATTTGACGGAAAAAAGCTGGAATCCGCCGCTTTTACCCCTTAATCAGCTTATTGAGCTCGCCCTCTGTGAGCTCTCTGGCCTGTCCTTCTTCGAGCCCGGGGTCGAGTTTTATCCCCGCGATCCCGACCCGCCGAAGGGCTGTGACCTCGTTTCCCAGCGCCGAAAACATTCTCTTGATCTGGTGATATTTCCCCTCGTGCAGAATAAGCTCGCAGCTTCGCTCGCCGAGTTTTTTGAGCTCCGCAGGCAGAGTCGGCTCGCCGCCGAGCACTATTCCCTCGGAAAACCGCCGCTCTGAATCCGGCGAAATCGGGTCACGCAGGGTGACTTCATATTTTTTCGGGACATGCGAGCGCGGCGAGAGTATTCGGTGAGCAAGCGCGCCGTCGTCGGTTATCAGAACAAAGCCGGTAGTGTCCTTATCCAATCTGCCGGCCGGGAAAAGCCCGCTCCGCCGAAGGCTTGGCGGCAGAAGATTCATTACCGTCGGCGAGAGCCCGTCGCGGGTGGCGCATACCACCCCGGCGGGCTTATTGAGCATTATATAGAGATGCTTTTTATATCCGAGCTCGCGGCCGCCGACCGAGACCGAATCGCGCTCGGGGTCGACCTTTTGCACCGGCGAGGCGGCGGGGGCGCCGTTCACCGAGACCTCTCCCCTTTTGATCAGCTCGCGGGCGTCCTTTCGCGAAAGCTCCGGAATCTGAGAGGAAAGGAGCTTATCAAGCCGCTGAACGCTCATTTTCAACATCTCCTTTAAAATCGGTTATTTTGTCTTTGCGAGGCCCTGCATAAATCCGCCGAGCTCGGTGCAGCTGACGTCGCCGCCGATCAGCTTATCCCCGCAGATAACGAGGTTCGCGACGATATTCTGCGGCTTGCCGTCATAATTCAGGATCGAATAGGAATAGATCACCGCCGGCCTGCCCTTGTATTTCGAGAGGTCGAAGCCCTGTTCGAGCTGCAAGTCGTTATATTTGACATATACCTCGTTCCATTCCTCGGGGATCGTAACCTCACGGCAGTTTATCGCCTCGCCTGAGGTTTCCCAGCCCAGCCCTTCGAGAAAAGCGATTCGCTCGCTCTCGGTTTCAAGGGTTATCGCCGATGGTTTAAGGAGCCGGTTCAGTGTATATATCGCCGCGAAGACCACGGCGGCAATAATCAGAACCGTCACCAGCGTTTTAAGAACAGATCTCATCTTTACCGTCTTGACGTACATATTTCTTGCCCCTTTTTATGGTTTTGGTCAAGTATATGCAGACAAACCGGGAGGTAGTACAGGGGGAGAGATTCGCAGGGCAGAAGTTTTTATTTGCCTCGCCTTCGCGAGGCAAATTTGAAAGTCCGGAGGCCTCAGTGCTGTCCGAAAAATTTATAGCGAGCGCTGACCGTTACGTTAAAGTGCGCACACTCCTCTCGGAGTGCGCGAATCCGAAGGGACACCCTCTCTTGCAGGGCGTCCCCTTATCTGGCGGATGCGCACGTTGTAGGGATTCCGCGCCCTGCGGGACGCGGCCAGAGGCTGCTCGCCTCTAGCTTCTCGCCACCTTTGAAAAGGTGGACGAAACTTTTTATATTCGACGCAATAGGCTTTAATGCGCAAACTGGCTGTTATAAAGCTCGGCATAGAACCCGTTTTTCCTCATCAGCTCATCATGGTTCCCCTGCTCGACAACATTCCCGTCCCTCATGACCAGAATGACGTCCGCCGACATTATCGTCGAAAGCCGGTGGGCGACGATAAAGCTGGTCTTTCCGGCCATCAGCTTTTCAAACGCCCTCTGCACCCTCAGCTCGGTCTTTGTGTCGATCGAAGAGGTCGCCTCGTCGAGAATCAGCATCGGCGGCGCCGAGAGCATAACTCTCGTGATGCAAAGAAGCTGCTTCTGCCCCGCCGAAAGGCTCAGCCCGCCGCCGTCCTCGCCGACAGGTGTGTCATACCCCTGCGGCAGGCGCTTGATGAAGCTGTGAGCGTGTGTCGCCTTCGCCGCGGCGATCACCTCTTCGTCGGTTGCGTCCGGCTTGCCGATGACGATATTGTCGCGGACCGTTCCGTTCATCAGCCAGGTGTCCTGAAGAACCATTCCGTAGCCCTGGCGGAGCGAGCGCCTTGTCACCCCTGCGATATTCTCGCCCTCGACGGTTATCTCACCGGAGCCGACGTCATAAAACCTCATTAAAAGGTTGATAAGGGTCGTCTTTCCGCAGCCTGTCGGCCCGACTATCGCGATTCTGCTGCCGGGCAAGACCTTTAAATTGAAATTCCGAATCAGCGGCTTATCCGGCGAATAGGAGAAGCTTACGCCGTTTATTCCGACATTTCCCTTTATCTCGGGGAGCGCCGGCAAACCTTCGTCGGAGCTCTCGGGCTTTTCGTCGATCAGCTCGAATATCCTCTGTGCGCAGACAATCGCGTTCTGGAGCTCGGCGATAACCCCGCTGATCTCGTTGAACGGCTTGGTGAACTGCGTCGCATAAGAGAGTATCGCAGAAAGCCCGCCGACCGTCATTCCTCCGGCGATCGCGGTCAGAGAACCTGTCAGACACACCGCCGCGTAGACGATCGCGTTGACAAACCTCGTCGTAGGGTTGACGAGCGACGACATGAAAATCGCTCTGCGGGTTATCTTTTCGAGATCGCGGTTGACATCTTCAAATCTTTGGCGGCTCCTCTCGCGGTAGCCGTATGCCGCGACAACTCTCTGTCCGCCGATCATCTCGTCGATAAGGGCGGTCTGGCTGCCTCTGATCTCCGACTGCTTTTTAAACAGGCTGTGGGTATTCATCGCGATAAATCTCGCGACAAAGATCGAAACCGGCGTCAGCAGCGCCGCGACGAGCGCAACGCTCGGGCTGATATAGAGCATGAACCCTAGGGTGGTCAGAATCGTCATTATTCCGGTGAAGAACTGCGAAAATCCGAGAAGCAGGCCGTCAGAAAACTGGTCGACGTCCGAAATTACCCTGCTTAGCAGATCGCCGTAGGCGTGGCTGTCGATATATTTGAGCGGCAGACGCTCGATCTTGTCAAAAGCCTGTTTTCTGACCGTTCTGACCGTCTCGAAGGCGATTCGGTTGTTGATTATTCCCATTATCCACTGCAAAACGGCGGTCGCCGCGGCTATCGCTCCGGCCTTTGTCAGAAATCCTGCGATCAGCCCGAAGTTTATCCCCGTATCAACGATTTCGTCGATCGCGCTGCCGAAGAGTATCGGAACATAGAGCGACATCAGAACGCTCGCTGCGGCGAGGACTACCGAGCAGAGAAGAAGCGCCTTTTTCGCGCCGAGAACCGAGGCAACTCTCAAAAGGGTGTTTTTTTTCATTACGCGGCGCCCCCTTTCCCCTCTTCGGCTCTGATCTGAGAGTCGTAGATCTCGCGGTATTCCGGGCAGCTTTCGAGAAGCTCGCTGTGGGTGCCGATTCCCTCGCAGCGGCCGTCTTCGAGGACGATTATCCGCTGACAGTGCATTACCGTCGAAACTCTCTGCGAGACCGTGATGACGGTCGGGTTATAGTCGAGCGAGGAAAGCGCGCTGCGCAGGCGCGCGTCGGTCGCGTAGTCGAGCGCCGACGAGCTGTCGTCGAGAATAAGTATTTTCGGCCTTCTGACAAGCGCACGCGCAATGCAGAGGCGCTGGTTCTGACCGCCCGAGAGGTTGGCCGAGCCCTGCTCGATAACGCTGTCGAGCTGCCCCTCTTTTTCGGAGACGAATTCCCATGCCTGAGCGGCTTTGAGCGCCGCGATTATTTCCTCGTCGCTCGCGTTCTCTGCCCCGAGCTGCATATTCTCGCGGACAGTTCCGCGGAACAGCCTGCTCTTTTGAAGAACAACTCCGGTCAGACCCCGCAGCGACTCGATATCATACTCTCTGACGTTTTTCCCGAAAACTCTGACCTCTCCGGAGGTCGCGTCGTAGAATCGCGGAATAAGCCCGACAAGGCTGGTCTTTCCGCAGCCGGTCGAGCCGATTACTCCGAGAGTTTCGCCCGGCCTGAGCTTAAAGCTGATATTTTCGAGCGAATCGGCGGCCGCACCCGAATATTTAAGGCTGACATTATTAAACTCAACGGCATATTCTGCGGAATTATTACAATCCGTAGCGGCTCCGTTCTCCATCGAGCTCCCGACCGCGAGCACATCTGCCGCCCTTTTTGCGCAGGCGGCGCACTTCGGCAGGCTCATAATCAGGTTCGCGAGCTTTATCAGCTCGACGAGTATCTGGGACATATAATTATAAAGCGCGATCACCATGCCCTGGGTCAGCACCCCCGCCTCGACCTGAAGCGCCCCGCAGCGGATCAGCATTATTATCGCGAGGTTTATCATCACAAAGGTCAGCGGGTTCATCGCGGCGGAAATTCTGCCGACCCTCTTCTGCCCGCGGCAGAGCTCGTCGTTAAAGCTTCCGAATTTTCTGATCTCGTCCGGCTCCTTGCAAAAGGCGCGGATAACTCTCGCGCCGGCGAGGTTTTCCTTAGTCGACAAGAGCACCTTTTCGAGCTTTTGCTGGACTTTTGTGTAAAGCGGAATGCACCAAAGGGTGATTCCGACGACAACGACCGTCAGCGCGGGGATAGTCGCGACGAAGATCAGCGCCGATTTAAAGTCGATCGTGAACGCCATTATCATCGCGCCGAAGACGATTATCGGCGAGCGCATCATCAGCCTGAGCATCATATTCAGCCCCGACTGAACGGTGTTGATGTCGCTTGTCAGGCGGGTTATAAGGGTCGACTGGCCGAGGCGGTCGAGCTCAGAAAAGCTGAGTGACTGAATTTTGTCATAAAGCGCCTGGCGGAGATTGGTGCAGAACCCGACCGCGCCCTTCGCGGCGAAATACTGGGCGGCGAGAGTCGAGGCGAGCCCGACTATTCCGAGAAGAATAAGAACACCGCACATTCCGAGGATATATCCCTTTCGGCCGGAGGGTATTCCGTTGTCGATTATCGCGGCGACGGCAAACGGGACAAGAAGCTCGAAGACCGCTTCGAGAATCTTAAAAAACGGCGCGCTGAACGCCTCGCGGCGGTAGCCGTCAAAATATCTGATCAGTGATCGCATAAATCTTTCCTTTACCAAAAGTGCCGCGCTGGGCGGCACTTGAATTTTTTGTTCCGGCAGTTATTCGACGCCGATGATGTAATAGTAAACCGGCTGGCCGCCTCTGATGACGTTGATGTCGGCTCTCGAACCGAATTTTTCCTCGACCCGAAGACGAAGAGCCTCGGCGGTCTGGTCGTCGATATCCTCGCCGACGATGATGGTGATAAACTCGCTGTCGCCGTCGACAAGCCGCTTGATAAGGCGGTAGGCGGCCTTGTTGACGTCGGTTTCAACGAGGGTGAGTTTGCCGTTTTCGAGAGCTAAGATCTCGCCGTTTCGGATCGACTGGCCGTCAAACTCGCTGTCGCGCGCGGCAAATGTCACCTGCCCGGTCTTGACCCGCTCGAACGCCTGGGTCATGTCGCTGCGGATAGAGTTGAAATCGGAGTCGGGATCAAAGGCGAGAAGCGCGCTCAGCCCCTGGGGAATAGTCCTTGTCTGGAGAACGCAGACCCTTCTGTCGGCGAGCTTCGCGGCCTGCTCGGCGGCCATGATTATATTCTTGTTGTTCGGGAGAACAAAGACCGTTTCGGCGGGGGTCGCCTGAATAGCGGCGAGAATATCCTCTGTCGAGGGATTCATTGTCTGGCCGCCCTTGACGATGCAGTCGGCGCCGGCGTCCTCGAACATCGCCTCTAACCCGTCGCCGGTCGCGACGGCGACAAAGCCGTAGGGCTTTTCGGGCGGGACTGCGGCATAAGCCTTCTGCGAGCTCGAAACGGTGACCTTTTCCGGAGTCTTTGCGGCCTCGTGCTGATAGCGCATATTCTCGATCTTCGGCAGATTGATCGAGCCGAATTCCAGCGCCTTTTCGATCGCCTTTCCGGGGTTATTGGTGTGGACATGGACCTTGATTATCTCGTCGTCCTCAACGACGACAACGCAGTCGCCGATTGATTCGAGATAGGCGCGGAGCTTCAGCGAGCTCTCGCAGCCCGGGTCCTTTCTGACGATATATTCGGTGCAGTATGTATAGGTGATCTCGCCGTCGAAGGAGCCGACGACCGAGGCGTAGGTTTCGATCGTTACCGGCTCGGCGGGCTTCTTTTCGGGCTCTTCAAACTTGACTATCCCGCGGCCGTGGAACACCTCGCCCATCGCGCGGAGCAAAAGGCAGAGCCCCTTTCCTCCCGCGTCGACAACTCCTGCCTTTTTGAGTGTCGGGAGAAGCTCGGGGGTGGTTTCGAGTACCCTTTCGGCCTCCTCGCAGACGCCGTCCCAGAAGGCGGGAATGTCGTCGGTCTCGCAGGTCTCCTTTGCCTTTACTCCGGCGAGCCTCGCGACAGTCAGGATCGTTCCCTCGGTCGGCTTCATAACAGCTTTATATGCTCTTTCGACACCGAGCTCGACAGCTCTCGCGATGTCGGCGGCGGAAGCCTCTTTCAGCCCCTTGAAAGCCTTGTCGAAGCCCTTGAAGAGAAGCGAGGTGATAACGCCGGAGTTGCCTCTCGCGCCCCTTAAAAGCGCGCCGCTCATCACCTTCGCGACTTCGTCGACTCCGGCGGTGTCGGGCATCAGAACAAGCTCGGACTTCGCGCTCGCGAGGGTCATCGACATATTTGTGCCGGTGTCGCCGTCAGGCACAGGGAAGACGTTGAGCGCGTCTATGTCTTTTTTATTGGCGGCGATGCAGTTCGCGGCGCTGATAAATGAATCTCTTAAAATCTTTCCGTTAATCATCTGCTAATCCCCCTCGGTGTTTTCCAGTGCGTCGACAAAGACGTCGACCTTGCTGACCGTCAGCCCGGTCTCGCTCTCGACAGCGTAGCGGACTTTGTTCATAATGCTGTCGGTGATCGCGGCGACGTTCACACCGTACATAACGGTGATGTGAAGGCTGATTTCGAGCTCGCTGCTTCCCTTGGGAACATTGACCTTTACTCCCTTGTCGATCGGCTCGGTTTTAAGTATCCTTGATTTGACCCCCTGGGTCGCGCCGGCGGGATTCATTCGGACAACGCCGAAGCAGCCGGTCGCGGTGTGGCCGATAAGCGAGGTCAGATAGCTTTCGCTGAGACCGATTGAGCCGAGATGAGTGTTAATCTTTATCATAAAAGGTCCCCCGTTTCCAGTAATCTTGTTTTTAAGGACATCTAGTACATAATAACACAGTCCGCCCGGGATTTCAAGAGGGTAAAGAGCTTTTTGGGGCTAATATTTTTGAAGTCTCGCGAAAACCGAATATCCCGCTCCCCGAATTGCCCCGAAAATTCCCGCTTTTTGGATATATTCCGGCTCGGAGCGATATAACATTCTCCCGAGCATCACAAAGTCGCGGCCGGTCGCGGCCGTTTCGCGATAAGCGTCGGCGCAGAGCGCAAGAAGCTGCTTTTCGGCGGCGTCGGATATTTCGGCGCTTTTAAGCTCCGGCGGGGCGGACATTATCTCATAGCTTCCGGCTATTTCAATATTCATCAGCGGAGCGCCGCCCGAGATTTCGACCTTTCTGCGAATCTTTAGGTCGCGAATATGAACCGAGGCGATCTTTCCGCCGACCGAGACCGAGACCGCCATCTCTTCGGCGTCTCCCCGAAGCAGCCGAAGACCCATCGCGGCGTTTTCGCTGAGCTCCTCGCCGAAGCCGTCCTCCCAGACCGGAAGACTGCCGAATACCCCGACGGTCAGGTCGGAGATGCTCATTTCGTCGCCGGTGTCGGAATCCTTTTCAAGCGTCAGAATCGGTATCGCGATCGCCTCGCCCTGTTCAAAGAGCGCGTTTGAGATCTCGATTATCCTCGACGAGCAGGCTCTGCCGTTTTCGATCGCCTTCTCGACCGCCTCGCGCAAAAGGATTGCCGGAGCGCTGCCCTGGTCGAGCTTTCGGCCGATCGTCTCGGAAGCCCTGCCACGGCAATAGACCACATTCACGCCGAGATAAACGTCTGCACGCCGGAAATACTGCAAAAATTCCCGCAGGCCGCTGTCCTTAATATCCTCGCTTATCACTATCAGCTCGACGTCGCCCAAAAACACGTCCTTTCCGGTCTGAAGCCGAAGGCTTTCTTCGGTCTCGTAGAGAGTTCTGCCCTGAGCGAGAAGCGTAACGACATTCGTTTCGCTCGCATCGACAGGCCCCTCGCCCTCCGAACTGCCGCTGAACACCTGATATGACACCTCGTAGCCCTTTTCGGAGCGGTCGATGCCGATCGCGTGGACTATCAGCCGCCGCTGTACCCGCGAAGCCTCACACCCGCTCATCAGCGCCGCTGCCAGAGCGGCCAGAATAAGAAGGAGCTTTCTCATCTTTAAACCTCCCGATCAACCGTTTTATCTCCGCCGCCGCAGGAACCGCTACCCCCAGAATCGCGACTCCGGCGAGCTTGAATATCAAGAACCAGTTTTCGTCGAACCTAAGCCTGATTTTGCAGCCGACCGCCGCGAGAACGCCCGCGGCGAGCGCAAAGCCCACCGCGGCGGGCCTTTGGCGCTTTGAAGCCTTCGAGCATATAAAAATATATACCGATATAACGATCACGCAGTTTATCGCCCAAACCAGCATATTTATCGCGTCGAAGCGCTGGATAAAGTCGGTTTTGGCGTAGGCCCCGAGCGCAAAGATCGGATAGCCGAGGACGTCGACATATCTCCAGAGAACCAGGGTCACAAGCAGAAGCAGCGCCCCGATTATCAGAAGCTTTGAGCCGAGATAACCGAAAGCCGCCGCCGCAGCGCCCTTTTTAAGGTGCGAGCCGAGCGCGCAGAGCATCGGCAGCCACCACGCCGACGAAAGGTTGTCGATAAAATAGTGCCAGAACTGCCCGCTGTCAGAGGGCAGAGGCGGCCTGATATTCAGCCACTCGAACCCGCCCTCGCTCACCGCCGCCATCACGACGAACAAAAGCGCGAACATCCAGAAAACGACCGTCCCCGCGCGGGCGAGCCCCTCGATCCCGAGGCAGGCGCAATAGGCCGCCGCGGCGATCAGGAGGATTATTACGACTGCGGGGCGGAGAATTTCGGAAAATTCGTTCTTTATAAACCCCGCGAAAAAGGCGACGGTCCCACCGGCGATAACCGCAAAATAGGCCGAGTAACAAAGCCTCAGCGCAGGCGAATATCTGCCGAGCAGATCGGCCGCCGGGTCACGGCCGCCGGCGGAGAAATAATATACCGCAGGAATCGCGGCGACGGCTTCAACGGCAGTCGCACAAAGGAGCGCGATCATCATCGGCGTGCCTGAGCCGAAGCTCTCGGTTCGGTAGATCATCGCGTGCATCACTCTCGCGAGCAAAAACAGCAGCATCATCTGCCCCGCGCTGATCCTTCCGCCGTTCAGACTGCTTTTATTCAAGTCTCTCCCTCCGTTTCCGGCTGACGCCAAGCGCCGTTTAATTCCTCGACGGTTTCGTTTGTCGGGCGCTTTCTGTTTCCTGTTCTCGCGAGAACGTCTTTCATCGCCCTCAGAGTAA
>CANQJB010000045.1 GCA_947624155.1 uncultured Clostridia bacterium
TTGACCGTCTTATCGCTGAGCTCGATTCTGAAGCTGAACTCAATGCTCTGATCCTCTTCGGAGCCTATGACCGTCTTGGTGATGCTTATTCCGCCGACCTTTTCTTCGATCTCTACCTCATTCGACGGCTCCCAAGGATCCTCGGGCTTATCGGGGTGATCGTAAGTAACTTCGCCGATGTTGAGCCATTCGGTTGCGGTCTCGACAGCAGGAACGAGGACGCTGAATCTGACGGTCCTTTCTTCGCCGGGCTCCATGTTTCCGAGATGCCATTCAATGAATCCGTATGGGTCGGAAGGATCGGTGAGCTCGCCGCCGTCGAGTATCTCGAAGAGGGTAAGTCCTGCGGGTTCGTTCGGAACCGCGTCTCTGACGGTAACGTTCTCCGCCGCGGTCTTTCCGGTGCTTGTGACCTTGAGATAGTAGGTGACTATGTCGCCCGGCTTTACGTAAAGCGGGTCCTTTGTCATTACTCCGTTATCTCCGACCGACTGGAACTTTTCAATAGTCACATTCGGGTCGACGACGGGGTTATCTACCGGCTTGGTCTGCTGCTCCGGCAGGTGGTCGACGCTGACGCTTGCGGTGTTCTCGACTATTGTCACTGCGTTTTCGTTGACCCTGACGGTCAGCGTTACGCTGCCCTCGGTGTTGGGCTGTGCGGTGAACGTCCACTTTACGGTGTGGGTTTCACCGTCATAGGTTCCGCCGTTGTCCGCACTGACGAAGTCTAAGCCCTTATCCAGCGGGTCGGTGATTACGACTTCGGATTCCTTGTCATAGGGGTTGCTCCAGGTGATCTTATAGGCGATCTCCTGACCGACGGTTACGTCGCTTCCCTCACCGGGTGTTACCTCGGTCTTCTCGGGCTCGGGCGGAGGATCTCTGTGGTTGATGAAGCTTGCGGCCGCGGTCTCGTTGACCTTGATCACACCGCTGCTGCCGGCAATCCTGACATCATATCCCTCGTTGCCCGACTCGGTGACGCTGTAATGCGTTCCGACAGGAAGCTCGTTTATTGTTACGGTATATCCGTCGCTGAGTTCAACCGTTCCTCCGCTGCTGATATATCCGTCGGCATTGTCGTCATAAACCGACGCAGGGCTGATTCCGCTTTCGGAAGCGGTTCTTGTGATCTTATAAGGATAAGAACCGGTTATCTCCGCTCCCTCGGAATCGGTGAATACGAAGGTGAATTTAAACTTCTGTGTCTTATCTCCGGCAGAACCGGTGACTGTCTTTGTAACGCTCAGACTGCCGTGTCCTTCGTCGATCTTAACCTCGTTTGAAGGCTCCCAAGGCTCATCCGGGTCCTTAGGATTATCCGAAGTGATCTCAGCGACGTTGGTCCAAACGGTGTTCTTATCTCTGTAAGGAACTCTTACTCTGAAGCTTACCTGTTTGCTCTCGCCCGGCTTCATGTCTCCGAGGCTCCAGTAAACATATCCGTCTTCTCTGAGTTCTCCGCTGTTGTCCGCGTCTATGAACTCAAGTCCTTCGGGTACTTCGTCCCTTACCCTGACGTTCTTTACGACTGCGTCTTCGGCGCCGGCTGCTGTTACTGTCAGGTAATAGGTTACTTTGTCGCCCTCCTCGGCGCTGAACGTCTCGGTTGTCCTCTCATGGACTGTCTCGCCCTTTTCGTTTACGGCGGACTGTTCCTTATGGATACTTACCTCTGCAACAGGGTTGCTTACCGTCTCGGTCGTCTGTTCGCTGTCGTTATTGACCTTTACATAAGCGGTGTTATCCACTGTGTAGGCGCTGTCGAGAGCGTTCTTGTTGACTCTTACCACGAGTGTTACGGTTCCTTCGCTCTCGGGCTCAGCATTTACTGTCCATGTGACGGTATGCTTTGCAGTGTCATAAACTCCGCCGTTGTCTGCGCTCACGAAGTCTACGCCCTTATCCAGCGGGTCTCTTATAGTTACAGTCGCGTTCTCGGGCTTGTCGTTATGCCATGTGATCTTGTAGGTGATCTCATCGCCTATTCCGACCGACTTTCCGTTGCCGGGATCAGTCTCCTCCTTATGAGGCTCCTGGATAGGTCTGTTCTTGACCGTAACTTCGACAGTCTCGTTCTTGACGATTCCCGCCTCAGTCTTGCCCTCATAGCTCTGCTCATATCCCTCGGTGGTGAGCTCGGTCAGAGTATATACGGTTCCTTCGGGAAGTCCGGATATGATCACGAACTCGCCGCTTCTCAGCTCGAAGGTCTCTCCGCTCGCTATGTCGGTGGTCTCGAAGCCCTTGACCAGCTTATATCTGTTTTTAAGCTCCATGCCGTTTACCTTGAACAGAATTCTGAAGGTGAAGACATTTGCTGTGTCCTTTTCGTCGGCATGATCGCCGGTTACGGCCTTTGTGACCTTGAGTCCGCCGGTGTAGACATGGTTCTCTACCTTTTTAGTGCTCTGCTCGGGTTTGTTTCCGACTTGGACAGTCGCGCTGTTCTCGACAACACCGTCGGATACGGCGTTCTCGGTGACTGTGACCGAAAGCTCGACCGAGCCGGTCTCTCCGCCGGGGACATTCCTGATCGTCCATGTGACTGTATGTGTGGCCGCGTCATAGCTTCCGCCGTTGCTTGCGCTCAGGAATTCAACTCCGTCGTCGAGCCTGTCGGTGATCGTTACATCGGCCGCCTCCGCATTGTAGTTCTCATAGGTGATCATGTAGTCAATCCGGTCTCCGACTTTGACGTCGCTGTATGTTCTGTTTCCGTCTTCGTCGGTGCTTACAAGATCATGATTAGTTTCAAACTTCTCCGGCTCAGTCTCGGGAACGGGAACGTCCTTGGTGTTAAAGAAGGTGACAACGTCTTCACGATCGGCTTCGATCGCTCCGCTCGCCTTTTCGCCGTCGAATGTCGCATCTGTGCTCTCGACTGTGGTGACATAGTCCTCAGCTTCCAGCTCGCGAACTTCGTAGATCACTCCTGCGGGAAGTCCGGTGACGGTGAAGCTTTCGCCGTGTCTGAGCTTGAAGGTGTCTCCGCTGTGAACCGTCTTGTCGTTAGGACCGAGCAATGCCAGCGGGAGAGGAACATCGACCCCGCTGTCTATGTCGCAGGGATATCTCTCATCGAGTTCGGTTCTTTCGCCGTTTTCACCGACAGCATAGAAGTGAATCTCAAATGTGAAGTACTTGGACAGATCACCCGCAGTACCGGTGACGAGTTTCTCGATTCTGAGGCTGCCGCTCGGAACGGGGTTGGTCGGGGTGCCGACGACATCGCTGTGAGTGCCGTATTTTACGGTTGCAGTGTTTTCAACCTCGCCCTTTTTGATTGCCTTTTCGTTTACTCTGACAACAAGCTCTACGTCTCCGCTGGTTCCGGCTTCCTTGGCGCCGAGTTTCCATGTGACGGTGCGGTCAGCCTCGTCGTATGTTCCGCCGTTATCCGCGCTTACGAAGTCTAAGCCTTCCTCGAGGACGTCGGTGACGGTCATTTCGAGGTTTTCGTCTTCGTTGTTCGCCCAGGTGATCCTGTAGGTGATCTTCTGGCCGACCTTTACGTCAACTCCGTCGCCGGGTTCTACCTCGGTCTTCTCGGGTGTTACTTCCTTGCGGTTCGTTACTACTGCTTCGGACATAGTCTCGGTGATAGTTCCGGTCTCGCCGCTATATTCCGTAGTGTAGCCGTCAGCATTGGCTTCGGTCTCGGTGACAGTGTAGGACACTCCGACAGGAAGCTTCTCTGCCTTCTTGGTTTCGTTGTGATGCAAGGTGAAGGTCGCGACGCCGTTATTGAACGTCATTTCGCCGTATGTGCCATTGATAGTCTTATCGCTGAGTTCTACGGTGAAGCTGAAGTTCCTAGTCGTGTCTCCGCCCGCTCCGACAACGATCTTCTTAACCGTCAGTCCGCCACTTACTACGGGGTTCTCGGGCTTCTCGGTTACATGATCGTGGTTGTCAACCTTGACATGTGCCTGGTTTTCAACCTTGCCGACTTCCACCGCGCTCGGAAGTACCTTGACAGTGAGCGTTACATAACCGCTTGCTCCGGCAGCCTGTTTATCAAGATCCCATGTTACGGTGTGAGTGTCTGCATCATAGTCTCCGGGCTGAGATGCGCTTACAAAGGCTACATTATCATCAAGCTCGTCGGTGATAACTACTGCTGCTTCTCTGTCATGGTAGTTAGACCATGTAATCTTATAGGTGATCTCCTGACCGACGGTTACTTCCTCTCCATCGCCGGGATCGGTTTCCTCTTTATGAGGCCCGCTGCGTACAGTGTTCTTGAACGTTGCCGTAACGTTGGCATCCTTGTCGATCGTTCCGCTTCCGCCGGAAACTTCGGTCTCATAAGGATCGACATTGGCCTCCGCTTCGGTGACTTCATAATACGTTCCTTCGGGAAGTCCGAGTATCTTAATGCTTTCACCGTTCTTCAGAATGAACTCATATGCTCCGTTGCCAAGTTCGATCGAACCGGCGGGTTTTCCGTTGCGTTCAATTCTGTATTCCTCTGCAAGAGAAACGGTCTTCTCAGCATTAAGCCAGAAATTAACTGTGAAGTGGAACTCTGTTTTCTGGGCTTCATCGGATCCTATGACCGTCTTGGTGACAGTCAGATTGCCCTTGTTGACCTTGTTCTCGACGGTTTCTGTCTTCTGAGAATCACGGTTGCCGATCTGGGCTTCAGCCGTGTTATCCACTTGGTTCTTGGTGAGAGCTCTCTCGGTTACGAGAACTCTAAGCTCTGCATTGCCGTGTGCAAGTGCCTTTATTCCGGTTATTGTCCATGTGACGGTATTGCTGCTCTTATTGTAAGTGATTTCAACATCGGCTCCGGTTTCCACAGCTTCATCTGTAACAACGTGTCCCTTAGCAGTGCCGTTGCCGTTCGCTTCAAGACTGTTCAGCGTTACTCCGCCGTAGCTTGCGCTTACGAAGTCTACGCCTGCATCAAGTGTATCCGTGACGGTGATCTTGTTCCCGTCTGTGCTGTCATTGTACCAGTCGATGCTGTAGGTGATGGTGTCGCCAACCTTGACGTCGTTGTATACCTTGACGCCCTTTTCATCCTTCGGCTCTCCGGGATTCTCACCGCTGATTCCGGTCTCAACCTTCGAAGGCTTGCGGACGTTGGTGAAGGTGTAGACGATTGCAGCGTTATCGCGGCCTATTGTGCCGGAGGCCTCGTCTTCCGCGTTCAGCGAACCGTTAATATACATGTCAAAGTCAGACTTGGTGCTTTCCGCCTCGATAACGGTGTATTCCGTTCCTTCCGGCAGATCGCTTATGTTCATAGTCTGGCCGTTAGAAAGGGTGAATGTGAACTCGCCGTCTCCGTTAAATGTGATATTATGCTTAGACTCGCCAATCGAATAGGTGTAATTGCCTGCAAGCGGTTTGCCGTTCAGAGTGAGCTTCATTGTGAATTTGAACGGAGTGTTCATGTCGCCATCAGAGCCGGATACTTTCTTGGTGATGCTCAGGCCGCCGGTGTAGACATGGTTCTCGACTGTTCTTGTCTGATCAACATAATTGTTGCCGACCTGAACGGTTGCGTTATTCTCAACCTTGCCGTTATCGTCGGATACAGCGCTTTCAAGCACTTCAACAGTAAGTGTGACATGTCCGGAAGCTCCGGCAGGGACATTCTCAAGAGTCCATGTAACAATACCGCCATCACAAATACCGCTATCACTTGCTTCTACAAACTTGACGTTAAGATCCAGCGTATCTTTGATTATTACTGTTGCCTCAGATGTTTCATAGTTGGTGTATGTGATTTCATAGGTGATCTTGTCGCCGACCTTGACATCCTCATATTCCCAACGGTCATTGTTACTGCCGTCAACAAGCTTGTGATCGGTCTCGGTCTTCTGAGGTTTGTCGTAGTTTACTGCCTCGACGGTCACATCAAGAGCACTGTCGGTAATATTTCCTTCACCATTATTAAGATATGAAGCAAAGCCCTTGGCATCAGTCTCTTCAACCTTATAATGCGCTCCGTAAGGTATTCCTTCAACAACAGCCTTTGCGCCGTTCTTGAGTTCAAACTCGACAGTGTTGGTGTTTTCATCAAGCTTCGGAGCCGACTCACTATTTATAGTGCCATCGGCATTATAGATCTTAACGGTTACTCCGCTGAAATCAGCATCGTCATCACCAGTAAGCGTGAGCTTGAACTTGAATGACTCATCATCAGTATCGCTGCCCAGAACTGTCTTTTTAACAGTCAGCGTTCCGCTGCGCCATGTGTTGGTGACGGTTACAGATACATCTATGTTCTTCTCATCAATTGTTCCTGTCGGATTATCAATCGGAGTTAATGCTGAGCCTTCTTTGAGAACCTCGGTTATGGTGTACTGCGCACCCTCGGGCAGGCCGGTGATTGTGACCTTATGACCAGCCTTGAGGGTAAAGGTATATACAGCTTTATCGGCATTGAGCTCACTTCCGGCCTCGTTATCGTACTTTACGGTGTATGTGCCTGTCAGCGGCCTGCCGGCAGCATCTTTAAGAGCGAGGTGGAACGTGAAGGTTTCTTCATCGTAGCCGTGTCCAACGACATCATCAAGTTTCTTGGTTACACTCAGTGAACCTGTCTTGAGTTTGTTCTCAACAACATTGGTACTCTGCGCACTGTTATTGCCAACCTTGACAGTCGCGCTGTTGAGGACGTCAAGTTTGCCATCGGTAACTGCCTTTTCGGTGACCCTGACCGACAGTTGAACTGAGCCGACATTTCCGGCGGGAACATCAGAGATAATCCATGTGACAGTATGTGTGGCTCTGTCATATATACCACCATTGTTCGCACCAATAAACTCAACTCCGTCGTCAAGCTTGTCGGTGATTATAACGGTCGCATCAACTGCCTCGTAGTTCTTATAAGTAATCTCATAAGTAATCCTATCGCCAACCTGGACGCCTTCATATACCAAGTGATCGCTGTTGGTGTCGTCAACAATCTCGTGATTGGTCTCGGTCTTATCCGGCTCTTCGGGAATCGGGTTCTCAACTTCAGCAGTAAATCCGGCTTCATTGTCAACCTTGACCTCGGCGCGGTTGACTACTCTGTAGTCATTGCTTTCGTTGTCAGAAGTCCCTTCGTTCTTATCCTTTTCATATGTCCATGTCTTAACGGCATCTTCATTGACCTTGACAGTCAGAATAACGTCGCCTTCAGCTCCGGCAGGAACCTTTTTAGCATCGCCTGAGCCGCCAATAATCCATTTAACAGTGTGATCACTGTAGCTTATAGTAACCGGTACCCTAACGCCATCGATTGTAGCGTAACCGATTTCAATATCGCCGCCTGCATTAGAAAGAATTATGCTGTCTGTTCCTACTGCATACTTTGCCGACACGAAGTCTACGCCATTATCCAGCGGGTCGGTTACGGTTATGATCGCCGGAGCGTCCTTGCCGTTCTTCCAGTGGATATTATAGGTGATCTCATCGCCGACGACGACATACTTGCCCTCGCCGGGCTTAGTCTCGGTCTTCTCGGGTACAGGGTTCTCGACGACATCGGTGTATGCGCTGTCATTGTTGATCTGAACATTTGCACGGTTGACGACTTCATAGTCCTTTTTGCCTTCCGTTTCAGAGCCCTTGTTTTCAGCTGGGTCATATGTCCATGTATTAACTGCATTCTCGTTGACCTTGACGCTGAGTTTTACCTCGCCGGCAGTGTTCGCGGGAACATTCTTTATAGTCCATGTGACGGTATGATCCTTCTTGTTGTACTTGATTTCAACGTCGATTTCGGCTTTATCTATAACGACGTGTCCCGTCGCTGTTCCGTTGCCGTTCTCATCAAGATCGTTCAGCGCCACTCCACCGTAAGAAGCGCTTACAAAGTCTACACCCTTATCCAGCGGATCGGTTACGGTGACCGTCGCGGTATCGTCATTGGTGTTGTTCCATTTGATCACATAGTCGATCTGATCGCCGATTCCGACCTGCTCGCCGTCGCCGGGATTATCCTCTTCCTTCTCGGGAACAGGGTTCTCGACTTCAGATGTGTAGCCGCTTTGATCGTCGACCTGAACCTTTGCGCGGTTGATGATCTTGTGATCCTTGCCGTCGGCAGAACCGGTTTCGTAAGTCCATGTCTGAACTGCATTCTCGTTGACTTCAACAACGAGCTCTACAGTGCCGACCGAATTGGCAGGAGCTTTTTCTATAGTCCATGTGACTGTGTGGCTTTCTTCATCATAGCTGATAGATACGCCAACGGGCCTATCTCCGTTGTACCAACCGCCGTCTCTAAGAATATAACCATCATAAGATGCTTCCACGAAGTCTACGCCTTCGTCCAGCTTGTCGGTGATGACAACTTTTGCAGTTGTGTCGTTAGTATTCTTCCAGCCGATCTTATAGGTGATCTTGTCGCCGACCTTGACCTGATCATTTGCGCCGGGATCTGTCTCGGTCTTGTCTGGAACAGGGTTCTCAACTATGTCGGTATATGCGCTGTCGTTGCCGACCTGAACCTTTGCACGGTTGAAGACCTCATAATCGGTTGCGTTCTCATCAGCGGTTCCGCCGTCATTATTCTCATCATATTCCCACTTGACGACCGCCTTGTCGTTGACCTTGACAACGAGCGTAACATCGCCCTCGGTTCCTGCGGGAACATTTTCTATAGTCCATGTGACGGTGCGAGTGGTCTTATCATAGCTTATTGTTACGTTTTCGTGCGTAGTTCCAACGGAGCCGCCGACGGCATTGAAAGTATATTCGCCGTAAGAAGCGCTTACGAAGTCTACGCCTATATCCAGAGGATCGGTTACGGTTACGGTAGCGGCTTCATTATGGCCGTTCTTCCAGTGGATATTATAGGTGATATCCTCACCTACGCCGACTTGGCCGCCTGCACCGGGATTGCTAACCTCTGTCTTCTCGGGGACAGGGTTCTCAACAGTTGCGGTGAATGCGCCCTTATTGTCGACCTCTACCCTCGCACGGTTGACGACTTCATGGTCCTTCTCGCCTTCTGTCGTTGATCCCGCGTTTTCAGTCGGATTGTAGGTCCATGTCTGAACTGCGTTCTTGTTGACTTCAACAACAAGTGTAACTTCGCCCTCGGCTCCGGCGGGAACATTGGATATAGTCCATTTAACAGTGCGAGTAGCCTCATCATATTCAATCTTGACAGGCTGCACATTACCAACGGTAAGTGTGACGGTACCTTCGGCTTTTCCGTCATTGTCGTCCTTATTGAGCGACACTCCTCCGTAAGAAGCGCTTACAAAGTCCACGCCAATATCCAGAGGATCGGTGACAACGACTGTCGCCGACTTGTCATAGCCGTTCTTCCAGTGAACCTTATAGGTGATCTCCTCACCTACCTCGACCTGATTGCCGTCGCCGGGAATTGTTTCGGTCTTTTCGGGGACAGGGTTCTCCACCTCGGTGGTGTAGCCGCTGTGTTCGCCGATCTGAACCTTTGCGCGGTTGACAACTTCATAGTCGTTGCTTCCGGTAGTATTGCTGCCATCGGCATTATCGTTATAATGCCACGGCTTGACAGCATTCTCATTGACCTTGACAACGAGAGTCACTTCACCGGAACTGCCGGCTTCCGCTTTATCTATGGTCCATGTGACAGTGTGATCTTTCTTGTTGTACTTGATTTCAACGTCGATTTCGACTTTATCTATAACGACGTGTCCCGTCGCAGTTCCGTCGCCGTTCGCATCAAGACTGTTCAGCGTTAATCCACCATAAGAAGCACTTACGAAGTCTACACCATCATCCAGCGGGTCGGTAATAATAACTTTCGCCTCAGTGTCATTGGTGTTACTGAAACCGATCTTATATGTGATCTTGTCGCCAACTTTTACCTGATCGCCGTCGCCGGGAGTTTCTTCGGTCTTCTCGGGAACAGGGTTCTCGACCTCAGCAGTAAATTTGGCATCATTGTCTACCTTGACCTCTGCGCGGTTGACCACTCTGTAATCAGTGTTTTCGCCGTCAGATGTGCCTTTGTTTTCGGTCTTGTCATAGCTCCATGCCTTGACAGCATTCTCGTTGACCTTGACAGTCAAAGCGAGAACACCGTGTGCTCCGGCGGGAACAGGACTGCTGGCTTCGGCCTCGAACCGGTTGCCGTCGACTTCGACACTGTTGCCGTTCTTGCCAATCGTCCATGTGACAGTATGAGTCGAAGGATTATATGTGATTGAATATGCATATCCTTCGGGCGTGCTTCCGGTGTAGGTTCTGCTGTTTGCAGTTATCTCACCGTCACCGTAAATATACAGCTTATCTTCGCTGCCGGTATTCTTGAACATTCCCGCGCTTACGAAGTCCACGCCGTTATCCAGCGGATCGGTGACAACGACCTTTGCGGCATAGGGGTTGACATTCTCCCACTTGATCTTATATGTGATCTCATCGCCGACCTTGACAGGTGCATTCTCGCCGGGATTATCCTCAGTCTTCTCCGGCTCGGGGACTCTGTTCTCAACAGTCTTGGTCTCGACTTCGCCGGTGTTGCCGACATTTACATACGCAGTATTGTCTACCTTATGCTTCTCCAGCGCGCCCTCTTCGACCTTTACCTTGAGAGTTACCTTGCCGGTAGCAGTCGGGGGAACGGCAACATCTGCTCTGAATTCCTTGTCATATGAAGGCATCGTTGCACTGCCGATAGCCCATGTGACAACGTGGTTCTCCGCGTCGAAGCTGATCTCCACGGGAACATTTCCAATAGTGCCGGTCGTGCCGTCTTCCTTAGTATATTCGAGCGTCACCGAGCCGGAAACATGCGTCTGCCCGGCCTCGAGTTTGATTGTCTGTTTTGGATCCTTGGGATCGATAGCTATCTCGGCAGCGACGAACGAAACATTCGGGTCAAGAGGGTCGCGAACGGTAATCACCGCAGGCTCGTTCAGATTATTTCTGAACGAAATCTCATAGGTGATCTCGTCGCCGACATCGACGGCAGGGCCTACCCAGAGATCCTCGTTGTCGCCATCGGGACCGTAATTCTTATTTTCTTCGGATACAGCATCGCCGTTTACCATTGTCTCGTTCTTATCCGGATTTCCGACAGGATTGGTGACGATGTTGGTTGTGTATGTATTTTCACCAACTTTGACTTGTGCGCGGTTATGCACTACATAGTCCTCATCGTTGGATTTTCCATCGTCATAAGTCCATGTTGTCTTGGCCTCCTCGTTGACTTTGACAACAAGAGTTACTATTCCCTCGGCTCCGGCGGGAACATTATTAGCATCACCCGAACCGCCGATAATCCAAGTTACAGTGCGGTCGTTATATTTTATTGTAACTGGTACACTGACACCATCAATTGTGGCGTTGCCGATTCCAATATCGCCGTCTGCATTCTCAAGAATTATTCTGTCTTCTCCTACTGCATACTCCGCCGACACAAAGTATACGCCAATGTCCAAAAGATCGGTGACCGTGATAGTTGCAGGCTTGCTTGTATTATTTGCCCATTTGATTGTATATGTTATCAAGTCTCCGACCTTGACAGCCGGATAAAGTCCGGTTTCTTCATTCTTGGTAACATCATCGCCGTTTATTTCGGTTTCGGTTTTAAGAGGATTCCAGCTGTTGATGAAGTGGCCGGCTTCTTCCTTGCTGCCGGTGTCGCCCTTAACATAATAATCGTGCTTGTGGCCTTCGCTGAGAGTTTCACTTGCTTTCTTAGTTTCTGAGCTGCCCTGCTGAACATGAGTTATTTCATATAAATCATAGCCGTCGGTGACGTCTTCGTCGGTCAGATGTTCGGCAAGCGCATAGTCTGTTCCGGTGCCAAGCGAGCTGAACAGCAAGCCGTAACCGCTCTTGAGAACGACTTCTGCGGTATTTTCTGCTTTAGCTCCGGCAGAGGTCGGGAAGTAAAGCTCATCAGCGGTAAGCTCTACTCTGCCGTCTTCGCTGCCCACTTCACCATCTTTTGCAGGTCTGGTTCCGAAGTAAACCGTTTCGGTCCAATAAGCGCTGCTGGTGCGGTAAGGTGAATCAATAGTGAACTGATCGGCAGAAGCATCAGCCGATAGAGTCATGAGCTCGATCTCAACATCAGATGCAGCTGCTGAGCCCTCTTTTTTCGCCTCTTTATAAAGTTCTACTCTCTTATAGAATTTGACTCTGTCAGCGTTGGAAACATCATTCCAATCGCTGCTGTTATCGATTTCAATCTCGTTTCCGTCCTCATCAAGGAATTTGACGGTTACATCTTCAAGACTTACAGAGCCGTTAGAATCAACAGCGTTGTTGTGGAAGACGCGGAAACCGGTGGTGGGAGCGTTGAGCTTTTCTGCATTGTCAGTGTTTGTGCCGATATAGACATAGTACGGCCCACCGTCTGAACAATTATAATCATCATTTGCATGATGAGAAACTGTTCCTTCACCGGTTGCTGCAGAGCAGTCTGCGGCGTAAACATAGCCATAGGAATAATTGCCCTCACTGTCGACTGTGGCGCGGTTGTCCTGGATAACTCGACAGCCGTTTTTATCGACAGTCACAAGACTTCCGTCGCTCATCTGGAGGAAGCGGTCGCTGCTCAGCTCAAGATCAATATAATGGAGCTGGCGCTGCCAAGAGCCGGACGCATAGCGCATTACTACCGCCTGTTTTGCTCCGCTGAGGCCGTCAATATGAACCTGGAAATTAAATTCTCTGTCCGTTTCAGCAGGAGAATCGTTGCCCGGTCCGTTTTGAACAAGCTTTGTCAGAAGCAGCTCGGTATCTTGAACCATCAAGCGGCCGTTGTTGCCGAGATAGACGTTGACTATTATGTCTTCTTCTCCGGCCTCGGAGCTTGAGCTGATAGTCGGCAGATAGTAGTTGTTTGCTGTGCGGGTATTGTTATTTCCATAGAAGCCCCATGTCGTTTCGGTCGGCAACCCGGGGTAACGCTGCTTTAAATATGTGCCTAATTGTTCATTATAATTTGTCCAATTTCCCCCTTTCGACTGAACCGCCTGAGCGAGTGCGCCGACGCGAAGACCGCCAGGCTTTGTGGCTACAACCCACTGGCCGTTTTTGAGCATATCATCTTTGTAGCCCTCTGCTTTCTTATACTCACCGGTCGGGATTTTATGCTGGCTCTTGTCGAGACCCTTGTAGTAGCCGGTATCATCAAGCTCTACACCGATGAAATCTTTACCGCGGCTTGCGTTTTGGGTCTCGGTATAAGACAGATAAGGATAATCAGGATAATTATTTTCCGAAAGGTCATGCCAAACGAGCATATCACCGTTGGTGATACCTGAGGTATGATATGCAGAGCCAAACTCGCTGCCCTTTCTCGTAATGACATACTGAATAAGCTCAGCTGTCTTATCGCTATCGCTCAGCTCAAAATATTCAATTGCGAAATAGTAGTAATTATTTGAGTCAAAAGGATCGGCCGCGCTTTCGTCTGTTGGTTTATCTACATCGCTGAGCCTGTTATTTTTCAGCAAAACGATATCTCCCTTAGCAGGCTTTTTGCCATTTAATGCTTTGGTGATATTCTCAGTAGTCGGGTCTGACACGTCAAGATCCTGAGCTAAGAGCTTGCCGCCGAAGGATGTCGGGTTGCCGGTGTACACATTATCAATACCGTCGGTTTTTTCACCGTTCATTTTAACCGGCTTCCACTGGCTATCATCATCATAGATATATGCCTCACCGTAAAGCGGCAGAGCCTTCTCAAAGATATAATAACGGTTGTCGCTGCTGGGCGAGAAGGTAATCATCGGGTCGCCGAAGGTATAGTCGGTATTTGTGACCGCGTAATCGGCATAGCGATGCTCGGGGACATACCAGTTCGAGAAGAATTCAACCTCGCTCTGGTGAACGTTGCGCCATGTCACCGCCTCAGAAGATGAAGCCTTGTTCTGATCAATATATTCAAGGCTGACCTTTGTCAGATCGACGGAACCGTCGGCGGATTTTACATTGTCTTCAAGACCGACAGAATAGATAACTCTGAGCGGCAAATCTGCATGATTACTGCTGCCTATGTTGGTGGTATATGTCGCTTTATTTTCCGCCGTTACGTTGGTCATGTTGATTGAAACGGTGCGCAAAGGCAGCATATTAGCAGGTATGTTGATATAAAGCGCCTCGTCAAAGTTTGCGTCGGTCTTTGAGCCGCTGTTTTCGATATCGGTATCGTTGAAGTCGCCGCTGTCCTCGACCCAGACGCGCAGGTCCGCGAGAGCATAGACACCCGCCTGCTTGAGGTGCGCCTGATCGTCGGTATAAACAACGTCCTTGCCGATATTCGCATCGGTGCCGTAAGCGGGATTCATGTGAAGCTCCTTGCGGGCGGTATCATCTAAGCTTAAACGGTAGAATGTATATGTAGTGTTTTTGACCTTTGCGCTCGGATCGTTTAACAATAGATCACTAAGAGAAGGCACAAACTGCTTTGCAATATCGCTGTTGACGTGATAGACCCAGCCGTCTGCCCAAGGATTACTAGAAGGACTGCCGGAGCCTTCCCACCTTTCAGCCTTTGACCCTTCTTCGCCTTTATACCAACCGCTTGGGAAAGGAGTTTCGCCCTTCTTTATTTCAACTTCTTTACCGTCTACGGTTATCGTCTGGCCGTAGTGTTCTGCCATCCAGTCATCATTAAACTGCCAGTTGTAAACGGCGGTCTTGACTATATCATAGCTTTGGCCGAAGAGGACGAGTTTTTTAACGTCCTTGACTTCCATATATTTGCCGATCGGGTCGATATAGGTGACGGAGCCGTCGGCGCCGAGATCGTTGATACCGGCAACAGGAACAAATGTCGGCTCGTAGTAGCTTTCGATTATTGTCTGGAATTTGTCGGTGAGTGCTGAAGCACTAATATCAGAAAAAGAATCTTCATAATAAACATTGTTAATAACGTCTTGTTGCGAAACTTCACTATCGCCGTCAAATTTATTGAATTTAATTTCCCTAGTTTTATCAGCACCATCATCTGAATCTCTAAAGCTTATCGAAACATCTTTTTTTTGCCAATCTAAAAATTTAGCATAGGCATCTGTTGCGTTTTTGTTAAAAGCCCATGTTGTGTTTCCGGTTGAATTGAAGTACTGCGTTGGGTTTAAAGTGGTATAAACTCTAGGTATTTGCCAATTAGGGGTCGGAATGTCGACACTTATCGTATGAATCTGAAAATCTGCTTTTTCGTCAGATTTAAGTAAGCCGGCCTGCCTTAGAAGAGTTGTATATTTATTCTCGACCTTTGACTTCATATAAGAAGCGGTTAAGAGAATATCAAGAATTACGGCATCGCCGCCCCGATTAACCTCATTGTTCTCAGCACGATATTTTTTATGACTATCATTATAACCTGATACGTTTTCAGCAATCGGCACATTGTACCATTCGTCGCCTGTACTTTTACTTTGATTTGTATCTTTTAAGGCATAGTTAGAACCACCGTCAGTCATAATAAACGCGACAGGAATCCTCTCTACTGTTCTATCCGTGTTCTTGATATTGGAGTGATATGTATAAGTAACAGAATCAGTTGATGTCAAAGTATTGTATAGCTCATTAAAACCCTGATATATACCGGCCTGTAGATCGGTTTGATAACCAATTAAGTTGTTAACAGTGCCACTATGGTTACTATAATCATTCCTTACTGTTTTTGTTATTACTTTAGTATTTGTTTTGACCCCTTTTGAATCATAGGTTACTTGATTTGCATGGGCTTTTACCGTATATGCGGCTCCGTCAGTATAATTAGTTGCGGAGTATGTCTCGCCACCATAGGCAGTAAAATCCTCAACAGAAAGATAATCTTCGCCATTTATTCTTTCATAATGACCCAATTCCAGAATCGTTGCAGCTGTTGTGCCATAGCCAATAACCGCAACTCTGTTAGTTGTATTTCTTGACATTAAATTATCTATCGCTGTGTTTATAGATGACAAAACAGATGAAATTCTGGAATGAGAGATACGAGTATTTTTATCATCTGCCTTTGCATGACTTTTTTGCAAATCTATTCCCATCGAGCCAGACATATCGAGCAAAATAACCAAGTCTATTGCGGGGAGCACAACTTCGGTTACCTGTTCGCTGCTGCCCAAAGCGCTGAAGACATGGAGAAAGTCTTCGTCGTCTCCGAGAGCAATATCGCCCCTAACGCCGTCCTCGGTGACATTCAAGGTCAGCGTATTTGTATCTTTATTCCAGGCTGAATCACCGTTATTATAGCCCTTTGCAAAAACGGTTTTATCAGACCAAAGTCTGCCTATATACCTGGTGTCGTTCTCAAAATTCAACATATCCTTGTAGTCGTCCATAGTGCTCGGATCGGCTTCGCGCCTGATCGGCCCTTCGCCCGAGCTCGTTGACTCTGAGCCCGGCGTCGACAAATTGTCGGCAAACACGGTGATCGTGTCGCCAAACATCGACAACGTCATTGCCAGGCTGAGTATCAGCGCGACTAATCTTCTCATTCCATTTGCTTTCATTTCTCATAACTCCATAAAAGGTTTTGCGTGATGCAGACGATTACCACACTGCCAATGCAGCATGATAAAGCAGACCGGTATAAAATATCGGTACAGAATAATTATACTACCCCCCCCCCGAAAAGTCAAGGGGTTTTCAGGAAATT
>CANQJB010000046.1 GCA_947624155.1 uncultured Clostridia bacterium
CAAAATACAAAAAATACAGGAATCGGAAGATTCCTGCACTTTTTGTTCAGTTTTTTGATCAACGAAGAGCGTCCTTGGTCTTGGCAGCCTTGCCGACGCGGTCGCGCAGATAGTAGAGCTTCGCGCGTCTGACCTTTGCACGTCTGACGATCTCGACCTTCTCAACGACGGGAGAATGAAGCGGGAATACTCTCTCGCAGCCGCAGCCGTGTGCAACTCTTCTGACGGTGAAGGTCTCGCTGACGCCGCCGTGTTTGCGGGCGATAACGGTTCCTTCAAAAGCCTGGATTCTGGACTTATCGCCTTCCTGAATTCTGACCGAGACACGGACAGTGTCGCCGATTCCGAATTCGGGGACGTTTTCCTTCAGACTTGGGTTGGAAATGATTTTCAATGCGTCCATTTAAATATCCTCCTTTTTATTCCAGATGTTCATACGCTTCAGCCGGCCGCAACGGGGCCGCATTATAACGAAGCCAGAGGACTATCCGCTTTAGTATTGCAACTAAACCCTGACCGAAACACGGAAGATGCTTCGGCAGACTCAATGCCTGAATATTATATCACAATGAGAGCTCCGAATCAATAGTCTATTCTGCATAAATTTGAACGATATTTTATCGAAATATTGTCAGAATTTCCTATTGTCCGTCGAGTAAAAGCGACATCGCGATGAATATAAGCGTTATCAAGGGCGCAGGACCTTGACCTCTCGGGGCGGAGAACACCGCCATCGCGCTTATTGCACCTAATAATATCAGTGAAGCTGTCCCCGCGAGCCTGAGAAACAGCGATTTTTCGGGAAGCAGCAGCGCCAGAAGCCGGCCGCCGTCAAAATAAGGAACCGGCAGCAGATTCATAACCGCAAGGCAGAGGTTGACCGCACGAAAATCGCCATTTAGGGCAGCCGCAAGCGCTAGATTCACCGCAGGGCCGCTGAGGTAAATTATCGCCTGAGAGAGGCGCGAAAGGCCGCTGAGCTCGGTGGTGATGCTTATTCCCGCGCCGTAGAATCTGATCTCCGACGGCTTTACATTTAATAGCCTCATCGCAAAAAGGTGTCCGAGCTCGTGCAGAACGCAGAATAAAAGCGAGGCGGCGGCGAGACTGTCGCCGGTCGAGGTTACTGCGAGAATGAAGAAAAAACCGAATGTAAGGCTTATCCGAAAGCTTTTGAGCGAAAATGTGATCATACTCTAAGTTTATTCGCCCGGCGCGGAAAAATGCGGGCCAACTCTCCGACACAAAAGCATTTTTGTCAGAGGGCGCCCGCAAATTGTCTCAGCAGTTAGAGCCCTGTTCCTTTGATACGCCGAAAATCAGGCGCAGGAAACCGGCCATTAACCTGCCCGGCTTTTTAACTATAACCTTCATGCACTTTCCTCCAGACTATGTAACTAAGCGGTCTTCCGCTCTTTACATAATATTCCGGCAGGCGCAAAGTGTTAAAGCCGACGGTCTTTATGCTCCCAGGGCTTGAGCTTTGAGGCTTCGCGATACATTTCGCAGTAGCTGTTGTGGCGGGAGGGGTTGATCTTTCCGCTGTGAAGCGCATCAAGAACGGCGCAGCCCTGCTCTTTGGTGTGCGAGCAGTCGGGGAAGCGGCAGGAGCCGATATATTCCGAAAATTCGGGGAAGCAGTCGGCGAGCTCGTCTTTGAAAATGATGTCGTATCGCTCGGTCGAAAATGCCGCGAACCCGGGGGTATCGGCTATGTATCCGCCGCCGGGAAGCGGAAAAATCTCGGTGCGGCGGGTGGTGTGTCTCCCCCGCCCGAGCTTTCGGCTGATCTCGCCGGTTCTGGCGTTGATCTCGGGGCAGAGATTATTGAGAAGCGAGGATTTCCCGACACCGGAATTTCCTGCAAGAGCGGAGAATTTGCCCTTTAATGCCTCGCGGAGCTCATCTGTCCCCTCGCCGGTCAGGTTGTCGATTTTATAGGTCGGAAAGACTCCGCGGTAAATATCGGCATAACGCCCGACGTCGGATTTATCGGTCTTTGTGAACACGATAACCGGGGCAATGCCTTTATATACCGAAACGGCGGTGAATTTGTCGAGATTCAGAATATTCGGCGGAGGCTCGATAACTGAGCAGACAAAGACCAACTGATCGAGATTGGCGAGCGGAGGGCGGACTATCTCGTTTTTGCGGGGGTAGAGTTCGGTGATAATTGTTTCTTCGCCGCTGCCCGAAATTTCGACCCTGTCGCCGCAGATCGGGCATAGATCCCTGTTTCTGAAGGTTCCGCGAGCGCGGCAGGTATATAGCTTTCCCTCGGCGGCAACGGTAAAGCTGTCGCCGAAGGAGCTTGTGATCACGCCCTGCATCAGAACATCACAAAGGTGTCGACGGTTCTGAACGCCGAGCCGCTGTAATCGACAATGTCGTAGGTCCCGGTGTCGAAGTTGAGGTTATAGGTTCCGAATCTGATCGTTACGCCGTATCTGATATATGCCTCAACGGTCACCGTCCCCTCGCCGGTCAGTTCGAGCGGATAGCTGTAACCCGCCCACTCGGCGGAGTCAATAGTGAATACCGGAACCATGTCCTCACCGGTGTCGGTTCTTATGATGCTTACATAGTAGACGTTCTGTGCGGTTGCGGGTATATCAAGCATCAGAGTCAGAGTGTTCCCTGATTGCTGCGGGGTGTTGTCTTCATCTGGAGTATATTCCGTTCCGGGATAGTCGGGAAGCACGGGGAACTGGCTCCAAGGGTCGGTGAATCCGGGATCGTCGGCCTCGATCGGAGCCTCGATGTCGCCGGAGCCGTCGGAGACGGAGATCGTGATAACGGTGTTTCTCGGAATCTGAGACCCTGCCTCGATGTTCTGAGCGATAACGGTGTCAACCGGCTCGGAGCTCGCGACATACTGAATCTTCGGCTCGAGGAAGTTGTCCTCAATCTCATACTGAGCCTCGACGACATTTTTGCCGACAACATAGGGAACGGTCGTGTCCTCGGTCTTCGGGCCGAGGCTGACATATACTCTGACCTCTGTCCCCTCTTCGACCTGAGAGCCGGAGGCGGGGTCGGTCTGGACAACAAAGTCGGCGGCGATATCGTCGCTGTCCTGCTCGACGAGAATATATGACAGGCCGTAGTCTTCAAGAGCTCTCGTTGCAGAGGAATAGTGGTAGTTTCTGAGGTCGGGAACGGTCACGATTCGTGTACCTTTGCTGACCGTGACCTTAATGGTGTCGCCGATCTTGACCATTCTTCCCTCGGCCTTTTCCTGGTCGATGATAATTCCGGCGGCGTATTGGTTGTTATATTCTTCGGTGGCGACAAGCTGGATATCGGTATATTGCGCTCTGGCGTCATAGAAGTTAAGGCCGATCAGCTTCGGCATCGTGTAGTCGTTGACGGAAGAGGCGGTGGTGCGGAAAGCGCCTAAAATCACGTTTGCGACAAAAAGGGTCGCGACGATGATTACGGTAACGGTTGCGGCGGCGAGGATCGGCAGAGCATAGTTGTGCCTGACCTCGACCTCGTCATCGTCATAATAGTCGTCCTCGTCGTAATACTCCTCCGGCTCAGGCTCGGGTTCCGGCTCGGGCGCAGGCACGGGCTTCTCTTTTTTAGGTTTAGGCTTGTGGCTGATCTTTATTGCCGACATCGCCGAGGCGAGCTTTTCCTTTGCGGCGGCGCCGGTCGAGTCGGATTTGTCGGCGCGCTTGTCGGAATAACCGAAGACTATGCTCTGATCCTGCTTGAAGGCTTCAATGTCGCGGATCATTCCCGAGGCGGACTGATAGCGCCTTGCGGGGTCCTTCTCCATCGCGTGGAGGATTATTTCCTCAAGCCCGGGATAGATCGAGCTGACATATTCTGACGGCGGGATAGGTGCGTCGTGCATGTGTTTGAGCGCGACTGCGACGGGGGTGTCGCCGTTGAAGGGCTTGCGGCCGGTCAGCATTTCATACATCATCACTCCGACAGAATAGATGTCGCTGCGCTCGTCGGTGCGGCCGCCGCTCGCCTGCTCAGGAGAAACGTAGTGAACCGAGCCCATAGTCTTCTCGGAATCGGTGTTTTCAACCTCGCGGCTGAACCTTGCAATTCCGAAGTCCATGACCTTGATGCTTCCGTCGGTCAGGAGCATGACGTTTTGGGGCTTTATGTCGCGATGAACGATTCCGCGGTCGTGGGCGAGCTGCAAAGCTCTCAAAATCTGGATAGTGAAATGAACGCAGTCACGCCATTTAAGCATACCCTGCTGCTCGATGTATTCCTTCAAAGTTATCCCGTCGATATATTCCATGACTATATACTGTATATTCTGCTCATAGCCGACGTCATATATCTTGACGATATTCGGGTGGGAAAGAACGGCGATAGCCTTGCTCTCATTCCTGAAACGGCGGACAAATTCCTCGTTTTCGGAATATTCGCTTTTCAGTATCTTAACGGCGACGACGCGGTTTTCCATTATATCCCGTCCGCGGTAGACGTTTGCCATTCCCCCGAAGCCGATCAGCTCGGTGATCTCATATCTTCCGTCGAGTTTAAGACCTATATACTTATCCATAAACAACCTCCACCTCTCATATTGCTATCAGCGCGACTGTGATATTGTCCTTGCCGCCGCCGCTGTTGGCGCGCTCAATCAGCTCAGCAGCCGCCTGATCTGGCGGCGACTTATGGACGATCGAATAAATCAGCTCGTCCGAGCAGTAGTTTGTCAGACCGTCGGTGCAGATCAGAAGCTCGGAGCCGTGCTTAGCCTCCAGCTCAAAATAGTCGACCTCAACTGTCGGCTCAACTCCGACGGCGCGGGTTATCACATTTTTCATCCGGCTTATCTTTTCATCGCCGTCTTCGATCATTCCGTGGGATTTAAGGTATTCGACAACGGTGTGATCGTTGGTGATCTGTTTTATTCCGGAGTCATCTAGGATATATGCCCTTGAATCGCCGACGCTCGCAATCGCCGCCAAGCCGTTATGTATCAGCGCGGCGACGCAGGTTGTACCCATTCCGCGGTTTTCGTCGTCCTCGCGGCTCTTGTCATAAACGATCGTGTTCGCTGCGGTGACCGCCGAAACAAGCATCGACTTTACCGCGCGCGGCTCCATTCCGCTGCGGTAGCTCAGGCACATTCGGTCATAAACCGCGTTGGAAGCGATATCGCTGGCAAGTCCGCCGCCGTTGGTGCCGCCCATTCCGTCGCATACGACAGCAACGGCAGTATTGTCGTCGATCTCGCATATACGGTAGCGGTCCTGGTTTTCGGTGCGAACCTTTCCGATGTCGGTTCTGGCTGCCATTATCATTTTGACTCATTGCCTCCGTTGATGGAATTTTCCTCGTATTCACGCCTCAGCTGGCCGCAGGCGGCGTCGATATCCGCGCCGAGAGTGCGCCTGACCGTTGCGTTTGCGCCCATTGAACAAAGGAGCTTGCAGAAGCTTTGGGCTGAGCTTCTGTCGGAACGGTAATTCCGCTCTTTGATTTTATTGACAGGGATAATATTTATATGCGCCGGCATACCCTTAAGCAGCGAGCAGAGCGCTCTTGCGTCGGCCTCGGAGTCGTTCTCGCCCTCGATCAGGGCGTATTCAAAGGATATTCGCCGACCGGTTTTATCAAAGTAGTCGCGGCAGGCTTTCATCAGCTCGCCGATGTTATATCTTCGGTTTACAGGCATCAGCTCGGAGCGCTTATCGTCATAAGGGCTGTGGAGCGATATACTCAGAGTCAGCCCGAGATCGAGCTCGGCGAGGTCATAGATCCTGTCGACAAGGCCGCAGGTTGAGAGCGAAACATGGCGCAGGCTCATATTCGCGCCCTCGGGGCTGGAAAGGATTGTCAGAAATTTTACGACATTGTCGAAGTTGTCAAGCGGCTCCCCTATTCCCATTAAAACTATGCTCGAAACCTTTCGTCCGGTCGCGCGCTCGGTTTCATAAAGCTGGCCGAGTATCTCGCAGGGCTCGAGGTTGCGCTTGAAGCCCGCGATCGTCGATGCGCAGAACCGGCAGCCCATCTTGCAGCCCGCCTGGGTCGAAACGCAGAGCGAGTCGCCGTGGTCATATTTCATCAGGACGGTCTCTATGTGGTTGCCGTCGGTGAGCTCATAAAGGATTTTCACCGTTCCGTCGGACTTGGATTTCAGTATTCTTGCCGGACGGATATGCTCAAAGCAGAAATCCTTTGAAAGGCGCTCGCGGAGCGAAAAAGGAATGTCAGACATTTTGTCGAAGCCTTCGACCCGCTTTTGGTGGAGCCATTTATATATCTGAACGGCGCGGAACGGCTTTTCGCCGAGTGAGGATATATATTCCCTGAGCTGACCGAGAGTCAGCGACTGTATGTCGGTAATTCTGCTCACCGCTTTCTTTGAAGCTTGGCTATAAAGAAGCCGTCGCTGCCGTATTGATCCGGCATTATTGTTGTCTTGTAGTCTGTAAAGCTGCTGAGCTTCACAGATTCAAAATCTATGTTTTCGCGGAGAAAGCGCTCTACGATCTCATCGTTCTCGGCTTTTCTGAGAGTGCAGGTCGAATAGACAAGCGTTCCGCCGGGCTTTAAGTATTCCGAAGAGGTTTTAAGTATCTCATACTGCGCATTCGGGAGCGCCGAAAGCTCCTCAAAGCGGCGGTATTTTATTTCGGGCTTGCTTCTTATTACTCCGAGACCGGAGCAGGGAACGTCGCAGAGAACTCTGTCGGCCTTCGGAATATCGGGATTGAACTTTTTCGCGTCGTTGACCGAAGCCATAATTGATTTAAGCCCGAGACGCTCCGCGCCCGAAGAAATAAGGCCGACACGGTTTTGATGAAGGTCAAAGGCGAGAACTCTGCCGCTGTTGTTCATCATTTCGGCTATTGTAAACGCCTTTCCGCCCGGGGCCGAGCAGAGGTCGAGAACCGTTTCACCCGGTTTCGGGTCGAGCTCGCAGCAGCAGATCTGGCAGGAGATGTCCTGAATATGGAACATTCCATTTTTGAATGCGTTCAGCGACGCGACCGAGCCGCAGTTTATCAGATCGACCGAGTCGGACACTTCGAGTCGCTTTTTAACGGTTACGCCCTGCGCCGAAAGCTCGCTTAAAATCTCATCATAGCCGAACTTACAGGTGTTGAGCCTGGCAGTAAGCGGAGAGGGGGCGAAGGAGGTTTTAAGCGCGGAGATTGCGGCGGCTTCGCCGTAATCCTCAATCAGTGAACCGATTATCCACTCGGCGCAGGAATATTCTATCGACAAGTCTTTCAGCTTTACACCGGTTTTCGGTATCTTGCAGCCGCCTCTGATGAAGTTTCTGAGAAGCGCGTTGACAAATCCGGCGGCGCTTTTGTTTTTCAGCCCGCCCGCGAGCCTGACGCTTTCGTTGACGGCGGCGCTCTCGGGGACCGAATCCATATAGAGAATCTGATAGACTCCCATCCTCAAAATCTGCCTCAGTTCAGGCGATAAGCTGTCAAAGGGGCGGGTGCAAAGCGAGACGATCACAGCGTCGAGGGTTATAAGCCGCTCCAAGACGCCGTAATAGAGCGCGGAAATAAAGCGGCGGTCGATGTCGCGAAGCTCGGGAAAGCGCCGAAGCGCGGCGTCAAGAGCAATGTTTGAATACTGTCCGCGCTCGCTCGAAACAAGAAGATTAAGACATATCTCTCGGGGAGACGGCATTCAGCGGTTCCTCCTGTTGTTTATCAGTAAGAGGTATCTGAATATCGTCGCGATAGAAGACAGCAGCGCGGCGACATAGGTCAACGCGGCGGCGGAGAGAACTTTTCTCGCGAGAGGAAGCTCGTCTTCTTCGAGAATGAAGTCCTGTTTAAGGGTCTTCAAGGCGCGCGCAGAGGCGTTGAACTCGACCGGAAGGGTCACGGCCTGGAAAACGGCGACTGCGGAATAGAGGACAACGCCGAAGGTCGCAAGAGACGGCGCAGAAAAGATCAGTCCGACAAGGATCAGAATAACGCCGACGCTGGAGCCGATGTTGGTAATCGGAATTATCGCGCTGCGAATTTTAATCGGGACATAGCCGGTAGCGTGCTGAACGGCGTGGCCGCATTCGTGAGCCGCGACGCCTATCGCGGCGACGGAGGTCGAGGAATAGGTCGAGTCGGAGAGCGAAACGGTGTTGGTGGCCGGGTTGTAGTTGTCGGTCAGATTTCCGGCGATGTGGATTATCTTGACATTCCAAAGGCCGTTTGCGTCGAGGATTCGGCGCGCAACTTCTGCGCCGGTGATTCCGCGGGAGTTTCTGACCTTGGAATATTTAGCGTAGGTCGAATTGACCTTAAACTGGGCGAACAGCGCAAAGAGCAGCGCCGGCACCAGAACGATATAGGTGTAATCGTAAAAGTAAAAACCGAATGGCATTTTCTTCTCCTTTCAGATTAAGGGCATTATTCTTTACTCAGAATCGCGCCCTTTTTGACAGGGTGGCCTCTCAAATAGTCTTGGGAGGACATTCGCCTAGAGCCCTCGGGCTGGACTTCAAGAAGCTGCACCGCTCCGCTCCCGCAGGCGACTGTGAAATTTGACGGGTCGATTATCTCGCCGGGGGCTCCGCCTCCCGACTTTGAGACCGAAGCGCGGTAAATTTTAAGCTTTTTTCCGTCGAGAACGGCGGTCGCGCAGGGCCAGTCGGAGAGACCGTTTATGTGTGAGCAAACCTCTTTTGCGGAAAGCGAAAAGTCGGTCGGGCTCATTTCTTTAGTCAGCATCGGCGCCAAAGTCGCCTCGCTCTCGTTTTGGGGTTCAGGCGTGAGCCTTCCGGCTTCGAGCCCTTCAAGAGTTTTGACCAGAAGCGCGGCGCCGACAAACGACAGGCGGTCATAATATTCGGCAGAGGTCTCGTTTTCGTTTACTCTGACTGCCTCTTTGAGAAGCATATCGCCGGTGTCCATTCCCTCGGCCATCAGCATCGTAGTCACGCCGCCGTATTCGTCGCCGTTCAGAACGGTGTGCTGAATCGGGGCGGCGCCGCGGTATTTCGGCAAAAGCGAGCCGTGAACATTGACACAGCCGAGGCGCGGGATCGCCAAGATCTCTGGCGGCAGGAGCTTTCCGTATGCGACGACGACAATACAGTCAGGCGCAAGGCTTTTTATCAAAGGGGTCACCGTTTCGGTCTCGCGCTTTAAAGATTGAGGCTGATAAACCCCGATATTCTGCGTCAAGGCAAATTCCTTGACAGGCGGAGGAGTGAGCTTCATTCCCCTGCCCTTCGGCTTGTCGGGCTGGGTAAACACCGCGCTGATGCGGTGTCCGGCGTCGACAAGAGCTTTAAGCGACGGGACGGCGAAATCGGGAGTACCCATAAAAACTATATTCATAGGATTTCAAGCTTTCAGATATTTTATTCCTGATTCTCGTCAGGTTCATAGGGCGCTTCGATATTGTCGGGCAGAACTCTGCCGTCGAGGTGGTCGAGCTCGTGGCAGACAGCGCGGGCAAACAGGTCGCTGACCTCTTTTTCATAGACGTTTCCGAAGCGGTCCTGAGCGCGGAATTTAACCGTTTTCGGGCGGGTCACATAGCCGTAAAGCTCTGGGAAGGAGAGGCAGCCCTCGGTGCCGTATTGAGTTTCTTCGGAGCGCTCGATTATCTCGGGGTTGACAAGCTCAATCAGCCCGGATCGGTCTTCGGTGACGTCGATGACGACGGCGCGGCGGATTATTCCGACCTGGGGCGCTGCGAGCCCGAGCCCTTCGGCGTTATACATTGTCTCCGCCAGGTCGTCGAGCAGCTCGGCAAGGCGGGCGTCAAACTTTTCGACAGGCTTACAGTGCTTTAAAAGCACCGGATCGCCGTCGGTGACAATTCTTCTGAGTGCCATTTAAACATATCCTTTCATTCTATATGCTTTCGGGGTTAATATCGGCGCTGACTCTGACATTCGCAAAGCGCCGATCCTTCGACGCGGCTATCAGCAGACCGGAGATAAAAGCGCGAAAAGGCGCGGAATTTCTGCATTTTATTGTCAGCGCATAGCGGTATCTGCCGTTGATTCTGCCCTGGCCCGATCTCGCCGGGCCTAAAACCCGAAGCGGAAACTTTTTCTCGGGGGCTCTAAGGCTGTCTTTCATCAGACCCACAAAGGAATTTGCGGCCTTGATCGCGTCGGATTCGAGCGGCGAGCTGAATGTCACTGCGCAGATATCGCAGAACGGCGGATAGATAAGCTCTCGCCGAAGCGCTGACTCCTGCTCGTAAAACTCCTTGTAGTCCTGCCGCGAGGCGAGGGCGATTATGTGGTGGTCGGGCAAAAATGTCTGAATATAGGCGACCGCCTTTTCGGTTCCCCTGCCGCCGCGGCCGACGACCTGAGTCAGGAGCGAAAAGGTGCGCTCATAGCTGCGGTAGCTTCCCGCAAAGAGCGAGCTGTCGAGCGAAATTACCCCGACAAGGGTCACATTCGGAAAGTCAAGCCCCTTTGCAATCATCTGGGTCCCGATCATTATATCGTATTTTCCGTCTTCAAAGTCGCGGAATTTTTCTTCATACTGAATCCGCGATGAGGCTGTATCGGCGTCCATTCTTAGTATTCTCGCGCCGGGGAAGACCTCGGCGAGCTCCTCTTCGATAAGCTGAGTCCCTGCGCCTGAGGTTCTGACTCTCGTTCCGCCGCAGACCGGACAGTGGCCGTCAAAGCCGACCGAATAGCCGCAGTAGTGGCACATCAGGCGGCCGTTCTGCTTGTGGTAGGTCAGCGGAAGAAGGCAGTTGGGGCATTTTATCGCCGAGCGGCAGTCTGCGCAGACGGCGAAGGTGTTATATCCGCGGCGGTTGAGCAGAAGTATCGACTGTCTGCCGTTTTTTATATTTTCATTTACTGCTCTGACAAGATCCTCGCAGAACGGGAGGCTGTTTCCCATTTCGGCCTCGACCGACATATCTGCGACGACGACCTGGGGAAGCTGAGCGTCGTTATAGCGGTGGTTGAGTTCAAACAGGCTGTAACGCCCGGTTTTGGCGTAGTAATAGCTTTCGAGCGACGGCGTCGCGGAGGCCATTAAGAGAACGCAGGAATGGGTGCCGCAGCGGTGTATCGCGACATCGCGGGCGTGGTATCTCGGCGAGGACTCGGATTTATATGTTCCCTCTCCCTCTTCGTCCATTATTATCAGTCCGATATCGGGAAGCGGGGCAAACACCGCGCTGCGTGTGCCTATCACTATCTTCGCTCTGCCCGAAGCAGCGCGTTTGAATTCGTCGAGCCGCTGGCCCAAAGAAAGAGCGGAGTGCATTACCGCGACGGTTTCGCCGAACGCGGCTCTGAACTTTCCGACAAGCTGAGGTGTCAGCGAGATCTCGGGTACCAGAAGAAGCGCGGATTTTCCGGAATCGAGCACCGATTTTATCAGCTTAATGAATACCGCGGTCTTGCCGCTTCCGGTAACGCCGTGTAAAAGCGCACCGGCGGGCTTGCCCTTTGAGATCAGCTCCATGATGCCCTCATAAACCGACTGCTGTTCTTCGGAGAGAACGATGTCCTCAGCTTTTTGGCCCTCGCGCTCTGAAAACTTCGGCGTTCTGAAGACTTCGTATTTATATTCTTCGAGTACGCCGCGGTCAAGGAGATTTTTGATAACCGTCTTTGTAACGCCGGTGAAATAGATCGTTTCCTTGACGGAGGCGGACTGGTTTTCCGAAAGAAAGTTCACAGCAAGGTGCTGCTTCGCTGTCAGGTCAGAGCCGGAGCTTCCCTCAAGATAGCTTTCGGACAGCTTGAGCATCGAAACGGTCTCATCGCCGACACGCCGGCGTATCTCGTCGGTGCGCTCCAAAAGACCTTTATTGGCAAGGCTTTCAAGCAAAGCGGGGTCAGCCGAGGAAACAGATTCGTTGAACTCCTTCGGATTCTTCGCCGAAAGAAGGCGGTCATAGAGCTCCGATTCACCGGGGCTCAGCTCGTCTTCCTTTTCGGGACGCTGAGGCGAGAGGCTGTAACTAAGCCAGACGGTTACGGAATAACCGGAGGGAACGATCGTTCTGAACGCCTCGAAAAAGGTGCAGAAGGTGTGTTCCTTGAGCCAATAGACCATTTCGAGCAGTTCATCGCCGATCAGCGGGCTACGGTCGACTAAAGACAGGATCGGCTTGATCCCCTCCTCGTCGTCGCGCTCATATACTCTTAAAACCAGACCGACGCGCTTCGAGTTGCCTTTGCCGAACGGGACTAAAACTCTCATTCCGGGCCGGAGCGACGGAATCAGAACCGATGGACAGCGATAGGTATATTCGATGTCGAATCCGTAGGCGGTGCCGGAAAGCGCCACCTTTGCGGCGGTGATCACTTTTTGCGCAGCGAGGGATCCTCGATCAGCTTATACTCGCCTCTTGCGAACTGATCGACCGCTGTCTTGACGGGCTTTTCCGAAATTATCGCCTTTTCTTCAAAGGCTTCGTCTAAAATCTGACGCGCGCGGCGTGCAACCGCTATTACGAGCGAATAGTTGCTTTCGCCGTTTTTGAGAATCTGAGAGCTGGACGGTCTTAACATTTTCTAAGCACTCCTTCTATTGTATCATAATTTAGTTTGGTCATTCTTTTTGCGGCTTTCATCACCGTTTTTGCCTGTTCAACAGCAGCTTCGAGGCTGTCGTTGACGATTATGAAGTCATATCCGCGGGACTTTTCGATCTCGGGCCGAGCCTCGGCGATCCTTCGGGAAATGGTTTCGTCGCTGTCGGTCGCGCGGGCGGTCAGACGGTTTCTGAGTTCTGAAAGAGAGGGCGGGAGAATGAATATGCTGACAGCCTCTGGGCAGACGGCTTTGACGCTCATCGCGCCGACCGTCTCTATTTCAAGGATAACATCATGGCCTTCGTCCAATTTGTCATATACCGCCTTTCGCGGGGTTCCGTAGAGGTTTCCGCAGAACTCGGCGTGCTCCAGCATTCCGCCGCTGTCGACAAGTTTTAAAAATTCCTCTCTTTTGATGAAGTAGTAGTCAACTCCGTCGGTCTCGCCCTCGCGGGGCTGGCGGGTTGTCGCGGAGATCGAGAAGTAAATATTCGGGTCGGAGCGCAGAAGCTCCGAAACAATGGTGGATTTTCCGGTTCCGGAGGGAGCGGAGATAATATAAAGTGTGCCTCTTTCAGCGCTGTTCATCGTCGTCGCCGCCTTTCAGCTTCAGAATGTATTCCGGAGATCTCGCGGAGAGAATAACGTGGTCGCTGTCCATTATTATCACCGACTTGGTCTTTTTGCCGTAGGTCGCGTCGATAAGGGTTCCCTTGTCGCGGGAGTCCTGAATCAGCCGCTTGATCGGCGAGCTTGTCGGCTCGACTACGGCGATTATCCTGTTCTTAAGAACATAGCAGGAATAACCGATATTTATTACTTCCATATCCGCCTCACTCGATGTTCTGAATCTGCTCGCGGATCTTCTCGACGATTCCCTTCATTTCGAGAACAAGCTTTGTTATCGCGAGGTCGTTGCATTTTGAGCCGATTGTGTTGACCTCGCGGTTAAATTCCTGAATCAGAAAGTCGAGGCGCTTGCCGATCGGTTCGCTGAGAGAGAGAATTTCGCGGTACTGGGAAATGTGGCTTCTGAGGCGGACGATCTCCTCGTCGACGGCGGTTTTGTCGGCGAATATCGCCGCTTCGGTGAGTATTCTCTGCTCGTCGATGTTCTTTTCTTCCAAAAGCTCCTTGAGCTTTGAGTAGAGCCGATCGCGGTACTGAACTGTCACCTCGGGCGAGCGGACCGAGACCTCGGCGACATCAGCCTCGATCTCGTCGAGCTTTCGCATTATATCGCTGCGGAGCTTTTCGCCCTCGGCGGTTCGCATCGAGACAAAGGCTGCGAGAGCTTCTTCGGCGGTCTGCCTGACATCTTCCCAAAGCTCTTCTTCGTCCTCCTCGACCTTTCTGACGGTAAACGCATCGGGGATTCTGAGCAGGTGTGAAAGAGAGAGGTCGTCGTTGAGAGAGACGGTCTCCCCGACCGAGCGCAGGGCGTCGACATAGCTTTTGATGACTTCGGTGTTGGGCTCGACAGTTTCGTCGGGGTCGCCGACCGACGTCACCGAGACATAGGCCTCAACCTTGCCGCGGTTGATTTCGGCGGAGAAAAGCTTTTTTAGGCGTTCCTCCAAAAAGTTGTACTGACGGGGTGTTCGCGCGGAAAATTCAAAAAATCTGTGATTTACGGCCTTGATTTCAACGGTCACTTCCCTTTTTTCAAAGGTTTTGACCGCTCTGCCGTAGCCGGTCATGCTTCTTGGCATAACTTGATACAATCCTTCCGTTTTGTTTTTACCTGAACGCCGATAGGGTATAAAACCGCTATTCTGGCATTATCATGATATAGTATAGCACAACCGGAAGGATAAAGCAAGTTTTTCGGAAAAATTTAAGGTTTACAATTCGGTAACATCATAAATCACACGCCGTTTTCACTTTACATTTTCAAAAGCGTCTGATATAATATAGAAAAATACCGAAAGGACGGACTGATATGAGCTCGGAACACAGGCAGAGGTTCATCGAAATATATAAAGAAAACATCAAGCGCGAGGGAGCGGATAAGCTTTTGGAATATTTGCAGTCGCGAAGCTGCGACTTTTTCACCGCGCCGGCTTCAACGCGGTTTCACTGTTCTTATGAAGGCGGTCTCTGCGAGCACAGCCTAAATGTCTATGACTGCTTAAAGTCATATCTTGCGACCGAAAGGGCTAAGGAGACCTTCGGGCTGGAATTTTCTGAAGAGTCGGTCGCGATCGTCTCGCTGCTGCACGACGTCTGCAAGATAAATACCTATAAAACCTCGATGAGAAATGTCAAGGACGACAAGACAGGTGTCTGGTCGAAGGTGCCGTATTACGAATATAACGACACGCTCCCCTACGGCCACGGAGAAAAGTCGGTTTATATCGTCAGCGGATTTATGAGACTGACCCGCGACGAGGCTATGGCGATACGTTGGCATATGGGCTTTTCGGGGACCGAGGACCAGAAGCTGGTCGGAAACGCGCTTCATACATATCCCCTCGCCCTCGCGCTGATGATCGCCGACTGCGAAGCTTCAAGCTTTGTCGAGGAAAGAAGTGACAGAAAGTGAAAAGCAACCGCAGAAGTACATACAAAAAACCGGATTCTTTATGAATCCGGTTTTTGCTTGCAATTATTTGCCGCGATATCTCATAACCATCGGCGGGCAGCAGTAGTCGATGTCGCTGAGCCAGAGACCTCGGTCGAACGCCTCGCGGACTGCGCTCATAGTGGTGCAATCAATCGGACTTCTGAGCCAGTCGGGAACGCTTTTTAAATGCGGCGGAATAGGCTCCAGCGCGTTATTGAGATATTCGCCGAGTTCGGAACCGAGCTTTTCGGTCAGAAGCTTCAGCCAAGGCTCAACGAGCTTTAAGATAACGGCGTATTCGCTTTCGGAGAGAATAGGAATATCGGCGGATATTCTGCCGTTTTCGCGCGCTAATATTCCCATGTCTTTTCAAGAAAAATAGTGGAAATGCTGCACTTCTCGACGGGTACGCCGTTGAACAGCCCCCAGAGCAGATTTGCGAGCGAACCGTAATCGCCGACATGAGCCCAGCGCTGAGGGTCGTCGTAGAGGTCGGTTTCGAATTCGTGAGTCCAGAGAACCGTGCCGTCGGGCGCAGAGAAACAGGAGTATACTTTCAAAAAGGTGACTGAAATTTGCACCCATGTTAATTACAAGAACAAGCCTTTCAGAAACCGCTGAAAGGCTTATTTTATGGGCTTTTACAGTAATCTTCCTTTCTCAATCCAATAATTATCTGATTACGGTTGTTTTAGAAATATTTTCAAAATATCCCCGCTCCCCTGCATTATGCAGAACCCGAGCGGGGATTTTTTGTTTCAAGATGACAGGAGGAAAACATGGCAGTTTACAGAGTAAACAAAACAAAAGGCTTCACAGTCATGGCGAACTACCATTTGCAGGATATAACAATCTCGCTCAAAGCGGTAGGTTTGTTGACGAAGATGCTCTCGTTCCCAGATGGTTGGAAATTCTCCACCGAGGGACTGGCGGCAATATGCAAAGAGGGGCCCGACGCTATCCAGTCGGCTCTCAAGGAGCTTGAACAGCACGGCTATCTCGCTCGCCGCCGTCTACGCGACGAAAAAGGTAGGATGACTTGCACGGCTTTTGAGATTTATGAGAAACCTCAAGCTGCTGCTCCACATGAGGAAAATCCACATAGGGAAAATCCAGTTGTGGATAATCCACCTGTGGAAAATCCACGCGGGGAAAATCCGGGACAATCAAATACTTATAAAACAAATACTAAAAAATCAAATACTGATTCAATCAATCACCCATCTATGGGCGATGGGGCTGATGAGATGAAAACACGCAGCGAGTTGGAGGAAGAAATCAAGACCAACATCGACTACGACATAATCGTCGAGAATAAGCAGAATGACAAGCGGCAGATCGACGAGATAGTAACTCTCATGCTCGACGCTATCTGCTCACCCTCTCCGACCGTCAGAATCAATGGCACGGACATACCAAAGTCGGCAGTCAGGGAGCGGTTCTTGCAGCTTGACAGCGAACATATCGAGTATGTGCTGTTTGCTATGGATCG
>CANQJB010000047.1 GCA_947624155.1 uncultured Clostridia bacterium
CAAATGATCCGAAAATCTCACCGTCAGCCGGTCGGCCAGGGAGAATATGAGCGGGCGCACCGCGAGGGCCGCTCCTTCCTGATAATAAGCGTCTGCATCGGAATCGTCGCGTCGGTACTCGTCAGATTCGTCGGCGTCTGGTCGATCGGGTTCTATAATATCACCGCAGACACCGAGGATATCGCGGTTTCGATGATGAGCGCGAGCGCGATTGTCGTCTTCTTCCAGGCGATCCAGAGCGCGCTTTCAAAGGGAATACTCCGCGGCGGCGGAGATACGCGCTTCCTGATGATTGCGGACGTCATTTTCCAGTGGGTCGCGTCGATCCCGCTCGGCGCAGTTATGGGCCTGGTTCTAAAGGTCTCGCCGTTCTGGGTGCTGATCGCTCTCAGAATCGATTACATAATCAAATCCCTCTGGCTGACTGTCCGCCTCGGAGGAACAAAGTGGATTCACAAGGCGAAGTCGGTCTGAGACGGAGGGCTGTAAAGATTCAAGATAACCAATCCCCCGCCGGCCAATCGGTCGGCGGGGGAATTTGTTTTCCTGCTCATTCTTTCTTACGCACTTGCCTATCACTCCTCTGTCTTCTGATAGTACCCGGCTTGGGCGTCCCAGAGAGAGCGGTATTTGCCGCCGGAGTCGATCAGGCTGTCGTGGGTGCCGCGTTCGACTATTCTGCCGCCGTCGAACACCGCTATTTCGTCGCTGAAGCGGCAGCTTGAAAGGCGGTGGCTGATATAGATCGCGGTGCGGTCGCCGGTTATCTCGTCAAACTGTTTATATATCTCTGCCTCGGCGATCGGGTCGAGAGCGGCGGTCGGCTCGTCGAGGATAATAAACGGTGCGTTTTTATAGAGCGCCCGCGCGATCGCGATCTTCTGGAGCTCGCCGCCAGAGAACTGCACGCCCTTCGGCTCGAATTCCTTGTTTATATAGGTGTCAAGCCCATCGGGCAGGCTTTCGAGGCGCTCGCCGAAGCCTGCCTCGCGCAGACACTTTTCAGCCCTTGCGCGGTTATAATCCTTCGAGCAGCCGACATTCTCGCCAAGGGGCTGAGAAAGCAGGAAATAATCCTGAAAGACGACCGAGAAAACGTTCATATATTCGCGGGGATTATACTTTTTGATGTCAATGCCGTTTAAGAGTATCTGCCCCTCCTGCGGGTCATAGAGCCGGCAGAGAAGCTTTATAAACGTTGTCTTTCCCGAGCCGTTTTCTCCGACGACTGCGAGCCGGGTGCCGACGCGGAACTTTATATTGAGGTGCCGAAGCGCCCAAGTCTCCGAAGTCGGATATTTAAAGCCGACGTCGCGGAATTCAATGTCATACTGCCGATCCGAGCGCTTTTCGGTCGTAAGGCTGCCCTGATACATCTTGTTCGGCAGCTCCAAAAAATCGAAAACCTTCTTGACATGCGGCGCGTTTATCCGCGCGTTTATAATATTATAGAAAATTCCCGACATGCCGTTGGATATTCTCGTCAGCGCCGCTACATACTGCGTGACCGAGCCTATTGTGAATGCGCCTGCAAGGGCTTTTAAGCCGACCGGCAGATACATAATCGAGTCGGGAACCCATGACATGATGCTCTCCGCCGTTCTCAGAAGCCCGACCGAGCCTCGGGTGATTCTTTTTGACATTGCGGCAAAGCCGTTGTCGATCGCCTCGCGCCGCATCGCGATTATCTGTGAGCTTTGATTGTAGACCCGCATATCGAGCGCGCGGTTTTCGTCCTTGAGAATCTCCTCGGTGTGCCGCTCCATACGGTGCGACTTTGCCGACGCGTCGCTTACGGTGAGCTCAATATTATAAGCCCTGAGTCCGCTTGCCGCCAAAAGCTTTGTGTTCAGCACCAATATTGCAATAACTGCCAGAATCAAAAGCGGCGAATCCAAAAACCATGCGCCTTTTGTGCCTGCGGGTACCTTTGTGAACAGAAAGCTCACCGAAAGCGTCACGCCGCCCAAAATCATTACGGCATTGTCTATGAAGTCCCCAAAAACGTCGTATGTGAAATTCAATCCCAAATGCAGCCAGTCCTCGTCCTGCTTGATCTTAAAGAACCGGTCGCGGATCTCCTGACCTTCGGCGTCGATAAAATCGAGGCTTGTCAGCTTTTTGTTAAGCATATACTGCTTCTTTTCGTTCCTGAAAATGCCCTTGTACTGCTTGATGTGGAAAAATATGTAATGAAGAATCTGGTCGGCAATTTTTCCTGCAATAATCAGCGCCGCGAACAATATTAGCTTTTCGGGTCGCATTTCGGTCGCAAGCTCGTCGATAAGCCGCGCCATAAGGTAGATGTCAACATAGTTGAATATTGTATTGGTTATACCGTCCGCGTAATCAAGCTCCATTTCGCCAGGCGCGAGCTTGTGCAGCAGCTTTACTGCTTTGAATGTCCAGAAAAACGTCTCCTTCAGGGACATTTCATATTTCTTTTCCTTCTGCTTCTTCGCCATCTTCATCGGCCTCCTTTCTGATCATTTCTCGGACGTCGCCCTCGCGGTAATATCTCGCCTGAATCTCAAAGAGCTCTGCATATCCGCCGCCGAGCCTGATAAGTTCGTCGTGAGTGCCGACCTCGGCGGCTTTTCCGTCGGCGACATAGACAATTCTGTCGCAAAAGCGTGTCGAGGCGAAGCGGTGGGAGATAAAGACCGAGGTCTTGCCGGAGCACATCGCGTTGTACTTCATATAGATGTCGTTTTCGGCGATTGGGTCGAGAGCGGCCGTCGGCTCGTCGAGAACGAGTATCGGCGCGTTTTTATAGAGCGCGCGGGCCAAAAGCACCCTCTGTGTCTGGCCGCCCGAGAGCATGACGCCGTCGTCGTAGATGTCGCGGCCGAGGTGAGTTTCAAGCCCTTTAGGAAGGGATTTTATCATCTTCTGAAGCCCTGCTCTTTCAAGGCAGCTGTCAAGCTTTTTGTAGTCGATGTCTTCGACAGCTTGGGCGATATTCTGCGCGATAGTCGAATCTATTATCGAAAACTGCTGGAATACCGCCGAAAACAGGCTGTAATAGTCGCGGCGGTTAAATTCGCGAATGTCCTGACCGTTTAAGAGCACTCTGCCCTCGTCGGGGTCTAAAAATCCGCAGATCAGCTTCACGACGGTGGTTTTTCCCGCGCCGTTGAGCCCTACCATCGCGAGCTTTTCGCCCTTGTGAACAGTAATGTCAAAGCCGTCGAGAGTCTTTTTGTCCGCACCGGGATATGTATAGCTCACATTTTCAAGCCTGATTTCATAGCTTTCCGCGCGCGGAACAGGCTTGCCCTCCTCAAACTTGAACGGCTCGGGGTAGTTGATGAACTCCATGAAGTTATTGACCTTGAGGCAGTCCTCGCGGACTTTGTTTATTGCGTCGAACACCCCGCCGACCTGCGACGAGAAGTTGCCGATCGCTGAGAACAAAAGCACGAATCTCGCCGCCGAGACCTCGCCGCGAAGCGCCGCGGAAATCAGGATATAGAGCGCGAAGCCGTCGCGCAGAACGTTGGTTATAATGTTGACCACGCCGCGCCAGGCGAAGAATTTTTCGCGCTTTACAGACAAATGCGCCGAAATCATATAAACGTCGCGGAAGATGCTCTCGATCCAGCCTGCCATTCCGAAAAACTTGAGTTCTTTAATCAGCGGCAGCTTGACCATGTTGTCCCGGACATAGTCCCACTTGCGCCAGATCTCTGATTCCTCGTCGCGGTGGCGCTGCCCCCAGGCATAAGCCCAGCGGTTGTAAAAGAACATTATCACCGATAAAATTCCCGTCACAACGCCGAGAAGCGGGTGAAGGTCGGTCAAAAAGTAAAGATAGAATGCGAACAGGATCAGATTCTGTATAAAGGAAAATACAAAGTGCCAGCATGTGTTTATAATTCCGTTGTCCGTCGCCTCAAACGCCTGAGAAGTGCGGTTTTTGAATTTTTCGGTCAAAAAATTCGGATATGACGTATTCGTGATTTTGCCGGTCACCTCTTCGGTAAGGTGCGATTTCAGAATTTGCTGATGGGGGCCTATGTTTATGTTTACATAGTTCTGAAATCCTATGGAAAGAGCCTGACCTCCGCCGAAAATCAAGAGAGTCAGCATAAACGCGGCTATTCCCTCGCCGCGTTCCAAGGTTCCCACCAGCGCCGGAGTGAAGTAGAACTGACACACGTTCCAAAGAAGATTCAGTGCTAAAATCAGCAGTGCGCTGAAGAAGTACGGCTTTGAATATCGCCACACCCTGCCGAATGAGAACAGAATGCACCGCGGGGCGTTGTAGGTCGGCTTTTCCGCGGGCTTTTGGTCTTTTTGCTTTTTCTTGAACATTTATATCATCACCTCTTGCGGGTATTATAACATAAAAATCGCCCCAGCGCAAAATCTGGGACGAAATGTATAAAATCAGGGACGAAATGTCACTTTTCGGATTTCAGAGGAGCAATCGGTATCAAAATCTCGGTCGTAAATGCGCCCTCTTCGGAATTGCGGGAGACATATCCCCCGAGGCGGCTGACTATCGTGTCTATCCTCTCAAGACCGAGGCCGTGGTCGCGGCCCTTGGTGCTGACATATCTCCCGAGGCGCTTTTCGAGCTTCTTTGAGGCGGTAAAATTAGTGAACGAAATATAGAGCTGCTCCGCTTCTTTAACCTCCATATAAACGCGGATCAGCCGCTCGCTCTCAGGCAGTTTCATGCTCGCCTCGATCGCGTTGTCAAAGAGGTTGCCGATTATCGAGCAGAGCTCCAGCTCCGAAATTCCGAGAACACAGGAGATGTTCGCATCTGCTCTGACCTCGATATTCTTGTCCCGTGCAAGCGTTATCTTTGAATTTAAAATTGCGTCGGTCATCGGATTGCCGGTTTTAATGACGGTGTCGACCGTCTTCAAATCCTTGTCTAGCATATCGAGATAGCGCAGCACAGCCTGCATATTGCCGTTCTGCGCGTAAGCCTTCATGGTCTGAATGTGGTTTCTGTAATCGTGCCGCCAGCCCCTCATCTTTCGGTACATCGACTCGACCTCAGCATAGTGGGTCTTGATCAGCTCCTTCTGATATGCGGCTATACGGCGGTTTGTGCGGCTGTTTAAAAGCTTCATTGTGTCCTCATTTCATGTCGATGATCGCGCGGTTGACGGCCTCAAACGCCGCGCGGGGTATCGGTATAACCTCGCCGGATTTTAGCTCGATCTCGGTCCGGCTGACCCTGCGTATCCAGAGAAGATTTATTATAAACGACCGCCCGACCTTTATAAACCGGCTGTCGAGCGATTCAAGAATATCGCCGAGTGTTCGGCGGACGGTGTATTCGCGGTCGGCGCGGATAACGGCATAATTCTTATGCGACTCGATATATCTGACGTCGTAGAGCGGCAGGACTTCGGTGCCGTCGGGAGTTTCGAGGGTTATTTTGCGGCAGTCCCGCCTAACCCGCTCGGCGGCAATCGAAAGGACCGAGAACAGCTTTTCGCGGTCGACCGGCTTCAGAAGATAATGAAGAGCTGCGACCTCATAGCCCTCGGCGATATAATCGGAATAGGCGGTGATGAAGATTATCTGCATCACCCTGTCTGAACGGCGGAGCTTTTTCGCGAGCTCCACCCCCGACTGTCCCGGCATTTCGATGTCGAGGAGCAAAATATCTGGCCGCTGTTCTTCATAGGCAAACAAAAACGCCTCGGCCGATGGGCATTCGAGCACGCTGACGCCAGTTCCCGAGCGGTCTGACCATTCGAGGACAAGGGATTTAAGCTGCTCGCGTTCGGCGGCGTTGTCATCGCAGAGAGTGAGGGTAAGCATGGGAGGGGCTCCTTTAGTGTGATGAGTTAATTATAACACGATAGAAGCGGAAAATCAAGTGCTGTACAATAATCTTACGATGTAGGTCATTTTAAAACTTTGAAGTATGATTTTGTGAAAATAATAGTATAACGAATCTAATCAATCAAAACCCTATAATCTTTGTTTTCGTCAGCTCTCAATTTAATAACCCGCTTATCCCCCTCAAACAGCTTTTCCAGCCGCTTCAGATGAGTTACCAGCACCCATTTCGCGCCCTTGCGGTTCAGAAGCTCCAAAATATAATACAGCCCCTCGGCGCCCTCGGTGTAATCCGTCGTCTGAAAAACCTCGTTTAAAACAACAAGCGCGCCCGGCGCGGCTCCGTCGGCAATTTGCTTAATATCAATAACTTCTTCCTCGAAGCGGCCGGTGATGTCTCCGCCGTGATAAGCCCGTTCTGCCGACGCCATTTGCAGTAAAATTTCTTCAGGAAGCGCGATCTCGGCGGCCTTAGCGGGGATCGGCAGGCCCGCCGCGGTGAAAATCAGCGCCATTGCCGCGGCGCGCAGATACACCGTTTTGCCGCTCGAATTTTTGCCGGTAATAAGCATTCCCTTAACCTCGTTTGACAATCTGAAGTCGTTTGCCACGACCGCCTCAGGCTCCGGCAGCGTCATCAAAAGGTAAAGATCGTAAAGCCCACGGATATCGGTATCGTCGCCCAAATCCGCATAGACGGCCGGTACTCCTGCGTTTTTCAGCGCGTCGCAGTATTTGACCGCAAATGTATAAAAGTTAAGATCATAATTAAGTCGCAGAAACTCACCGCAGAGCGATGAGATCACAAATTCAAACGCCTCGCAGAGCTCCTTTGCGGAGGCCGAAATAATCCCGCCGGCTTCCTCGGGAAAAAGCGCCGCGCGGCCTCCCTCCGGCTCCGATTTTCGGCCGAAAGCGCGCTTCTGAGCCCTCTCGGATTTTTGCGTTGAGATCAGTCCGAGGCCGCTGATTTTGCCGCTTTGGTCGATTATAAGCTCCGTTTCGGTTGTGTTCTCCGCCGAAGAAAAGCCATGAAATTTCACAGCTAAATTATATAAATAGCGCAGATCCTGCGACTCCGAAAGCTCGGTAATGCGCTCCTTGAGAGCGTTCAAACCCTTTGATTTCGGCGTTCGGCCGCGCAGAATATCATATATTTCATTTATCAGTTCAATGAGCTTTTGAACCGCTCCGGCGGCCGCACCCAAAAGCTCCGAAGAGTCGGCTCTGCCGCCGAAGAGGCGAAACAGTCGGCTTTTTTCGTCATTGTAGTCGCTCCGAATATCCCCGAATCCGCCAAAGAGCGCGGAAAGCCGCTCTACCGACATCTTTCTCGCGGCGAAATCGCGGACGATTTCCCGCCGGTATTCTACCTGCGCCGGGTCGGTCAGCGGCCGCTCCAGAACCTCCCGTGCGGCATTTTGAAGCCGAATGTCCGGCGTCACAGCCGCTAAAATTTTCCCCAGCATAAGATCGTCAAGATGCGCGACCGCATCTCTTTTGTCCCGAAAATCGGACTCATAAAGCAGACTGATCATTTCCCGCCTCCTTGATCTTGCTCATCAGGCTCTCGCGGTCGAGACCGTATTTTCTGAGAATGTCCTGCGCGTAGGAACTGCGCCCGCCGACCTGCTTAACAATCTTAAACGTGCGCTCGCTGCCGCCCGAAACGACAGTCACCAGCGACGGAATTTCCCCCTCGCAAACGCCGTGAAAATGGGTCACAAACAGCGCAAACGCGCCCTTTTCGCTAACTTTGTTCATCAGTTCAAGAGCCAGCGCGGTACCTTTTTGCTCGTCGGCGCCGGTAAAAGTCTCGTTGAAAATCATAAAGCACTGTGCGTCGGCTGCCTCAACGACTTCCCGAAGACGCTTAACCTCGTTTTCAAGCCGCCCTCCGGAGCTGAAGCCCTCGTTTTCGGGAAAATGAGTAATAATTCGCGTAAAAGGGGATATTTCCGCACTTTTTGCATATACCGGGCAGCCGCTCAGAAACATTATCAGGTTAATTGCCGCAGCTCTGACGAAGGTGGTTTTTCCTCCGCCGTTAGCCCCGCGAATGAAAAACGCGCTCTCTCCAGCAGCCATTTCAATGTCGTTCGGAACGATTTTCGAGCCATCCTTGAGAATCAGCGAAACGTCGCTGAGGCCGCGCGCTGAGTATCTCGGCTCCTCCGAAATTTCCGGGTAACATACCGAAACTCTCTTCGCAGCCGCCTTTTCCCGCAGCCGGTTCATCGAAAAATAGAACTCCAGATCGTCCGTTAGCCGCAGTATATCGGGGTTTATCAGCGGCAGCAGCTCTTCGCGGAGCAGCGCCATCTGCCGAAATTCGCCCCGCCAGAGCCCGATCAGCGCATCCGCAAGGCGGGGAGACATCTTTGAAGCTGCCGGTTTATTATCCGACGTTGAAACGTATCCCAGCCGTTCGCAAATCCTGTAAACCGTATCACTGACCGTCGCCGCTTTATCAGCAGCAAATTTAACATATACTCCGTTTGGGCTTATGCTGAGCCGGTTATTCGATATAATCCCCCACAGCTTTTTGTGCTCCGAAATTCCCTCTTTCAGGCGTGTGAGCTGAGTATCTCTCAAAGCCGCTTCGCCGTTTAAAGCCGCTAAAAACTTTGATTTATAGCTGTTTTTCATACTCTCTACCGCCGAAACATAGCTCTCGGCATATCCGCAGAACAGAGCGCAGCGCTCGACCTCATGCGACGAATTTTCAAACAGATATTTTGATTTTTCCAGATATTTCAGATTCAGATACAGCTCGTGCAGCCAATCATAAAACGGTTTATTCTCAAGCAGCATGAATATTTCCTGCCGCGCCGAAATATCCTCCGGCGCGCAGATATGAGACAAAACTGCGATTTCCCGCCCCGAAAGCAGCTTGTCGAGCGAGATGTCCGAAAAAACCGACGCCGGAATCTCTCCGGCGGGCTCGCGCAAATTTAGCAGCGAAAGCATAAAAAAATCCCTCCTCGGGTAAAATCATAAGCCCGCGGGAGAGGGCTGTCAAGCAACTAACAATTGCGTGACAAAGAGCCGAAAATGTTGTATTATAAAATCGGGAGGTGTTTTTGTGTTCAGCATTGAAAAATTCGGAGTATATCTTTCGCGCCTTCGCAAGGCCGCCGACATGACCCAGTCGGAGCTCGCCGACCGTCTGAATCTGACAAGGCAGGCTGTTTCGCGTTATGAGCGCGGCGAGAGCTTCCCCGACGTTTCGGTACTTGTCAAAATCGCGGAGGTTTTCTCGGTCTCGACCGACGAGCTTATCAACGCGGGAGGCCCGACCGCAGGGGAGTCGGCGATTCTCGAAAACGTTGTAAACGGCGGAGAAAACGTTGTCGCGGCAGAATTTTCCGACATCGCCGGTCTCGCGCCGATCCTAAAGCCGAGCATACTAGACAGGCTGTCAAAAAACTTTTCAAAAAAGGGGATAGACATCTCCGAGATCATCAAACTCGCTGAATATCTCAACGACGAAAGCGTGGTTTCTCTGCTGGCAAACGCCGAATTTGACGGCATTGACTACGGAATTCTCGAGAAATTTATGCCGATTTTAAGCGCGCAGTCGAAGCTGAGCATTTTTGAAAACATTCTCAACGGCGAGATGGACTGGCACTTTTTGCGCGTGCTGATGAAGTATAACGACGGCTTTTTGCTGGACTCCTGGGTCGAGGCGGCGGTGATCGAAGGCGCCCTGCCGGAGGAATGCCTGAAAATGCTGTGAAAATAAAGGCGTTCTCTCGGAATCACCGCATAAAATAACAGCGCTCTGTCAGTTTTGACAGAGCGCTGATTTATCAAGCTCCTTCCGCAGGGCTTGTTTCATTGTTTCGAGCTCCTCGGCGCTTGGCCTTGTACCGTCAGAATACATTTTCTCTCTGGGGTACCACCAGACCGGGCCGCGGCCGTTCATTCCGAAGCCTTCGAGGTCGCCCTCAACCCGCGGAAAGAGGTGCCAGTGCAGGTGGGTTTCGCCGTTTCCGAGGCATTCATAATTCATCTTTTCGGCTCCGAAAGCCTTTGAAACCGCCTCGGCCACAAGCGTCATTTCTATGAGAAACTTTGATTTCAAATCATCTTCCAATTTAAAAAGCTCAGTCACATGGTCTTTCAGCAAGAATAAAGTATAACCCTTGAAATGCTGATTGTCACCGATTACGACATATCCTGTTTCAAGCTCTTTAACAAAATACGGATTTGTTCCGGCTTTGATCATTTGTATTCTGTCGCATATCATGCACACGGCGGCTCCACCTCCCGAATTTTGAATTTAATATAATATATCTGCACGGCGCCGAAGCTTATCCCTTTAATTGCTCTTTCAATCCGGCGGTATTCCGCGGCTTGAAACTCGGGCTCAAGAACCTTTATCCCCACTACTGGCGAAGCGTGGAAATACACATTAACTCCGGTTACTTATCCTCGCCCCAATCCGGGAGCTCGTCGAGGGTGATCACCTTTTCGTGGTTATAGACGGTGTTGAGCTCGTCCTTGTTGTGGTTGACGATAAAATCGGTGTGCCAGATCATGAACCAGCTCCAAAGGCAGCCGTCGCTCTCAAACTGCTCTATCGGAGGAACATAGCCGCACTCGTGATAGGCGATCGGCTTGCCGGTGTTCATATCCTCAAGGCGCTTGTAGGCGTTCTTGTTAGTCGAGTTGTCATAGCTGTCCGAGCCGATAACGTCGCAGTATTCGTCGCCGGGATACCAGCCGTCTTTGACGTCGCCGGAATAGCCGAGGACCCAAATCAGATTGTCGAGGCCGAAATCGTTGGTGAAGCGGTCGTGCATCATTCTCCAGAGCTTGATAAAGTTGTCGCCGCCGCCCTTGCCCCACCAGAACCAGCCGCCGTCGAACTCATGGAATGGTCTCCAGAGGACGGGAACGCCGGCGTCGCGGAGCTCACCGAGGGCTTTCGCCGCTTTGTCCCAGTTTTCGATCATCGCCTTGTGCTCAGGCGTGGATTCATCGAGGAGCTTGTCAAAATCCGGGACGTCGTTCTGCGATTCCTGATAGCCCTTACCGTTGATACCGGTGTGCCAGCAGATCGTCACAAGTCCGCCCTTTTCCCACCATTCCTTTGCGCGTTCGACGACGCCCTCAAAGTCATCGTTCATAAAGTCGAGGCCGCGGATCGCGGGGAGCTTTCCGGTCGCCTGCTCGATTATATCCATTTCATAGTCCGCCGAGCCCATCCAGGTCGACTCCTGCTGACAGCTCAGCATCGTTTCGCCGAAGCTGTCGAGAAGATACTGATAGACCTCCTCGGCCGCCTCGCTCGCGGAAAAATCGGGTGTGCGGGGAGCGCCGCAGGACACGAGAAGCAGCATTGACATCAAAACACAAATCAGCTTTTTCATAATAAAACCCCTTTCGGCAATTATTTAAAAAATTATATCACATCTCCGAGCGTTTTGCAATATAATGCTAAAAATTTATAATTTTTTGCTAAAATAGAAGCGGTGTAAACGGTGGGAGGGGTGAGAGATTGCAAATAAGTACCTCAGCATGGGTCTGATTTTAGCGTGCTAAACAAAAGTTTTCGGTCAGCCCTTTTGCAAAATGGCTGACCGAATCTTTTGTTCTCTTGGGCAAAGCGTTCTGAAAAAACTCAAACTTTTACCCGTAGTTTTCCTAAGTTCCGCGTAAAAATCAAAATTATTGCTGGCTTACTCCTCCGCCGTCCGAGGATTCCTCGCCCAGATTTCGAGCGAATCCTCGCTCAGGCCGGACATATCGAAAATATCGTCCATTTCCATTTTTTCGTCGGTAAATGTCTCATATACCGACCACCTGTCCATTACGGTGACGGAGGCGTCCTTCGCAACGTTGAGCGTCTGCGTCTCGGTGTAGTCGCCGTCGATGATGTGAACGGTCAGCTCGCAGGTGTCGCCCTCGGTGAGCTCTCTGTCGGTCGTAAGATTTAAAACCCTCTCCGCGCCGTACTGCACCGAATAGGTGTCAACAGACATCACCGGAGCCTCGTCGGTGCCGTAGGGGAGCGCGGGGTCGATTTCCGCTCCCTCGGTGACGAGATAACGTGTAACCTCTTTATAGATTATCCTGCCGTCTCCGTCGAGATAATAAAGCGCGCGCTTATAATCCTCGCCGTATTCCTCATTATAGTTAAAGGTCTCGACGACCGTCGCGCCGTCCTGCTCCAAGACGGCGGTTATTGTCTCATAAGTTTCCTCGGGATAAAGCATATCCCAATTAGCCTCGATCTGCGCCTCATAGTATTGCGTCGGAATGACGGTTATCCCCTTTGAAAATCCGGTGTAGATGTCAAATGACGCGGCAAAGCCGTCTCCGGCGAGGACCATTGTCTCGGCGCTGCCGACCTCGTCGCTTGAAAATGCGTTCTGAATCGCGGGGCAGCCGCTGTCAAGATAGTAAAACTCGATGTTATTGGTACCGTGTACGCTGCCGTCGCTGTCTAGGGCAGTATAGGTCAGCGAAACGGTTCCCGCGTTATAAAGAAGGTCGCCGATATAATTGCCGTTTCTGATGCTTTCAACAGTCACCTCTGCGGGCGGCGCTTCGGGCTCCGGCGTTTCCTCGCCCTCTGGCTGAGTATCTCCGCCGTTCTCGGTGCTTTCGGATATTGCGGGCGGATTGCTGCCCGATTCCGGGGACTCGGGGTTCTCGACATTTTCGCAGGCGGCGAGAGAAAGCGCAAGCGCAGCCGCAAGGATTATTACAAACAATCTTTTGATCATTTCAGGTGCTCCTTTAAAGATAAAGTAGGTCCGAAATTTCGGCAGAGATATTATAGCACAAAGCCGGAGGGCTGTAAACACATTCCCTGCTTTTTTCATTTTCTTTAGCCGGATAAGAGCGGCGCTCTTTCAATAAATTCCGCTGCGCCCGCCGCGCCGGAGCAGGAGCGGAAATCTCTGCTGCATTCCTCCGCGGCAGCTCTGTATGTTCCACTGTTCAGAACCGTCATGACCGCTTTCCTGATACCTTCAGCGGAACAGTCTTTGAGAATAACCCCCGCGCCAAACTCTGCCGCCCTTCTCGCAACCGCCCGCTGCTCGCCGGTCTGTGGACAGAGCACCGTCGGCGTCGCCATATAAAGGCTTTCCGAAACGCTGTTCATGCCGCAATGAGTGATAAAAACGTCCGCCCTTGAAAGAACATCAAGCTGATCGACATAAGAATATACCTTGACGCTTTCGGGGAGCACACCGAAATCTTCACTTTTCACCGCATTCCCGCAGGATATTATCACATCAACGCCTTGACCCGCGAGCGCCTCGACACATTTTTTGTAAAAATCCGGCCTGTCGTTTATTACCGTCCCGAGGGATATGTAAATAAGCGGTCTGGCCTGTTCTTTATTCGGCACGGCATTTGAAAACACCGACGGCCCGACAAAAGCGTAATGATCCGAAAAGCTTTCGGCGCAGGGCTGGAATCGCCTCGAGGTGTAAACGACCGAGTCGGTGCCGTTATCGCTCTGAATCAAAGACAGAACGCTGTCCACGCGGTAGCCGTATGGCCGGAGCTTTTTAAGCTCGCGGGCGATCTTCAGCAATCCGAAAATCATGTCGGCAATTTCCCTGGGAGAACTTTTCATATACTGCGAGGACATTTTGTTGAACGCAAATGTGCTTGTAGACACGACCAGCGGCAGATTATGCTTCCGCGCGATGAGCTTTCCCCAGAAGCAAACCGAATCGGAATACACGACGTCGGGGCGGAAGGCCTTGAATTCGCCGTCGAGAAAAGAATCCATGCCGAGAGTAATGCGAATATCCTGAACCGTCATCTCGGTCGTGGAGACACTTTTCAGCCCCGACAGCTCTTTATCGGTCAGTTTCGGCAGAAAATAATCGCAGGACACGAATTCCGCGCCGGTCGCCTTGATTTTAGTCTCAAATTCGTTGAAGGAATAGAACCTGACGGCGTTGCCGCGCTTAACCAGTTCCGCCGCAACCGGCAGCATCGGGTTGGTGTGGCCGTGTGCGGGAATGCAGAAAAATGCTATTCTTTTCATTCGCCGCCCTCGCTTTCGCCGTAGGCTATGCCGAACAGCTCCGCGAATGCCCCTTTCGGCGGAATCGCTATCCCGCGCTTTTCATCTCCGAGAAGCAAAAGAGTGTCACCGGGCTTGATCCCGAAAACCTCTCGCGCCTGCTTTGGTATTACGATCTGCCCTTTTTCGCCAACCGTGGCTGTCCATGCGTATTTTCCTTTTGGTGCTTGCATTTTATCACCTCATAAGTATGATTTGTATAATATATCATACCACAATGATTTTGAAATGTCAAGAGTGAACTGAAAAAAGTCCTGCTCCCAGTCAAGGAACAGGACTTTGATGAAATTCACCTTATTTTACAACCTCTTCGCTTCCGCTCAGATCTCTGCCCTCTGTCGGGACTACAACCTCAACGGTGTCATCGACGGTTTCGGTGGCCTCGCTCACATAGCTTATGTCAAGATATCCGCAAACGGTGCAGACGCCGTTGACAAAGCTGTGCGGAGCGACGTCGATTCTCAGCCCACAGAATACACAGCTTCTCCAGTGGCTGCTGAAGTCGCGCTGCCAATCCGCAAAGGCGTGCTGATGAACTGACGGAATTGTCGGAATCGTCGGAGGCGTCGGCGGTGCCTGAACGTCATTATAGACAAGCGCGTAGGTTGAGAACTTGTCGGTCATAATGGTGACGGTGTTGGGATCGCTGTCAAGATCGGACAGGAAGTTTACGGCGCCTTCGTGTACTCTGATGACCGCGAAGCTTCTTCCGTCGGTTCCGACAAGATTCTGAGGCAGGGCTATGACAACCGTGATTGCGTTATTGACCTCAGAAATGTCGGTTCTAACTCCGTCGACCGACTTGAACAGCTCGATGTCGAGATACTGCCCAACGGTATATTCTCCGGCAGACGCTGAGACCGCGGCCTTATCCTCCTCGGGAGCTGTCGCCCCGGCGTCCTTGACAGAAAGAACGATCTTTACGTCTGCGCCGTTCTCGATCGCCTCTCTGTCCTCATCGGTCAGAACCTCGTCTTCGAGAGCCTTTTTGTCTTCCGCAGGAACGGTCACAGCAGGCGCTGTTCCGTCGTTTTCAACCTCGGTGTCGACATTTCCGATCTGAGGAATAGGTTCAGTGACGGTATATCCGCAGACGGAACACTCCTTATGCTTTGAACCCTCTTCAAGCTCGGTGGCTTCCTTATCTATGACCCACTCGCCCATGATGTGCTCGGCTTCGTCGAGCTTTTCATCACAACCTGAGCACTCGTGCCAGTGAGTGTTTTCGTCGTGGCTCCACTCATCGGCGGGTTTGTGGACGTGCTCTAACTTCGGAATGGTTTCGGTGATCTTGTAACCGCAGACGGAGCATTCCTTATGTTTTGAGCCCTCTTCGAGTTCAGTCGCTTCCTTGTCGACGATCCACTCGCCCATGATATGTTCTGCTTCGTCGAGCTTTTCATCACAGCCTGAGCATTCGTGCCAGTGAATATTTTCGTCATAACTCCACTCGTCGGCGGGTTTGTGGACGTGCTCTAACTTCGGAATGGTTTCGGTGATCTTATAGCCGCAGACGGAGCACTCCTTATGCTTTGAGCCCTCTTCGAGTTCGGTCGCTTCCTTGTCGATAATCCACTCGCCCATGATATGCTCGGCCTCGTCGAGCTTCTCATCACAGCCGGAACACTCGTGCCAGTGGGTGTTTTCGTCGTGGCTCCACTCATCGGCGGGTTTATGAACGTGCTCAAGCTTCGGAATGGTCTCAGTGATCTTGTAACCGCAGACGGAGCA